>JAHDWR010000166.1 GCA_023382755.1 Dehalococcoidia bacterium
CGGCTATTCGGCCTCCTGCGCGTAACCCGGCCCCATTGGGAGTGAGTGCCGGGGCAATTCCGGGGTTTGGTGGGGCGAACCCGCGGCAGATTACCACAAATGACGAGTTTGTGAAATCTCGCACGTAGTGAATGGGGCAGGGTGGGCCGATCAGGGCGCCAGGTTGGGGCTGGGCGGGCCGTTTGGCGCGATGGTAAACGTCGTCTGGGCCGGGGCGCTCCCCCCGAGCCCGCCCGCGGCTCCAACTTTGGTGCCGGAGAGCTGGATGGTGCCCGCGGACGTGGCCGTACCGGAAACGGAGTATTCGGCGCGGCCCCCGCCGGGGCACTGGTGGAAGTTGATGTAGCCGCTCACCTGGGTGCCCTGCTGGGTGAGTCCGACGCTCCAGCGGTAGGGGGCGGAGGGGTTCTCGCAGACGCCGGCGCTGTGCCAGGTGCCGGCGAAGTTTGTGACGGCCGGCGGCGACGGGGTTGGCGACGGCGTGGGGGTTGGGGTAACGGTCGGCGTCGGGGTGACCGTGGGGGGTGGAGTGACAGTCTCTTCCGGAGTGGGCGTGGCAGTCGGCGTCTCGGTAGGCGAGGGGGAAGCGGTGGGCGAGGCGGCGGCAGCCTTCGTGGGGGTTGGGACGATGACGGTGGCGGTCTTGCTGGTAGCGGCGGTTGGCTGCGGGTTGCCGGGCGGAGGTTGTTGGTTGGCGGGCGGCGGGGCGGGCGGTTGATTTGCGGGGGCGGGGGCAGGCTGATCCTTATCCGGGCTCGCCGGGACGCCGGCGGAGCCGTCGCCTTCAGCGAGGATGCCGGCGACCATGGCGGCGATATCGACCTCGGAAGAGCGCTGGTTGCTCTCTCCGGACCTGCGCTGATCGGCCCAGCGGCTGCCGACGGTCGCGGCGAGTTCGCGGATTTCCTCGGGAGTCAGTTCTGCCTCGCCGCGAGCAACGAGGCCTTCGAGGTATTCAGTCGAACGGCGGAAGATGCTCGACAGGGCTTCGCGGCCAGCGACGGGGCCGCTGGCGGCGGCCACCGCGGCATCGAGTTCACGCCAGCGGTCGTTCTTCTCGAAGCGATCGCGGGAGATGCCGGGGCTGCCGGGGAAGAGGTCACGGAGAATGCCGCGGCCCTGGTCGACCGCCCGGGCAAGCTCGCGTTCCAGGTCGCGGAGGCGCTCGATCTTGTCATCCGGCGGGGGGCCTTCTCCTTCGGCAATGCCCGTTGCCTCGGCGAGGGCCTGGCGGACGCGGGTGCGGACATCGATGCCTTTTGCGCCACCGAGGGACTGTGCTGCCCGTTCGACCTCCTTGAGCTGGTCGCGCAGATCACGGAACGGCTGGCGCGGGTCCTGGGGCTTATCGGCGAGGGCTGCATCGAGGGCTGCTTCGAGCGGCTTCTTGCCCTCGATCATGCCGGCGAGGAAATCGACAGCGCGGGGATTTACGCCGGTGGCGAATTTCACGGCGTCGCGGAAGGTGCTCTGCAGGTTCGCATCGATCCGCCGGCGGGTCTCGAAGGAGACGACCTGGCGCTCGCGGCGGGCGCGCTCTTCGATGGCCTGCTTCTTGAGTTCGAGCTGGGCCTTCTGGCGGGCGGCTTCATCGGCCGACATCCGGTGGGTGCTCCGGCTGTAGTCGACTGCCCGGATCTCGAGGTCGACGGCGGCGAGTTCGGCGTCGCGGCGTTCGTTGACCTCGCGGCGGTCGTTTTTCTCGGCTTGCTTGAGCGCGATGGTGCGGACGATGAAGCGGCCAACGACAGCCTCGACGGGGCCGAATGCGCGGGCCGAGTGCTGGATGGCGAGGCCGGACCCGCCGGAGAGGACGATGGTGAGCAGCATGGACGCCAGGCCGAGGCGCATGTTGGTGGTCATGGCGTGAGCGCCTCGCCGGGCTCGAGGGGGATGGCCTCGACGTAGAGGAGGCGGCCGGCTTCATCGAAGAGGAGGAGCAGCTGGTTGCCCACGTAGTAGCTGGCCGGGAGATCGTATTCGGGTTCCAGCTCGAATCGGGTGAGCGAGCCGGGTTCGGGGATGCGCCCGGCGACCTGGACCCAGGTTTCGCCCAGCTGGAACATCGCCGGGTCGTACTGCCGGGGGAAGATGTGCCAGTCGGATGGGTCGTCGAGGGGGAGGTTCGCGACGAGGCGGCCATCGACGAACTCGTAGACGGAATAGAGTTCGTAGTAGAACCACTCTTCGCGGCGCGCGGTGGAGCCGTCGGGGGACTGGTCGCCGAAGATGGTGAACGCATCGGGCGGGCCGAGAAGCGACCGGAGTTGTTCGAGGTCGGTCGCTCCTTCGAGCGCGGGGAGCGAATCGAGGGTGGACTGGACGCGGGCGACGGAGGCGGCATCGGCGGTGGGAAGCGCGGGATCGTCCGCTTCGCTTCCGGACAGCCAGAACAGGCCGGCGGCGACGACGGCGAGGCCAACGAGCACGCCGCCAGCGGACCAGGCCAGGCGGGCGCGCGAGTTCGCGGAGGGCGGGGGTGGCGGCTGGTGGCGGACGGGCTCGCCGCAGGAGTCGCAGAAGGCAGCTCCAGGACGGAGACCGACACCACAAGTCGCGCATCGCATAGCGCAGCTCCCAGGTGAAACTGGAGAACTCCAGACCGTTGGCGGGGAAGATACGCGGCATGACGGGCGGGCGTCCAGTGGGCGGCACGGTGGAGCGGGCGCTATGAGAAGCGTGCGGGATGATCGACAATACGGCCGCCATGGGTGACTACGACCATTTCGGCACGTTCCTTGACGACTACCTGGGGGAAGGTTTCCGGGCGCGGTACGAGACGCACAAGGCAGCGGCGCATGCGTTCCGGACGGGCGCCCGGGCGGAGGATGTGGCGGCGGTGCTGGCGGAGCTCGAGGCCTTCCTGGCGTGGGCCGAGACCGTACCGACGCACATCTGGCAGGCCGAGCTAGTGTCCCTCGGGGGCCGGTGGAAGCCCCGGACGGTGGGGCCGTTGCGGGCGCTGGTTGGCGCGCTCAGGGGCGAAAAGCGCTGGCTGGCGCCGGGCGAACGGCCAATCCGGCCGAGGCGGCGATAGCCTGTGGAGGGCGCGGGCGTGGACACGCGAAACGTGATCGTCATCATCCGTCAATAGGCTGGAAACACACCGGACATTTCGGCGAAACCACCCGAACCTACCGTTCCGATCAACCAGCGGGCGCCTGGGCCCGGGAGCCCCGGCTGGAATCTGGCGCACGTGCGTGCGCATCGGAACGACACGGGGGTACAGCGAATGTCTCAGTGGATCAGGACGGGGAGGCTGCACAGGCCGCTCGGCGTGCTCGGCGGCTTCCTCCTCGCAATGGCGCTGTTTTCATCGGCGATGGCGCAGGAACCGACGACGGACGAAACGGTGGCCGACCTGGTCACGGCGCTCGATTCGGCGTGGTTGCTGATCGCGGGGTCGCTGGTGTTCTTCATGCAGGCGGGATTTGCCATGCTGACGGCGGGTTTTGTCCGCGCGAAGAACACGGCGAACATCTTGATGAAGAACATGATCGATGCCTGTTTCGGCGGGCTGGCGTTCTGGGCGGTTGGCTGGTCATTCGCCTATGGCGCGTCGGACTCATCGAACGGGTTCATCGGGATGGGGAACTTCTTCCTCAACGACTTCGAGGACTATGCCGGCTGGTTCTTCCAGTTTGCGTTCGCGGCGGCGGCGGCGACGATCGTGGCGGGGTCGCTTGCGGAGCGGCTGAAGTTTTCGGCCTACCTCATCTATACGGTGGTGATCACGGCGGGGATCTACCCGATCGTGGTGCACTGGGCGTGGGACGCGAACGGCTGGCTTTCGGCCTTCAAGGAAGACCCGGCGGACCTGATCATGGCGAACGGCTACGTGGACTTCGCGGGTTCGGGCGTGGTGCACATGGTCGGCGGATGGGCGGGCGTTGTGGGCGCGTTCTTCCTTGGCCCCCGGAAGGGGAAGTTCGGGCCGGGCAAGCGTGTGAACGCGATCCCGGGGCACAACATCGCGATCGGATCGCTCGGGATGTTCATCCTCTGGTTCGGTTGGTACGGGTTCAACCCGGGTTCGACGCTGGCGCTGACGGGGGGCGGGGCGGCGCTTGCGGCGAAGGTGGCAGTGACAACCACCCTGGCGGCGACCGCGGGCGGTGTGGCGGCGGTGCTTGCCTCGAGGCTCGTCACCGGGCGGTATGACCCGGGCCTGACGATCAACGGGGTGCTCGGCGGGCTGGTGGGCATCACAGCCGGCTGCGCCACGGTGGACCCGTGGGCGGCGGTGGTGATCGGCGGCATTGGCGCGCTGGTGATGTACGGCGGCGTGGTGCTGCTCGACAAAGCCGGCATCGATGACCCGGTGGGCGCGTTCCCGGTACACGGCTGCGCCGGCGCCTGGGGCGTCATCGCCGTCGGGCTGTTCTCGACGGAATCGGGGCTGGCCGCGGCCGGTTTCGCGGAGCCTGCGAAGTACGGACTCCTGGTCGGAGGCGGCGCGGAACAGCTGGTCATGCAGTTCATCGGGCTCGGCGCGATTATCGGCTGGGTGGTGTTGACGGCGGGCATCCTGTTTGCCGGCATCAAGTACACAATCGGGATGCGGGTGAGCGAGCAGGAAGAGGACCGCGGGCTCGACCTGATGGAACACGGCCTGGACTCCTACCCGGACTTCGGCCCCACCGGCCCCGGCATCTTCAGCGGGGCAAATGGCAACTAGCGACCGCAGACCCTGTGGCGGGCGCCGTGCTCAAGGCGCCCGCCCGCGGCCCTACAATTCCCG
Organism: Dehalococcoidia bacterium; assembly: GCA_023382755.1. GTDB lineage: Bacteria > Chloroflexota > Dehalococcoidia > Tepidiformales > Tepidiformaceae > Amarobacter. The sequence goes on from JAHDWR010000166.1 coordinate 4,742, forward strand.
ATGGGCTCGAGGGTGCACGGGGATGCACCGCAGGATAGTGCGAGCAGAGAGGACGAGTTGACTGGAATGAAGCGCATCGACGCAATCATCCGCCCCTCGCGGCTGACGTTCGTGAGGGAGGCACTTGAAGAACTGGGATACGGCGGCATCACCGTTTCGGAGGTGAAGGGACACGGCAAGCAGCGGGGGGTGACCGAGCAGTGGCGGGGCCGGGAGTACAAGGTCGAGTACCTCTCCAAGGCGTGGATCCTGGTGGTGGTGAACGACGCGGACCTTGCGAAGGTAGTGGACGCGATCGCGGACAACGCCCGGACGGGGGAGATCGGCGACGGGAAGATCTTCGTTTCGGATGTGCTCGACGTGATCCGGGTGCGTACGAACGAGCGTGGAGCGGCGGCAGTCTGAGGATTCGCCCGGGAGACGCGGCAACCGGCGGGGGGCGTGCACAAGTTGTACGCCCCCCGCTGCGTCCGGAGGGCGGGTGGGGATGACGAAGGGTAGCGGGCGCGGAAAGGTGGTGGCAGATGCCGATGAGCCGGGAAAGCTTTCAGCGCAGGGTGATGGTGTTGCGGGATTCCTGGGCCGAGCGGCGGGCGCTCAAGGGACTTGCGAGCGCTCACGACTTCGATTCGCAATACGGCATGCTGGTGACAATCTACCAGTGGGCCGAGGAAGCGGTGAGCGACATCGGGGCGGTGTACGGCGACACCCTGGCAGTCGCCCTCAGCCCCCGGCCGGGCCGCGAGGCGTCAGCCCCCGCGTTTGTCATCACGATCGGCGACCAGTACACGGTGACTTTCGCCCTGAGCGAGCGCGCGCGCATGGGCAGTGCGCGGTGGTCGATCGGGGTGACGCTTGGCTCGGGCGGGCCGGGAGGTGCGATCACCGCGGCGGGGCCGGAGCGGCGTAACAGCCAGTGGACGCGGGGCCGGCTTGAGGACGTCCTGCTTTCGGTGTTGGGGGCGTACGAGCGCGGGATCTCCGAGGGCGGGGGATGGCCGCCGACTTCGGTGCCGCCGCCGGCGCGCGGCGTGTAGGTCAGGCCCGGCCGCGGTTGAGCATCCGGCGGGCGATACGCTCGGCGCCTTCGCGGTCGCCGGGGGCAAGGTCGCCGTCGAGGACAAGGGTGCTGAGCCTCTCCTTGATGACGCGGATCCAGGGGCCTGGCTCGCGGTCGAAGATGCGGACGAGGTCATCGCCGGTGAGTGGGCTTTCTGCACGAAGGGCCTCGCGCTCTTCTTCTTCGGCGCGGAGACAGGCGGCTTCGAGGCGGTCGTGGTATTCCCTGTCGTCGTAGGTGTGGCTGGCGTTATCGGCGCGCTTGAGGGCCAGGAGGTCGCGCCAGTGTTCGGGCACCCTGGCCATGAAGCGCCGGACAGAGCGGCGGTCGCCGGGCTCGGGGCGGTCCATGTGGCGGCGGACGAGGAGGACGATCGCGTGGGATTCGGCGCGGCCGAGCTTGAGGCGGTCGAGGAGGCTGGTGGCGAGTTCGGCGCCGATGGTCTCGTGGCGGTAGAAGCCCCACTCGCCGTTGGCTTTCACGTGGCGGATGGCGGGCTTGCCAAGGTCGTGCATGAGGGCGGCCCAGCGGCGCAGGCGGACGGTCTCGGGGGTGACGGCCACCGCCTGGACGGTCGCGACGCTGTGGCCCCAGACATCGAACTGGTGGAAGCGGTTCTGTTCGCAGCCAACCATGGGCGCCAGTTCGGGGAGGCCAAACGGCAGGGCGCCGGTCTCACGCAGGGCTTCGAGACCGCGGGCCGGGTTAGCCCCCTGGAGGAGCTTGTCGAGTTCCGCGGTGACGCGCTCCTGGGAGAGCGTTGGGATGAGGTCCGCGGTCTGGGCCATGCCGGCGAGCGTGCCGGGTTCGACCTCAAAGTCCAGCTGGCTGGCGAAACGGATGCCGCGGAGGATGCGGAGGGGATCTTCGCGGAAGCGCGTAGCAGGGTCGCCGACGGCGCGGATGACGCGGGCGGCGAGGTCCTGGCGGCCGTGGTACAGGTCGAGGAAGCGGTGGCTGAAGGCGTCCTCGGCGAAGGCGTTGATGGTGAAATCGCGGCGGGCGAGGTCTTCCTCGATGGAAGCGCCAAAGGTGACATCGGGCCAGCGGGTGCCGCCGCTGTAGGAGTCGCCGCGGAACGTGGTGATTTCGCTCCAGAAGCCCTGGACGCGGACACCGATGGTGCCGAAGCGTTTGCCGACGGTGGTGACGGTCGCGCCGAGGCCGCGGACGAGGGCCTCGACGGCATCGGGGTCGGCGTCGGTGGCGTAGTCCTGGTCGTGGGAGTCGATGCCGAGAAGGCGGTCGCGCAGGGCGCCGCCAACGAGCCAGAGCTGGTGGCCGCGGGCATGGAAGGCGCCGGCGAGGTCCTGGTGGGAGATGCCCATGGGGTGATTGAACCGCCAAGGCGCCACGGACGCAAAGAAGAGGCAAAGACAGGCTCACACCGAGGCGCGGAGGCGCGGAGGTCTTCGGGGGAGGGAAGGCCAACCGGATGCCGGCGCCGAAGGGCGTGTGGCTGGCAGTTTGGGGTATCGTGGGGGCCATGGAAGGTTTCGAGTTGAGCGCATCGGTGGTGTTGTGGCGCGGGGAGGAGATCCTCGTCATGAAGCGCGGGCTGAGCGGGTTCGCGGGTGGAGGGTGGTTCATCCCGGGCGGGCATGTGGAGCAGGGGGAACGGCCGAACGAGTCGGCGGCGCGGGAGGTGTTCGAGGAGACGGGCATCCGTGTGGACCCGGCGCGGTTGCGGCTGGTGGACGTGATGACCTATGAGACGGGGCGGGGCACGGCCCATACGGTGATTTACAACGGCGTGTCGCCGGCGGGTGCCGAGCCGGTGATCAACGACGAGCACCTGGTGTGGCGGTGGATGGCGCCGGAGGCA
>JAHDWR010000167.1:0-1127 GCA_023382755.1 Dehalococcoidia bacterium
GGTGCCCCCGCGCCGAGGCCAACACGTACAGCCGGTGCAACTCGAACTCCCCGTGGCCCTCAGCGCTCAGGCCGACGCACCCCCCGACCTCGCCACCCGCATCCTCGACCACCCAGCACCAGCCGCGCGCGCCGTCGTAGTAGTCCTCGGGCCGCAACAGGTCCGCGTCGTAGTCGTGCTCCGCGAAGGCGAAGCCGTATTCCTCGAACACGGCGGAGACCACGCGCCACGGGCCATCGCCATGGCGGTCCCGGCTGTAGGGGACGATGCGATAGGGGGCGCTGGGCACGGCGCGGGGTCCCGCCTACTCGCGGTCTTCGTTGGCGAGGCCCATGATGTTGAACCCGTTATCCACGTACATCACTTCGCCCGTGATCGCGCTCGCGCCGTCTCCAGCGAGGAACGCCGCCACCTCGCCGACCTGGTCGATGGTCACATTGCGGTGGAGCGGCGCAATCGTCGCGAACTGCTTCAGGTAGTCCCGGAAACCGGAGATACCACTTGCCGCCAGCGTCCGGATCGGGCCCGCGCTGATCGCGTTGACGCGGATGTTCTCCGGGCCGAGGTCCCATGCCAGGTAGCGCGTCGTGGCTTCGAGCGCAGCTTTTGCCACGCCCATAACGTTGTACTTCGGCGCTACCTTCTGCGAGCCGTAATAGGTCAGCGTCATGATGCTCCCGCCGTTCGGCATCAGCTCTCGTGCCCGGTTCGCCAGCGCAACCAGCGAATACACCGAGATGTTGTGCGCCAGCAGGAAGCCCTCGCGCGACGTGTCGACAAACCGGCCCATCAGGTCCTCCCGGTTCGCGAAGGCGATCGCATGGACAAGGATGTCGATCGTGCCGAGCTGCGATTTGGCCTTCGCGAAAACGGCGTCGAGCTGCGCGTCGTCGGTCACATCGCACAGTTCGATGAAGTCCGACCCCAGGCTCTCGGCCAGCGGCCGCACGCGCTTTTCCAGCGATGGCATCGCGTAAGAGAACGCGAGCTTCGCGCCCTCGCGGTGGAACGCCTGCGCAATCCCCCAGGCGATCGAGTGGTCGTTTGCCACGCCGAAGATCAGCGCTGTCTTGCCCTCTAGCTTTCCCATGCCGCAGAGCGTAAGCGGAGAAGGGAGAAGGGAGAAG
>JAHDWR010000167.1:1227-7621 GCA_023382755.1 Dehalococcoidia bacterium
GCCCTCTAGCTTTCCCATGCCGCAGAGCGTAAGCGGAGAAGGGAGAAGGGAGAAGGGAGGAGGAGCGGCCCGCGCCTCGCGATTGAGGAATGCTGCGGGAATCGAAGTGCGAAGGAGGAAGTGCGAAGTGCGCCAGGCCAACGACTGTCGACCAATGACCAGCAAAACACCGTCAGAACCTCGAGCGGCAGAGAACGGCAGACTGGGGGCAGGTGGCGGGTGGCGGGGAGGCCGCGGGGCCGGCAGCCTCGGACGTCAGCGTTTGTAGATGTCACCGCGCGGGCCGATGTCGATCACATCGAGCACGCGGATCGTGTCATCGACCTCGTAGATGATGCGGAGGTTATTCAGGTCCGAGGAGCGCTTGCCAGCGAGAGGCCCCTGCAGCGGCTTGGAAACGCCGCGGTCATACGGGTCGGCGGCCAGCATCTCAATTCGCGCAACCACTTGTTCCTGGATTCGGGGTGCCAGCCGCCGAATGTAGCGTCGCACACTCGCTGCAACGGTGACCGTATAGGTCACAGTCCAAGCTCGGCCTTGAGCTCGTCGAGTGTCACGAAGTCCCCGCGCGCGATCTCCGCCTTGGCCTGCGCGATGCGCTCGAGCAGCTCCTCCGGGTACTCCTCCGGTTCTTCATCCCGCAGGTAGGCCAGGAGCTGCTCGGCCTCTTCCTCGCTCAACCGCTCGACAATCTCATGGATCGCCTGTTTCGTCGTCATGGACGCAATTATACCACCCGGCCCGGGCCCTCAGCCTCCGTCACTGCATCCCCAGCCACCGCTCCGGCGCCAGCACCAGCAGCACCATCCGCTCGTGCCCGCCGTCGGCCGTGGATTTCTCCGCGGCCTCTGCGCCCCGGTAGTGCGTGTGCAGCGCGAGGCGCTCTTCGTACGAAAGCGGGTCCACCACGCGCACAGGCCCTTCCGCCATCACGTAGCGCGGCCCATCGGCGATCGTCAGGGCGGCACGCCCCGTTCGCGCCGCGTTCCTGTGCTTCTGCGTCCCGCGGTCCGTCACGATGTGGAACGCGCCGTCCTTCCACAGGTACCACACGGGCACGGCATGGCTGCGCCCCCGCGCGTCAACCGTCGAGAACACAGCCGTCCGCGGCTCCGCGATGAAAGCCTCGCGCTTCGAAGCCCGTGGCCCCGGTCCGGCCACCGGTCAGGACTCCAGCCAGTTCACATCGCCGCAGAGGTCGGGGGCGTGCTTCTTTGCCGCGAACACCGCGTATTCGGCCTTGCTCGCCGCGATCGTGGTGGTCGATCCGTGCCCCGGGTAGATCGTCGTGTCGTCGGGGAGTTCGTACAGCCGCGTCGTGATCGAACGGATCTCCTGCTGCAACGCCGCGTTGTCTTTCGAACGGCCCGGGCCGCCCGGGAAGAGGGTGTCGCCGACAAACGCGCTCTTGCCGCACACGAAGGTCGTGCTGCCCGGCGTGTGCCCCGGGACGCTCACCACCCGGAACCGCAGGTTCCCCACGGGGACCAGGTCGCCATCGGCCACTGCCTCGTCGAGCTGCCCGTCCTTCAGGCCCGGTTCTCCCGCGTCGGCGTACAGCCTGGCGCCGTACTTCTCCTTCAGTGCGTCGATCGAGGGCGTGTGGTCGAAGTGGCCGTGAGTGAGCAGGATCTTGCCGGGCTTTACCCCGAGCGCCTCTGCTGCGGCGATGTTCGCCTCCGCGTCACCCGGGGCGTCGATAAACGCCGCCTCGCCCGTTTCCCGGTCCACCACAACCCACACGTTGTTGCCGTAACCGGTTGGCCCGCCCATCACGATCTCCAGGTCGCCATCGCGAAACGTTTCCATGTGTTCAGCCTCCGCCTGTGGTGTTCCCGGGCATGGTACCGCTTTCCCCCGGGGCGATGCGGGCATGGCGGGGCAATCAGGGAAACTCATCCGTGGCCACGGCGACCAGCACCGCCAGCCCGGCGAACGCGGCCGCGCAGAACAGGAACCCGGCCGGGAGCGAAAACGTCGCGAACGCCGCGGCCCCCATCGGGCCGGCCATGAACGCGACCGCCTGGGCCGAGCTCGCCAACCCGAAGGCCGTCCCCCGCCGAGCGGGCGCAACCGTCTCCGCGATGAGCGTGTTGGTTGCCGGCATCGAGGCCGCGTTCACGAGTGCGAAGGCCAGGAACCCCGCGCCGTAGAGCCACGCGCTCTGCCCGATAGCCAGTGCCGGCATGGCCGCGGCAGAGGCGAGCGAGAACACGATGAGTGTCTGCCGGAGCGATGCCCGCCCGCTCATCCAGCGCGCTACCACCGTCACACCGGCCACCGCCGCTGCCCCGGCAAGCGAAAACGCCACGCCCGAGACCGCCCGCGCGCTCCCGCTCCCGACGATCCCTTCCAACGCCACCGGCGTCGCCACCCGCACGAACTGGTTGAGCGCGAAGAGCCCGAAGTACAGGAACACGGCCACCCAGAACGGCCGCGAGAACCCCTTCATCCAGCCCATCGAGAGCTTCAACCGCCGCCCGCCCGCGGCGCCCGCCGCCCGGACCGCTCGCGGGGCGATGCTGTCCCGCGGCACGGCGAAGATGATCCAGGTCGCGGCCAGCGCCGGCAGGATCGCGCTCGCGACGATGGCGCCGCGATAGCCGAACCCGATCGCCAGCAGCGCGCCGACAGCCGGCCCAAGCGTGCTCCCCAGGTACTGCCCGCCGGTCACCACCCCGAGCGACCGGTTCAGCCGGGCGTCGGGCACGCTGACACTCGTGAGCGCTATCGCCGCCGGGATGAACCCTGAGAACAGCCCCTGCATGGAAAGCGCCACCACCACTACCCAGGGCGCGTGCGCCACAGCCGCGATGGCTGTCGTCAGGGTCGCGGCATACAGCGCCCGCACCAGCATCAGCTTTCGCCCGTAGCGGTCGGAGATCACGCCCCACACCGGCCCGCTCACCAGCCGCGCCACGCCCTGCACGGTGGTCGCCACGCCGACCCAGAACAGCGCGTTGGCGTCGCTCGTGGCCCCGATCTGGCGCAGGAAGAGCGGCAGGAACGGCCACCAGAAGTTCATCGCGAAGCTCGCCAGGAACGCCCCCGAAGCGATGGCGAGGATGATGCGTGTGTACCGGGCTTCGTCCTCGGGAGAGGTCTCGGTGACCGTTACGATGGGAGCTGCGTCTTCTGCCGCGGTCACAGGCGGATACTACCGCGCGTCAGCGTCCCGGGCGTTTCGGCCCTCAGGCGCGACAACCGGACTAAGTGGACTAACTGGACTAAGTCTACTTAGTCCAGTTGTGCTACCATGGGCACATGGTCCGCCAGGTCAACATCCACGAGGCAAAGACGCACTTCTCCGAACTCATCGCTGCCGTCGAGCGAGGCGAGGAGATCATCATCGCCCGTCGCGGCAAGCCGGTGGCCGTGGTCAAGTCCCGCTCGGAGCGGCCACACAAGCGCGTATTGGGCGCCATGGCCGGGCTTATCAAGGAAGTTGACCCGGACTGGTGGAAGCCCCTCACGGACGCGGAAATCCGCGAGTGGTTCGGGGATGAGTTCGCCGACGACGTGGGCGTTCCGTAGTGCGGCTCCTCGACTCGAATGCGTTTGTCTGGGCAGTCACAGCCTCGCAACAGCTCAGCGCGCGCGCCCGTGAAGCCATTACCGAGGGCGGAGCCACGCTCTGGGTCAGCCCCCTCCTGCACTATGAACTGTCGCAGAAAGCGGCACGGGGCAAACTCCAGCTTGCCATCGCTCCCATCGACTTTGTCGAGCGCGGGATCGGGCAATTGGGCGCAATGGAGCTACCGCTCAGGCTCAGCCACACACGGCTCTCCGACACCCTTGAATGGCACCACCGCGACCCGTTCGACCGGCTCCTTGCATTGCAGGCCCTGGCGGAAGGCATGTCCATCGTGTCTTCGGACCCGGTCTTCGACCTCTACGGGGTGGAGCGGATCTGGTAGCCGCCGCCCTGCCGCCCCTTACACGCCGATCGCCAGCGGCTCCTGCGGTATTTCGCCCCGCAGGATCGGGGGCAACAGCTCCGCCAGCCGCCGCGGCACGAACAGGTCGTCGGAACTGAGCATCTCCTCCAGTGACCACCACTGGAACCGCGAAATGACATGGATCTCCAGCTCGGTCCACCGGTCCGTCGTCACCTCAGGCTTCGCCACCTGCACCACGTAGTACTGCTCGCTCGTGCGGTACCACGCATTGTGGGGCTTGAAGTAGTGCAGAATGGGGTCCCTGATCCAGATGCACGGCCCCGGCGGGTGTTCGATGCCCGTCTCCTCCAGCAATTCGCGCCGGGCGGCCTCCTCGTGGGTCTCTCCAGGTTCGACGCCTCCCCCTGGTGGGAACCAGAACCGCTTCCCCGTGTCCTGGTCAGGTTCCTCGACGGTGAACAGCAGCGCCCGGCCTTGCTCGTCGAGAAGTAACACCCGCGACGTGGGCCGGTCGATCGGGTCGTGGGGAGACTGGCCGGGCACGCGCGTTTAGTCCGCGCGCTCGGCTGCGGCGAACAAGCCCGCGAGCTTGCAGGTGAAACCGGGCAGCACGTCCTCGCCGTCCAGGATGCCATCTGGCGCAATCTCCGTGCGCGGCCGGTTCGCGCCAAGCACGTGCGCCCGGCGCGTCCCCGGGTAGATCACCCAGTTCAGCGGGATCCCCGCCGCGCGGTACTCGTCCAGCTTGGTCTCGAACCCCTCGATCTCGTCGCCGGGCGATACAACTTCGACCACCAGGTCTGGCACGACCGTGAGCCACCCCGCAGGAGGCCTGCCACCGGGCAGCCGGCCTTTTCGCACGAACACCAGGTCGGGCTTACGGACGTGCCCCGGCCGGTCCGGCCAGATCGTCATCCCCGTTTCCTGCGGGAAGACCCAACCCAGATCGTTCGACTGGAGAAAGGACCGGACGAGGAACAGGAGTTCACCCCCGATCCAGCTTGAGATGCTCCCCATGGGTACCGCCACGATCCGTCCGTCCACGAGTTCCGCCCCTTCGTTCTCGGGCATGTGGAGGAATTCATCGGCCGTGTACGGCCTGGCCGGTGCGGGCGCTGTCATGCGCACCATGGTACCAGAATGGCTCCGCGCCTAGCCGTACACCAGGCTGCGGTCGATCATCGCCCGGCTGATCACCACGCGCTGGATCTGGCTGGTGCCCTCGACGATGGTCAGCTGGCGGGCGTCGCGGTAGTGACGCTCCAGCGGGTGGTCCTTCATGTACCCCTGGGCGCCCAGCACCTGCAGCGCGTCGAACGCCACCCGGTTCGCCATCTCCGTCGCGAACGCCTTTGCGATCGAGAGGTTGTGCGCGTACTCCTTCATGAACTTGCCCTGGTCCACCAGCCACGCGGCTTTGTACACCAGGTTCCGCGCGGCCTCGATCTGGATCGCCATCTCGGCGAACATGAACTGGATCGCCTCGAAGTCGATGACGGAGTTCCCGAACGCTTTCCGCTCGCGCGCCCACTCCAGCGCGTAACCGGCTGCGCCTTCGGCCAGCCCCACGCCGCGCGCGCCAACCGTCGGCCGCATCGAGTTCAGCGTGAGCATCGCGTGGTTGAACCCGGCGCCCTCATCCCCGCCGAGCAGGTTCTCCGCCGGCACCCGTACGTCCTGGAAGCTGAAGTGCGCCGTCGGCACGCTCCGGACGCCCATCTTGTCGTCGGTCCGGTCGATCACCACGCCGGGCGCGTGCGCGTCGACCACGAAGGCGCTGATGCCCTTTGCCCCCGGCCCGCCGGTCCGCGCGAACACGGTCAGCTGGTCGGCCACCGTCCCACCGGATATGTAGACCTTGTTGCCGTTCAGGATGTAGTCGTCGCCGTCGCGTGTTGCCCGTGTTTGCAGGTTCGCCGCATCCGAGCCGTGGTCCGGCTCGGTCAGGCAGAACGCCGCCTTGCGGTCGCCGTTGGCCAGGGCGGGCAGCCATTTCTGCTGTTGCTCCGCCGTCCCGCCGAACATGATCGGCCGCGTGGGCAGGCCGCTGAGCACGAGCATGAGGCCCGCCCCGCACTCGTACTTCGCCACCTCTTCGATCGCCAGGCAGAGCGGCAGGATGCCGTTCCCCGTCCCGCCCATCGATTCCGGGATGGCCATCCCCAGCAGGCCGGCTTTCTTGAAGGCCTCGAAATAGTCGTGGGGGTACTCGCCCGTCTCGTCCAGTTCTTTCGCCCGCGGGGCGACCACCTCGCGCGCAATCCGGCGGGCCGTCTCCTTGATCAACCGGTGTTCTTCGGAAAGTTCGAAATCCATGGGTGGCCCTCCTGCCGCGGTGAGCCGCTATTGAACCACGAAGGCCCGTGGCGAGACAGGGACCGGGCCAGACGTCGCCTCCACCCGGAAACGTGATGCAGTTCATACACGAATATCTCGCGCCGGAGGAGACTGCCGCCGGGCCGGTCCACTCATCCCATTCAGGAGCAAGCCCTTGG
>JAHDWR010000168.1 GCA_023382755.1 Dehalococcoidia bacterium
CATACCGATAACTACATTCCTGTTTATGGAACTGGCACAGGTTTGCTCAACCGCGTTACGCCGGTCGAACTCGGCGAGGTGTACCATGACGGTGTGCGGGGGTACTCCCCCCTGGAGGCCGTATGAATGCCGTCCGCCGCATCCTCCTCGTCTTCTACAGCGTCCTTCTCCTCGCCGCCGCCGGCGGGCTTATCGCACTCACCTGGAACCAGGACCAGAAGCTCGACCTCGAAGTGGCCGACTTCAACCTCCAGGCGTTCGTCGATGCTTCCGACGGCGCGAAGTGGGCCGTTACCGGCATCCTCGCCGGCGTCGCCCTCTTTGGCTTCCTCACCCTCCTCGCCGCCATCCTCCGGTCGTCGAAAGCCTCCAGCCGCGGCACGCTTCGCATGAAGCAGGCCGATGGCGGCACCGTCGTCGTCACCGCCAGCGCCATCGAAACACTCTTGCGCGATGAGCTCGAGCGCCTGCCCGACATCCGCCGCGTCGCCCCCACCGTGCGCGTCGCCTCCGGCGCCGTCGATACCCACCTCGACGCCACCATCGAACCGAGCGCGAGCATCGCCCACGCCACCCGCGTCCTCGGCGATGGCGTCGCCAGCGTCCTCAAGGACCAGGTCGGCGTTACCAGCGTGCGCCGCCCGACCATCCGCATCTCCTACGACGAGCTATCCGCCCGCCCGGCCGGCACGGTCCCCGGCCCGCGCCCCCAGCCCGAGGCCCCGCAGATGTACCCGGCCACGGTCGCCGGGCCCGCACACTCCGAACTCCCACGCGACGAGGAACCCGCCGCCAATGACTGAACCCGGACACACCCGGCCTCCATCAACCAACGAACTGCCCTGGGTGATGGAGGCCCTCCTGTTCGTCGCCGAGGAACCTCAGCCCCTCCCCGCCCTCGCCCGCGCCGCCGGCGTCAGCGATGCCGCGGCCCGCAAGGCGCTCAACCAGCTCTCCGCCGACTACGAAGCCCGCGGCCTGCGCGTCCTCGAAGACGGCCAGCGCTACCAGCTCGGCGCCGCCCCCGAGTTCGCCCCGTACATCGAAAACATGCTCGGCACCGGCCCCGGCCAGCGCCTGACCCGCGCCGCCCTCGAAACCCTCACCATCATCGCCTACAAGCAGCCATGCACCCGCGCCGACATCGAAGCGATCCGTGGCGTCAACAGCGACCGCCTGGTCGCCATCCTCGAGCAGCGCGGCCTGATCGATAACGTGGGCACCGGCGACGGGCCTGGCCGCCCGAAGCTCTACCGCACCACCATGCGATTCCTCGAACACTTCGGCATCAAGAGCCCGCGCGAACTCCCCCCGCTTCCCGAGCCCCAGGAAGACACGCCCGTCGAAGCCGAGATCTGACCGTCCCCGGATAAGGCCGGGAGCCCGCTCAAGGCGCATTGCCCGGTCCCGCCCACCCGCATCGGCCGGTCAGTTACCTGGCGCTCACGCCCGCCCCTTCAGGATGCCCCGCCAGTACAGGGCCGGCAGCACATTACGCTTGAACAGGTACATCGACCGCCGTTCCTTTGATTGGTCGAACTTGAAGGTCGAGTGCGGCTTCAGGTCGTAGTCGAACTCCGCCATCACCAGTTTCCCGTACCCGGTCACCAGCGGGCAGGCCGTGTACCCGTCGTAGGCGCCTTCGCCGTTGGTGCCCAGGATCGACGCCACCAGGTTCTGGACCAGCACCGGGGCCTGTTTCCGGATCGCCGCCCCCGTCTTGCTTGTCGGCAGGCTGCTCGCATCGCCCAGCCCGAAAACGTTGGCATACCGCGTGTGCCGGAGCGTCGCCCGGTCGACATCGATCCAGCCGTCCGCGTTCGCCAGCGGGCTGCTCCGGATGAAGTCCGGCGCGCTCATCGGCGGCGTCACGTGGATCATGTCGTATTCCACTGTCGTCACCTCGCCGCTGTCCAGGTCCTTGAAGTCCGCCTCCTTCGCCTCGCCCCGGATGGCCACCAGTTCCGTCCGGAGACGCAGGTCGATTCCCTTGCGCTCGACCACTTTGTAAAGCGTCTTCTCGTACTTCTCGACCGAAAAGAGCTTGGCCCCGCCGTTCGCGAAGATGATCTTCGAGTTCTCCCGGACCCCGGCCTTGCGGAACGCGTCGTCCGCCAGGTAGGCGATCTTCTGGGGCGCCCCGCCACACTTGATCGGCGTGCTCGGCTGGGTGAACACGGCGGTCCCTCCCTCGAACGTGCGGATGAACTCCCAGGTCTTGTCCACCGTCTCGTACGAGTAGTTGCTGCAGACGCCGTCCTTCCCCAGCGCCTCCGGGAGACCGGCAATTGCGCCCCAGTTGAGCTGCATGCCCGGCGCCGCCACCAGGAACTCGTATTCCACGCGCGTCCCGCCAGCGGTGACCACTGCGTTTTCATCCGGGAGCACTTGCGTCACCGCGTCCTGGATCCAGGTCGTGCCCTTCGGGATCACCGAGGCCTCGGGCCGGGCTGACTTCTCCTTCGGAAACACTCCGCCACCCACGAGCGTCCAGAGTGGCTGGTAGTAGTGCGTCGTCGCCGGGTCGATGATTGCGACGTCGAGTCCCTTGAGCTTGCGCAGCAGGCGCGCCGCCACGCTGATGCCCGCGTTCCCACCGCCGATGATGACGACCTTGTGCCGCCTGTCCCCTGTCGCCGTCCCGTTGTCTGCCATCGTGCCTCGCCTCGTTCCACGTCGATCCAACCGGGTTCTACCCAATAATGTTGACCGATGAAGTCAAGAATCCCTCTCACTCCAGCAAACGAACACCTTTTCACGGTATGACGGCGGTCATACACAGGCTCGTCGCCCTACCCCGAAATCCAACGCTGACCAGCCCCACCATGTCCCCGGAGGAGGGTGAACTACTTCACACTCCCGCATTGACGCGGCTCCTGGGGCCACCCTACGCTCGGCGCGCGCCAGGTCAGGCGGGCGTCTGCGGCACCACGCGTCCTGCGCGAGATCACCCCAGGAGGGGGCCGCCGATGACTGCACCCCTTGGCGTCGCCGCGGTCGACCGCGAGGAACTGCGCGCCCGCATTTCCGACAAGTACCGCGACGTCGCCCTCAATCCCGAACTCGGGTTCCACTTCCACACCGGGGCTCCCCTCGCCGCCATGCTCGGCTACCCTGGCGAGGTCGTCGCCGCCCTGCCCCCGGGCACCGTCGACTCCTTCGCCGGCACCGGCAACCCATTCCTGTTCGGCGACCTCCACCCCGGCGAAGTCGTCGTCGACATCGGCTGCGGCGCGGGCTTCGATACGCTGATCGCCGCCAGCCATGTCGGCCCGGGCGGCCGGGTCCTCGCCGTCGATATGACCCCCGAAATGCGAGCGAAGGCGGCCGAGGGCGCTCACCGGTTGGGCCACGCTCACGTCGAGGTCCTGGACGGGTACGCCGAGAACCTCCCGGTCGCCGACGGCGCCGCCGACGTCGTCATCAGCAACGGCGTTATCAACCTCTGCCCCGATAAGCAGGCGGTCTTCCGCGAAATGTACCGCGTGCTCAAACCCGGCGGCCGCATCCAGGTCGGCGACATCCTCGTCCACAAGGAAGTCCCGCAGGAGGCGAAAGACGACATCGAACTCTGGAGTGGCTGAATTGCCGGTGCTCTGCTGGAAGCAGAGTGGAGGCAAATCCTGAAGCTCGTCGGGTTCGGCGACGTCATCATGTCGAACGAAATCGACGTCTTCTCCGGCAGCAAGCACGAATCCGATGCTGCCGAGTTCGAAACGCGCGGCGTGACCGTCTTCGCCCGCAAGCCCCTGGCCTGACCCCGCGCGCCTCATGCCTCATGCCTCATGCCTCATGCCCTACGCCTGGCGCCGCGCCGCGTAGTCGCTGTACCCGCCTTCGAACACCCGCAGCTCCCCGTCCCGCACCTCGAACACCCGGTCCACCAGCCGGTCGAGCAGGTACCGGTCGTGCGAGACCACGATCACCGCGCCCTGGAACTTCTCCAGCGCCTCCTCCAGCACCTCCGCCGCCGGGATGTCCAGGTTGTTCGTCGGCTCATCGAGCACCAGGCAGTTCGCCCCGAGTTGCATCATCCGCGCCAGCTGTACCCGGCTCTTCTCGCCGCCGCTCAGCGTGGCGATCCGCTGGCTCGTCGCGTCATACGGCAGCAAGAACCGCTGCAGTTGCGCCACCGCTTCGCCCTCGTACATCGGCTTCACCTCGCGCAGCGCCTCCACCGGAGTCTGGTTGAAGTTCAGCGTCTCGTGCTCCTGGGAGTAGTACCCCGTCCTGATGCTCGGCCCCGTCCACACCTCGCCGCCATCCGCCGGCAGCTGCCCGAGGATGAGCTTGAGCAGCACCGACTTCCCGGCGCCGTTCGGCCCCACAATCCCCACCCGCTCCCCGTTCATGATGGTCGCGTTGGCGTCGATCATGATGACCTTCTCGCCGAACGCCTTCTCCAGGTGCCGCAGTTCGACGGCCTTCGCCCCCCCGCGGTTCGCGGGCCGGAAATTGAGCGACATCTTCCGGCGCTCCAGGACCGGCCGCTCCACCTTCTCCATCGAGTCGATCTGGCGCTGCTTGTTCCGCGCCTGCTTGATGTGCCGCTCATCGATCACGATTGACGCCCAGAGCTTGAAGCGGGCGATCGCAGCCTCCAGCCGCTGCACCTCTTTCTGTTGCGCGACAAAATCCTGTTGCTGTTTCAGCAGCGCCAGCTCGCGCTGGGTCACGTACGAGGTGTAGTTCCCCTCCCACCGCTTCAACACCACCCCCGCCTCGCGCGAATAGTCGAGCTCGCAGATCACGTTCACCGTCTCGTCGAGCAGGTAGCGGTCGTGCGAAACCACCACCACGCAGCCATCGAACCCACGGATCACCTGCTCCAGCATCGCCTTGCGGTCCAGGTCGAGGTGGTTGTCGGGCTCGTCCAGCAACAGCAGGTCTGGTTCGCCCAGCAGGCAGCGGGCGATGCCGATGAGCTTCCGCTGCCCGCCCGAGAGCAGCTCCATGGGGCGCCCCCACGCGTCCTCGTCGAACCCCAGCGAACGCAGGAGCGCCTCGGCCCGGTTGCGGACCGCCCCGCCACCGGCCTTGTCGAACCGCTCCAGCAGGTCGGCGTGTTCGTGCAGCACCTGGTCGAACGCATCCGGGTCCGCGAGCACCTCCGGGTCGGCCATCTTCCGTTCGACCGCGGTCAACTCCGCCTCGATGGCCGCGAGGTCCCCGCTGGCCGCCAACAGCTCGTCAAACGCCCTCCGCCCCGGCTGGCCGGCGAACTCCTGGGGCAGGTAGGCCACCCGCAACCCCCGCCGGAACGTCACCGCTCCCGCATCGGGAGCATCGATCCCCGCAAGCACCCGCAACAGCGTCGACTTTCCCCAGCCGCTCGGCCCCACCAGGCCGATCTTCTCGCCATCCTGCAACGACCACGAAAGCCCGCGGAAGATGGTGCGGCCCCCGTGGATGCGCGACACGTTCGAAAGGTCGGCGACGATCATCCGGCCATTGTCCCCGAACCCGCCCGCCCGCGGATCGGCCAAACGGGTGAGGTCAGCGAGCCCCGACTGTCAAGGAGGGTGGGGCGTCACTCGCCCGAACCGCGCCGCCGCATCCACCCGTCCACTTCCGGCTTCCGGATTCGCCGCCCGCCCCACATCGCTCACCGCTCGCCACTCAGCCCGCCCGCGGATCGGCCAGACGGGCGAGGTCAGCGAGCCCGGCTGTCGAGCAGGGTGCCGTGTCACTCGCCCGAACCGCGCGCCGCATCCATCCATCAACTTCCGGTTTCGGATTCGGCGCCCGCCCCACATCGCTCGCAACTCGGCACTCGCCACTCGCATCTCGCAACCCCTACCCCCGGCTCACCACGATCAGCGGCAACGGCGACCGCGCCAGCAGCGAAAACGCGGTGCTTCCGCCCCAGAGCCGCCGCTTCAAGCGGTGGCTCGATGTCGCCAGCGCAAACGCATCGGCGCCCACTTCCCCGGCGATTGCCAGCGTCCGGGAAAGGATCTCCTGGGGAGCCGCCACCTGCTCCAGCCGGCCGGAGACCGTGTCGTTCGGCGAAAGCAGCCCCGTGATCCGCGCCACCCGGTGCTCGAATGCGATCCGGTCAAGGTGGCTCGCTTCGCCCCCGGTGTTCACATGGAGGACCGTCACCCGCGCCTCCGAGCGAGCCAGCGCCGGGTGAAGCAGCCGCGCCAGGGCGGCTGCCCCGACCGCGTCATCTGAAAGGAACAGGATCCGGTAACCCTCTTCCCGCGAAGGCGGTTCGATCGCCGGCCCCGTAAGCATCAGGGGCAGGTGGTCGCGGGAGAGAACCTCCAACGCCACGCTCCCGAGCAACGCGCGCTTCCAGCGGCCCGTGCTGCGCGTCGCCACCGCCAGCAGCACCGCCCCTTCTTCTGCGGCGGCCCGCACCAGTGCTGGCGCCACCTTCTCGCCGGCCTGCAAATAAACCGTGCGCATCCGGCCGTCGAACGGCGCCAGGCCGGGGGCGAGATCGCGCTCCAGCTTCGCGGCCCGCTGCGCCACCCGCAGCCGCCCCTTCTCTGGCGAAATAGTCTCTTCGGGAACGGGGTCCACCACGTGGACGCCCACCAGCTCGTGCTCGAAAGCCCCCGCGAACCTGCCCGCATGCTCCAGCGTCTGGAGCGACTGCGCCGACCCGTCCAGCCCTACCACGACGCGCGCCATCCGGACCCCCTTACTCGCCCTGGCTCTTCGCCCGTACTTTACGCAGCAGCAGCTCGGCCGGGGCATCCGCCATGCCGAAGTGGCGAAGCGTGTGCCGGCTCATCTCCATCGCGAGTTCCAGTTCGCCCACCACGGCTTCGTCGGCGCCCTGATCCTCGATGTGGCGGCGTTCCGCCTGGCTGTGCGTGCGGACGACGATGTCGATCTCGGGGTTCGCCGCCCGCGCCACCTCCACGATCCGCCGGATCGACAGCGGGTCCGGTATCGCCGCGATGAGGATGCGTGCCCGAGAGATCCCCGCCCGTTCGAGGATCACCGGATTCGATGCGCTCCCCTGCAATACCGCTACCTCCTGCTCCCGAAGCGACGCCACCGCCCCGGCGTCCTGCTCGATCACGACCACGCCGATCGCCTGCTGCCGGATCGCCTCATGGACTACGCGCCCCACACGGCCGTAGCCGCACAGGATCGCGTGGCCTGAAAGCTCGGCGTCGGCCACCTCGTCCGAAAGGTCGGCCAGCGGCGGCAGCGGCAGTCGCTGCTCCACCAGCCTCCCCAGCGGTTGTGCGCCCGCGAACACCGCCGGCGCCAGCACGATCGATATCGCCGCTCCGGCCAGCATCAGGCCGAACACGTCCGCCGAAATCGCATCGAGTTCCGTCCCCAATCGCGCCAGCAGGAACGAGAACTCCGCCGATTGCGCGAGGATAGCCCCCGTCAGCACCGCCGTCCGTCCCCGGTAGCCAAACGCAAGCGTGATCATCCCCGACATCGCCCCCTTGAGACCCACGATGAGCACGACCGTCACGCCCACCAGCCAGAGGTTCTCCGCCACGAGGTCCGGGTCGATGAGCATGCCCACCGAGACGAAGAACAGCCCCGCGAACAGATCGCGCATCGGCGCCAGGCGGCTCT
>JAHDWR010000169.1 GCA_023382755.1 Dehalococcoidia bacterium
CCGGGGAGCTTCGTCAGGACCGCGCGGTCTTCCTGTTCGATGGCGCGGGCGATGGTGCTGACGGAGATGTTCATGGCTTTAACGGCTTTGGCCGGGCCGATGCCTTCGACAGTGGTGAACTTGCGGAAGAAGTCGCGTTCGGCGCGGCGAAGGAAGCCGACGAGCACGGGGACGGGGTTGTTGGCGGTGGCGTGGTAGAAGATGTGGAGGCCGATTTCGGGGCCGAGCCCGTCGGTCAGGTCGCTTTCGCCGGCGAGGCCCTGGATTTCGGGCCAGAGCACGAGCGGCACGAGCACCTCGTAGCGCACCCCCGCGACATCGACCTCGATTGCGGGGCCGGCGACATCCATGCGGGCGAGGCGGCCCTGGAGGTGGGTGATCACGAGGTTCGAGGTTCGAGGTTCGAGTTGCGAGCGAGCACGTTGGGAGTATGGACTACCCGGCGCGGACGGAGAACGCCCTGTCGATCAGCGTCGCTGCCTCGTTCGGGCCCACGCTCACCGTATCGATCACAAGGTTGGCCTTGCGACGTGGCACGACCATCTCCTGGAACGCCTGCCACGTCGCGCGATTGCGTTCGGTGTCGTCGGAAAGGTGGTGGCCCCGGGCGCGCGCGCTCACCCGGCCGAGCGCCTCCTCCAACGGGACATCAAGCCGGACCACAAAGGGCGTGGCGTCTGTACTCAGTGCGTCCAAGAACCGGGAGTCGGAGATGCCAGTGGTCTCCAGCACCGCCGGGTTTCCCACCTCTCTAACGAAGGCCGCGAGTTCTGCCCGGTGCTCCGCGAGCGCCTGCTCCTTGTTCGCGATGAACGCCTGGCGACTGCCCCAGCGAGCAAGCAGGATGGGCTCCCACTCCCGCCACCGGTACCCGAGCGATCCCAGCACCGCCCCAACGGTAGACTTGCCGCTCCCGGGTGGGCCCAGCAACACAATGCATGCCGTCATCGCAGGGAGTATGCGCCATCGGCTACGCCGCCGCGCCTACCAAATCGACAATCGGCAATCGGCAATCGACAATCGAGTGGTGCCTGAACTCCCTGAGGTTGAAACCATCCGGGGCGACCTGGAGCCGCTGGTTGCCGGGCGGAGCATCACCCGCGTGGAGGTCGACCCCGGGACCATCGGCCTCCTGGCCGGCGCGCCGATCGAGACGCTGCGGGCGAACCTGGAGGGGCGGACGATCCTGTCGCTCGGGCGGCGGGGAAAGTACCTGCTGTTCGGGCTCGACGATGGCCGGGTGTTCGTTGTGCACCTTCGGATGACCGGGCGGCTGGTGTGGCGGGAGCGCGGCGCTCCCGATGAGCGGCACCAGCGGGCCGTGCTGGAGCTCGACAACGGATACGATCTGCGCTGGTGCGACCTGCGGAAGTTCGGCACCTGGCGCATCCACGAGTCGGCGGACGAAGTGATCGCGAAGCTTGGGCCAGAGCCCATCGACGCGGGGCTCACGGAGCGCCACTTCCGGACAGTGCTCGCGAAACGGACCGCACCGGTGAAGGCCGTACTGCTCGACCAGCGGCGGTTCGCCGGCCTGGGGAATATTTATGTAGACGAAGCCCTGTACGAGGCGCGCGTGAGACCCGACACGCCGGCAGGCAGGCTCTCGCCCGCTGCGGCAAAGCGGCTGTTCCACGCGAGCCGGGCCGTGCTCGAGCGGGGGATCGCGAACCGCGGAGCGAGCTTCCGGGACTACGTCGACGGGCAGGGCAACCCGGGCCAGCAGCACATGTATGTGCAGGTCTTCCGGCGGACGGGGAAGCCGTGCTACAGCTGCGGCACGCCGATCATGCGGACGATCGTCGGGGGGCGGGCCACCCACTTCTGCCCGAAGTGCCAGCCGAGGGCCCGGACGCGGAGGGTGACTTCGTGATTGCTGACCCGGTAGCGGTGTTGCGCATCCTGCTCCTGCCTGGAGACACGCCGTTCGAGATCGAGCCGCTGGGAGACCTGCCGGGGTCGCCCGAGCGGTGGCACATCGCGGCAGCCAGGAGGCAGGCGGTCATCGTGCGGTGCCCGCTCGACCCGGAGGAGGGGGCCAACCACGCGGCGGTGATGGAGGCGCTCGGGAACGCCCGCTTCCCCCACATGCCGGTACTCCTGGGTTTCGCGGGTAAGGCGACGGTGGAGAGCGAGCCCGAGGGCGTGACCGCGCTGCAGCTGGTGCCACCGCCGGGAGCAGCCGAGGCCGCCATCGAAGCGCTGGCGGCCCTCCACGCCCTGCCGATCCGGGAAGGGCTGGACTGGGGCTGCGCGCCGGGGGACCTCTACCCGCCCGAGGAGGTCCCACTGCACCGGCTCGGGTTCACGGCCGACGAGCGGGAACGGGCCCGGGAGCCGCTCCTGCGCGCGCGAGAGGCACTCTGGGCGAGCCCGTTCGGCCTGGCCCACCGCGACGCGACCGCCGGCAACATCCTCCTGGCCAGCGGGCAGGCCTGGCTGACCGACTTCGGGAAGGCCGGCTATGGCCCGCAGTTGTTCGATGTCGCGGCGTTCCTGCTGACCTCGGGGATCGAGGCTGCTGGGCGGCGGGCGCTGGCCGCGGCGTATGCGCGTGCGCGGGGCCAGGAGGCAGCGGCAACGGTGGACCTGGTCGACGTGCTGGGGATCCTGTGGGGCATCGAGGAGCTGCTCGAATTGCCGCGCAAGCTCATCGAGACACTCGGCGATGACGCGGCGACGGCACACCTGAAGCTGAGCGCGAGCCGGGTGGAGAAGGGCATGCGGCAGGCTGCGGGGAGCTCGCCGATCGCGGCGGCCATCCGGGAAGCGCTCTGGCCCGCGTAATCGACAATCCCCCCTGGAGACTCGACAATCCGCGCGTGGACCCGGCCAGCTACCCCGGCAACATGGGCGAACTGGAGTTCGTGGAGGCATACGCTCGCTCGGCGGTGCGCAAGCCGCAGATGGCAGCGGATGCCGCCCTGGGGCGGCTCGTCTTCGCCGAGGCTGGCGACCGGGCGATCCTGGCGGGGCTCATCGGGCAGGAACTGGCGGAAGCCTGCCGGCGGCTGGTGGCCGTCTGGGGCGCACTCTCGGACCGGCGCTACACGGTGGCGCGATCGCTGCTGCGGCCGCTGCCGGGCGTCGCCGAATGGCGGGGCTTCATCCAGCAGGCGGCCACGCTCACGCCGGAACAGACCATCCGCGAACTGTCGCTCGATGGAGACGCGCTGGAGTGGGCGCGCGCGCTGCGGGCGCAGCCCGACCTGGGCGAGCTGACAGGGCTGGTCGCCGCCGCGGAGACGGGAAACCCCATGCTGCTGATCCCGGGCCTGGATCGGCGGCACGTGCCCGACCAGTGCTGGGTCGCCGGGGTCGACGCGGAGGGGGAGACCACCGCATCGAGCTTCGGGACCGGAGAGGGCGACGCGACCACGCTGGCGGACATCACCGCCGACCTCTGCGGGATCGCGCGTGGCTTCCTGATGTCGTACGTGGATGCGCGGCGGACAGCCGGCCGGCGGCCGTGAGATGACGACTTTCGCTCATGGGCCGCGCAACGCGATCACCGATGTCCCGGGCATCCGCGTGGGTCACTACACCGACAGGCGGAACGCGACCGGGTGTACGGTGATCCTCTGCCCCGAGGCGACGGCCGCCGCCGTAGACGCGCGAGGCGGGGCGCCGGGCACGCGCGAGACTGACGTGCTCGCGCTGCCGAACATGGTGCGGCGCTGCCACGCGGTCCTCTTCACCGGGGGGAGCGCCTTCGGGCTGGCGGCGGCGGACGGCGTGATGCGGTGGTGCAGCGAACACGATATCGGCTTCCCGACGGCTGCGCGAAAGGTCCCGATCGTCACTGCCGCGGTGCTGTACGACCTGGGACTGGGGGACCCCAACGCCCACCCGGGGGCGCGGGAGGGCTACCTGGCGGCGGTGCGGGCGCGGCGTGGCGCCGTGGCCGAGGGTTCCGTGGGGGCCGGGACGGGCGCGACCGTCGCGAAACTGTTGGGGGCGGAATTCGCGCTCAAAGGCGGCACCGGGACGGCGAGCCTGCTGGGGCTGCGCGGGATCGTGGTCGGTGCGCTGGCGGTGACCAACGCCGTGGGCGCGGTGTTCGACCCCGGCACGGGCGAGTGCATCGCCGGCCCAAGGGGCGAAGCGGGGGAGTTTGTGACCATCCCCGAGGCGCTGGAGCGCAGGACCGCCCAGATGGACGCGCTCATGCAGAACACCACGCTGATCTGCGTGGCCACGAACGCCGCGCTCGAACCGCACCAGTTGCAACGTGTCGCGGCCCACGCCCACGACGGGTTCGCCCGCGCAGTGGTCCCGGCGCACACCAACGGGGACGGCGACATCGCGTTCGCGGTGTCGATGGGGAAGCTCGAAGCGAAGCCGCACGACCTGTTGCTCATCGGCACGCTGGCGGCGCAGGCCGTGGAACAAGCAGTCGTGCGAAGCGTGACGCTGGCGGCCGGGCTGAAGGGTGTGCCCTCGGCCCGGGAGTGGCGGCGGAAGTAGGGCGATCCCGGGCGCTCGATGCGTGCCTGTCATGGCCCCCGCGCGGGCGCGTGCGACCTAAGGATGAGTTCGGCAAGGGAATGTGATTAAGGTCACAGTAACAGTATTGAACCGGCACCCCCGGGGGAGTAGGTTCGCAAAGGGTCTTAACCCAAATCCCCGGAGGGAGCACCGGAACATGAGAAAAGTCTTGCTGGCATTGCCAGCCCTTGCCCTGGCGATGGTGGCCGTCTTCGCCTCGACAGGAAACTCCGCCCAGGCTGCCGCTGTCACGCTGAAAGTGCGTGCCGGCGATGGCGAGACCGGTTACGCCGTCAACACCTTCTTGCCCGGCTCGGTGTACGTCCGCGCGGGCGACACGATCACGTGGTCGTTCCCGTGGGACGAGCCACACTCGGTGACGTTCGGCGAAATCCAGGGCAACCCGGAAGAGCCGACCAACCCGGATGACGCCGTCGTCGACTACGACGGTACCGGCTTTGTGAACTCCGGCCTGGTGTTCGGGCCGAACGGTCCCGAGTTCTCGGTGAAGTTCACGAGCGAGGGCACCTACGACTACTTCTGCTTCATCCACCCGTTCATGACGGGCAAGGTGTATGTCCAGGGCCCGGGCATCGGCGAGCAGGACAACCAGGCATCGATCGACGCCCGCGGTAAGTCGGACTACGCCTCGCAGATCGCCGAGCTGAAGGCGGCTGCCGGCGCGGCCGCGGCCAAGCCTGTCGCCATCTCTTCGAAGGCCGGCGGCGGCAAGAAGTACACCCTCATGATCTCGACCGCGAACGACCTCATGGTCGGCGATGTCATGCAGTTCTTCCCGGGGACGCTGAACGTCGGCATCAACGACCAAGTGGAGTTCGTTTCGAACGTGCACACGCCGCATGATGTCGCGTTCCTCCCGCCGGGAGTGGACCTTGCCGGGCCGCCTCCGCCGGAGCTGGCTGCGTGGGACCCGTTCGCATCGGGCATCAACTACTCGGCCGGCGTGAAAGTCGACGGGACGAAGTTCATCGCCAGTCCGATGCTGGGCCTGGAGTTCCCTGACGGCCAGAAGGCATCGTTCACGATGTCGAAGGCGGGCACGTACACGTTCGCGTGCATCCTCCATGCCTCGCAGGGGATGATGGGGAAGATCAACGTGACCTCGGGTGCCCCGGGCGCGCCGAACACGGGCGATAGCCTGGTTGCGCCGGCGCAACAGTCCGGCACGAGCGGCATCATCTTCATCGCGGGCGCGATTGCGCTGGCGATGGGGGCGACGGCCGCGGCTACCTACGCAACGCGCCGCTAACCGCGGACCAGCAGCAGAGGGGGGGAATCGGCGCCGACGAGGCGCAGGTCCCCCCTTTCGATTGCCCACCCCCCGGCGCCCATGGGCGCGCACCAGGCAGGGACCCGCCATGCATCGAGTCATCATCGCCGCCTTCGCGGCCGCCACGCTTGCCTTCACCGCCTGCGGTGGAGGGGGAGACGGCTCCGAGCCGCCGGCCCCCACGGCCACCGCGACGGCAATACCCACCCAAACGGCAGTGACACCGGAGACTTCACCGACGGCAACGCCGGAGAGCCTGACGCCGTCCGCCACGGCGACCGCCACACCCACGCCCGCGGTCGAAGCAGTCACGCCGATCACCCAGCACACGGAACCGACGCCAACCGGGGACTCGCCGCAGCCTGCCGCCCCGACCCCTCCTCCGCCACCGCCCGCCACCAACCCGATGAGCGCGACGGTCGGCGTCAGCGGTTCAGCGCGGTTCTTCTGGTCGCCGGCGAAGGTCGCCATCGCGCCGGGTGGTTCGGTCACCTGGGCGTGGAGCGGGAACGACTTTCACGACGTGGCGGTGGATGCGCTCGGCTATTCGAGCGGCAACCCGGTGAAGGCCGGGAGCTACACGCTGACGTTCCCCTCGGCGGGGACGTACGCGGTGGTCTGTTCCATCCATCCAGACACGATGCGGGGCACGGTCACGGTCGAATAGCGGCGATCGCGAGGCCGGGAAATGCGAAACATCCGGCCCAAACGTGAAAATGGATTGACAACCCCCGCAGGAGTTCTAGGATCAAGGTGCCGTCTATCCTTCGGGAAGGCGAGCTTGATAGCCCTCGCGCGAAACGTCGTCCGCCTGGACCCTGAGTGGCCGGTACGGACAAGGCCGTTGAGCAGGAACCGGGCGTATTGGCGCCCCACCCCGTTCACCCCTTGTGTGCCCCGCTCCCGCCGAGCGGGGTTTGTTTTGTGAAGGGGCCGAGGGGGAAGCATCCGTGCGAACCATGATGAGTGGCAAGATCCACCGCGCCACCGTCACCGAGGCGAACCTTGATTACGAAGGTTCGATCACCCTGGACCCGGACCTCATGGATGGGGCCGGGATCCTGCCGTACGAAAAAGTGCACGTCGTCGACGTCACGAATGGGGCCCGGCTCGAGACCTACGCCATCAAGGGCGAACGGGGATCGGGCGAAGTGTGCATCAACGGGGCGGCCGCCCACCTCGTCCACCGCGGCGACATCGTCATCATCATCGCCTACCAGCAACTGGCCGAGGCCGAAGCGCGCGAACTCACGCCGCGGATGGTCTATGTGGATGCGTTCAACCGCATCAAGCGGACGAGCCATGGCGATGGCTTCTCGCACAACCCGCGGGAAGCGGTCGCAGCCCACTAGCGCACGGAAGGGAATGGGACAGTGGGACGCATATCGATTCACAAACTGAAGGACTGGAAGGCCGCGGGACAGCGTTTCGCGATGATCACGGCCTATGACTACCCCTCGGCCCGGCTCGTGGAACAGGCGGGCATCCCGGTCATCCTCGTCGGCGACTCGCTCGGGAGCGTCGTGCTCGGATACGACTCGACGGTACCGGTAACGATGGAGGACATCGTCTATCACACGCGCGCGGTGGTGCGGGCGACCGAGAAGGCGATCGTGGTCGCCGACATGCCGTTCATGAGCTACCAGGCCGACCCGAACGAGGCGATGCGGAACGCCGGGCGGCTGCTGAAGGAAGGCGGCGCGACCGCGGTGAAGCTCGAGGGCGGCAGCCACGTCGCCCCGCTGGTCCGGCGGATGGT
>JAHDWR010000170.1 GCA_023382755.1 Dehalococcoidia bacterium
ACGGCCCAATCGATGTTGTTTTCGAGCCAGTTGCCAAAGCGGCCGGTCTTGATGTGTTCGGGGTACCAGTTGATGCGGCCGTTGCCCTGGAGGAGGGCTTCTTTCTGCCTGGTGGTGCGGATGTACCAGCTGGGCTTGGCGTAGTAGAGGAGGGGGGTGCCGCAGCGCCAGCAGAAGGGATAGGTGTGCTTGATGGTGGCCTTCTTGAGCATGAGGCCGCGCTCTTCGAGGTCGCGTTCGACATCGCGGTCGGCCTGCTTGGCGAACTTGCCGGCGCCGGGGAGGCCCTCGGCCATCAGGCCGCGGAGGTCGATGGGCTGGACGAACAGCAGGCCGTAGTCCTTGCCCGCCTGGAAGTCTTCGGCGCCGAAGGCGGGGGCGGTGTGGACGATCCCGGAGCCGTCTTCGAGCGAGACGTAATCGGCGGCGACGACCTTGCGGAGGCCGGCGGTGGACTCACCCGGTTCGAGCTTGCGAAGGTGGCCGTCGGAGGCGAAGCGCATGGCCTCGTGGCCGAGATCCTCGGGGCGGTAGAGTGGCTCGTACTCGAGGCCGGCGAGGAAGGTGCCGGGGATGGTCATGATCGGCGTGACGGGCTCGCCGAAGACCTTTTCGGCCAGGTCCGCGGCGACCACGAGGAGGTCATCGCCGCGATCGTAGATGCCGTACTGGGCGTCTTCCTTCACGGCGAGGGCGACATTCCCGGGGAGCGTCCACGGTGTGGTGGTCCAGGCGACGAGGGCCATGCGGTTGTTGAACGGCATGCGCTGCGGGTGGCCGCGCTTGAAGAGCGCCTCATCGGACACGCGGAACTTGACGAAGACGCTGGGGTCGGGCGTGTCGTCCTGGTAGCCGAGGGAGACTTCGTGGTCGCTGAGGCTGGTACCACAGCGGGGGCAGTGGGGCGTAACGCGATAGTCCTGGTAGACGAGGCCGTGGTCCCACATCTGCTTGAAGATCCACCAGCAGGTCTCGATATAGTCGTTGCTGTAGGTGACGTAGGGGTTGTCGTAGTCGGCCCAGAAGGCGATGCGCTCGCTGAGGCGGGTCCACTCTTCGACGTAGCGGGAAACGGAGTCTTTGCACTTCGCGTTGAAGGCGGCGATGCCGTAGTCCTCGATTTCGGGCTTGGACTTGAGGCCGAGTTCCTTTTCAACCTCGAGTTCGACGGGCAGGCCGTGGGTATCCCAGCCGCCTTTGCGGGGGACGCGGTAGCCGCGCATGGTCTTGTAGCGGGGGATGAGGTCCTTGAAGACGCGCGAGAGGACGTGGTGGATGCCGGGGCGGGCGTTCGCGGTGGGGGGGCCTTCGTAGAAGATGAAGAGCCGGTCTTCGGGGCGCTCTTCGATGCTGCGGCGGAAGATGGCGTTCCGTTGCCAGAACGTGAGGATCTCCTGCTCCATCTTCGGGAAGCTGACGCGTGAATCAACCGGCTTGAACATGGGTGTGCCCCCGTGGCTGCTGGCGGGCCGAGTGCAACCACGTGGCGGCGGTTGTCGTACCCTTTTGGCGATGCAGGACTGCAGCGAGCCAGGCGCACAAAAAAACGCGCGCGTCCCACTGCTGGGGACGAGCGCGTACGCCCGCGGTACCACCCCGGTTCCCTTCCGGAGAAGGGCACTCGTGGAGCGCCAACACGCCCCTGCCCCTGGTAACGGAGGGCTGCCGTCCGGGTCTACTGGGGGCCATTGGCCGTTCGCCATTAGCGGTTGGGGTCGCCAACAGCCAGTGGCCCATGGCCATCGGCCTCGTTCGGCCGGAGGCTCGGGAGGGATGTTCGCGCGGGCTGCCCGTGCCCCCTTGCACCAACCGGGGCTCGCTGTGCGGGCGTTACCGCGTTACTCGGCTCCGTCATCGCCGTTACCTGCCAGTGAAGCAGCGAGCGGGCCTGCGTGTCAATGTTGAGGGGCGGTGGGAAGCAGTGGTGGCTGGGCGCTCTCGCGGCAGGAGCGCTGGCATTGGCCTCGTGCGGGGGTGCTGGCGACGATGACGGTGACACGTTCGTGCCGCTCCCGACACCATCGGCTTCGCCTTCGCCGGAGCCGTTCACGCCACAGCCAGCACCCGAGCCGACGGAGTTGCGGGTGGCCTTCATCAACCTGATGAGCCCGGTGGGCACCGATGCGACGAACACGGTGGCGGCGGACACATTCGAGGAGCGGCTGAACCTGGTGATTGCCGAGTTGAAGGAGTTCAAGCCGGACATCGTGGGGTTCAACGAGGCGACCGTCACCGAGGCGCACGGGGACGCGCGGGAGAAGCTGGCGACGGCGCTGAAGATGGAGCCGTTCTGGCTGCGGGCGAACCCCTGGTTCCCGGCGCAGACGCGGGATGCGAACGATGCGATCGCGAAGCAGATCGGGTTCGAGGAGGGCGAACTGGTCCTGGTGCGGAGCGACCGGTTCCCGCTGGTCGGCGGCGTCGACCCGCACTGGATCAACCCGCGGACCTCGGAGACGGAGGGGCGGGTGGCGTTCCATCTGAAGGTGCGCATCCCGGGTACGACGGGAGATGCGGATATTTACATCACACACCTGACGGGCGGGGGCGAAGCGGTGCGGACGCGGCAGGCTGCCTCGGTGGCGGGCTTCATCCGGTCGACGCGGGGTACGGGGCCGGCAATCGTGATGGGCGACCTGAGCGATGTCCCGGAATCGGGCGCGTACGGGGAGCTGATGGAGATCGGCCTGCAGGACTCGTTTGCGGAAGCCGGAGTCGCGACGTGTTGCCGCCAATCGCCGGTGGGAGAGCAGAAGCCGCTGGCGTTACGGACGGACTACCTGCTGACGGCGCGGTGGTGGCCGGCAGAGACGGGAGCACTCGGTGAGGTGGCGGCGAAACGCGCCGACGGGACGGTTTTGTTCGCGAGCGACCACATCGGGTTATTCGCGGTGTTCGCGTTGCCGTAGGTGCGAGTTGCGAGTTGAGGGCGGTTGGCCGGTACTCGATGGGGCGTTCGGGGGGCGCCATCGCCGCGTTGGCTGGCGCGCACGCCCGGGCCGTAGCGAGCGTGGCGGAGTTTCACGGCCCCGCAGCGCTGCGCTGGCGGGGAGGGGCAGCACGCCATTCCTGGCGTGCCTCGGAGGTGGCGGGGGACCCGCTCTCGAGAGCCCTTGCGCGGGCGGCGTAGGATGCGTCTATCACGCAGCGGAGGAGTCCATGGCTACCGCAGAGTTTGCCGCCCCCTACCCGGTCACGGTGGAGGTCCAGCCGGCCACGGCGCCGCGCGACAAGATGACTATCGGGTTCCGCATCATCCTGGCGATCCCGCACCTGTTACTGGTGGGCGGGCTGGGGTTCGCGGGGAGCATAGGGGCCTGGTGGCTGACGTACGGAGGGATGTTCTCCCTGGGCGTGCTGGGCGCGGTGGCGTCGGTGTGCGCGGTCATTTCGTGGTTCGCGATCATGTTTGCGGAGCAGCACCCGCCGGGGCTGCGCGACCTGTGCATGTTCTATCTGCGCTGGCGGACGCGGGGCCTAGCCTACCTGGGGCTGTTCCGCGATGAGTACCCGCCCTTCGGCGATGCGGAGTACCCGGCATCGATCAACGTGGTGATGGCGGAAGGCGAACGTGACAAGAAGTCGGTGGGGTTGCGCATCTTCTACCTGATCCCGCACGCGATCATCCTCTGGGTGCTCTCGATTGCGTGGACGGTGACGAGCATCATCGCGTGGTTCAGCCTGTTGTTGAACGGGACGTACCCGGAAAGCCTGTACAACTTCGGGCTGGGGGTGATGCGGTGGTCGTTGCGGGTGGAGGCGTACGCGCTGTTGCTGGTGGACGAGTATCCGCCGTTCTCGCTGGACTAGGGCGTTAAGCCGCCAGGTCGCGGAGGGTGCCAGGGACGCGCCAACGAGGGGCGTTGCGAGTTGACGTTCGCGGTGGTCGGTGAGGCGTCCGGGGGTGAGGCAGCCGGGCCCGGTGACGCACGCCGATGAGTGGCGCCGGCGTGGGGCTTGCCGGCCCGCGCCGCTGCGCTGGCGGGGCGTTGGAGCACGCCATTCCTGGCGTGCCTCGGAGGGTGCCCGCGGGTGGGGAGTTGCGAGTTACGAGTTGCGAGTTGCGAGTGGGGTGTGGTTGCGAGTTGCGGGCGCGGGGGAGCGAAGCGGCCGCGATCTTTCTGGGTGCGGGCCGCCGGGCCCAGGGAGTGGCCGGCGGCCCGCTTGACCTTGCGCGCCACGCGTCAGGCGCGCGCCTGCGACGAAGAGGCAGCGGGTGTGGAGGGGCGGGCGGGCGCGGCCCGGCGGGTGACCTTCTTGTAGCCGCTGACGCGGAGGACGGTGAGCGCGGTGACCGCGGCGAGCGAGAAGATGTAGCCCCAGTAGACGAGCGGGAGTTGTGTATCGGTGCCGGCGGCGATGCCATGCCAGAGCGAGCCGGCATAGGCCAGGAAGGTCACGTAGTGGAGCGTCCGCCAGCGCTTCTGGCCGATGCGTGACCGCATCCAGAAGCTGGCGGTGGTGATGGCGCAGAGCCAGGCCGAGACGATGCCCACGCCAATGGCGACCGGCTGGTAGGGAGATACGAACGGCACGATCACGCCGAGCGACGTGAAGTTCAGGAACCCATCGAACAACAGGCTGCCCGCGTGCACGCCGATGAGCACGATCGAAGCGACGGAGAGGAACTGGTGCATCTCGAACACAAAGGGGCGGCTGAGCATGCCGTCGCTCGCCTTCGTGCTGATGAGCAGGCCCATGATGACCGAAGCGCTCAACACCGCGAAGGCGGCGAGCCCCGATGCGCGGCTGACTGCCCACGGGATATGGCCCAGGTCGGCGCCCTGCAGGGCGAAGGCGCCGAGAAACGAGGCCAGGAAGAACGAAATGAGCATGCTCGGCGTGAGGTTCATCAGGAACTCCGGGTCCGTTTCACCCTTGTCGTTGTCGTTGTCGCTGGCTGCTGGCGGATGGTGGTCTGCGCGGTGAATGTGCTCGAACTGCCGGTGGCGGAGGTGCTTTCGCCGGCGGGGGCGCTCGCCTCAGCGAAGTAGGCGGTCCCGCCTACGACGGCCACGGCCAACGCCCCGGCGATCGCGATGCGGGCCTTCTGGTAGCGAACTGCCATCAGTCATCGTCCTCGTGGTCGTCGTCATCATCGTCGTCGTGGTCGTCGTCGCGCTCGTGACGCTCGTGCTCTTCGTCCTCGTCCTCGTCGTCTTCCCACTCGTCGTCGTCTTCGCGGCCGATCAGCGCCGGCTCGAGGACGAAGTTGCCATCGCCGCCGGTATTGATGATGGAGGTGGGGCCGCCGGCGCTCTCCTGGGGGGCCTCGTCGCCGCCGCCGCGTGGGGCCGCGAGCGCGCCGGCAACCAGCACGCCGGCGAAGGCCGCTCCGGTAATCACTGCGATTTTGACGTCCATTTCGACTGCCTCGTTTCGAAGATGTCTCCATGGTGCCTGCCGGAGCTAAGAACACCCTGAGGGGAAGATAAGAAGTTTCAAAGGCAAACACGGCGGCAATGTGGTGTGATTGGATCCGCGATGCACCTCTTGCTTGTGGAAGACGACGAGCGCCTTGCGAAGGCCGTACAGCGCATCTTTACGGCCGAAGGACACGTCGTGGACTGGGTCGCCGACGGCGAGGAGGCGCTCGCCCAGGCCGGGGTCGAGCCGTACGACGTGTACGTGCTCGATGTGATGCTGCCCTCGGTCGATGGGTTCGAGATCACCCGGCGCTTGCGGGCATCCGGGAAGTCGGGCCCGATCCTGATGTTGACCGCGAGGGACTCCGTGCGCGACCGGGTGACCGGGCTCGATGCGGGCGCGGACGACTACCTGGTGAAGCCGTTCGCGCCGGAGGAGTTGCTCGCCCGCGTGCGCGCGCTGGGCAGGCGCCAATCGGCGGTGAATGCGGAAGCCGACGTGTTGCGGGTGGCCGACCTGGAACTGAACGTGCGCACGCGGGAGGCGACCCGAGGTGGCCGGCGGATCGAGCTGACGGCGAAGGAGTTCGTGCTCCTCGAAGCCCTGATGCGCCATGCCGGGCATGTGATGACCCGGTCGCGGCTTTTGGACACGGTGTGGAGCTACGACGTGCTGACGGATTCCAACGTGGTGGAGATGTACATCCACTACCTGCGCAACAAGATCGACAAGGACTTCGATGAGAAGCTCATCCGCACGGTGCGGGGCGTTGGCTACGCCATCAGGGAGGCCTGATGTTTCAGCGCGCCCGCCTGGTGCTGACCGCTTCCTACGCCGCGGCGCTCTTGCTGACGATCGCCGGTGTGGGGTTCGCGAGCTACATCCTCATCCGGAACGACCTGAACGGGGAGATCGACCGGAGCCTGCGGTCGGCCACGCGCGAGCTCGAAGCGCTTGACGTGCTCGAGACGGGGACGCCCGGTGCAGCGCCTACGCCAACCCCGGACCGGGCGGGGAGGGACGATGACGATGATGAACACGACGATGAGCACGACGACGACGAGCACGACTCGGTCCGCCTGGCGGTCCTGGCGAGCGATGTCTTCTACCTGGTGATCGATGCGGACGGGACGGTAGTTTCCAATCCACGAGGAGTGAACCTCGACGGCATCGACCTTGCGAGCCTGGTCGACGCTCCGGGCGAGGAAGAGATCCAGCAGGTGACGGGCGAAAACGCCGAGTACCGGATGGCGGTGAA
This sequence comes from Dehalococcoidia bacterium, assembly GCA_023382755.1. Taxonomy (GTDB): domain Bacteria; phylum Chloroflexota; class Dehalococcoidia; order Tepidiformales; family Tepidiformaceae; genus Amarobacter. The sequence continues at coordinate 6,626 of JAHDWR010000170.1, forward strand.
ACAGTTGGACGACGGCAGCTTCCTGGCAGTTGGGCGTTCGCTGCGGTTGGTCGAACACCAGCTGGAGACGCTGCGCCTGGTGTTCGTGACCGGGGGCATCATCGGGCTCGGGGTCTCGCTGGCGAGCGGGTTCTGGCTCGCGGGCCGTACCCTCGGGCCGATACGGCGGGCGCTGGAAACGCAGCGGCAGTTCATCTCCGATGCGTCGCACGAACTGCGGACGCCGCTGGCGGTGGCGAAGGCGAACAACGCCCTCCTGCTCGATGAGCCGGAGGCGACGGTCGAGTCGAAGCTCGACCAGGCCGAGGCGGTGGCTGCCGAGCTCGATCACCTGACGGTGCTGGTGGGCGACCTGACGACGCTGGCGCGGGCGGACGAGGGCCGGGCGAACCTTCTCATCGAACCGGTGGACCTGGGCGAGCTGACAGAGGAGGTGGTAAGGGACATGGGCGCGCTGGCCGACCTGCTGGAGGTGCGGCTGACCTGCGAGGCGGGGCCGGCGCCGGTGGATGGCGACCGGGCGCGGCTGCGGCAGCTGCTGATGATCCTGGTGGACAACAGCCTGAAGTACGCGAACGCGGGCGGGAACGTGCACGTGCGGTGCGGGACGGATGGCGGGCGCGTGGAGCTGAGTGTGACCGACGACGGGGCCGGGATATCGGCTGCCGACCAGAGGCGGATTTTCGAGCGGTTCTACCGGGCCGATAGCGAGCGGACGCGGAGCAAGGGGGGGACGGGGCTGGGTCTGGCGATCGGCAAGTGGATTGTGGAGGCGCACGGTGGGCGGATTGCGGTGGAGTCGCAGGTAGGGAAGGGGACGACGTTCCGGGTGCGGTTGCCCGGGGGGTAGTAGAGGAGGGAGGAGCGACTGTCTTCGTAGTCAAACCTGCAGCCAAGATCTCTGATCCC
>JAHDWR010000171.1 GCA_023382755.1 Dehalococcoidia bacterium
GAGGACATCGCGCGGGCGATCGAACCCCTCCGCCCGGACATCGCCGAAGCGCTGGCTGACCGGCAGACCTCCAGCATCGAGCGGGTCGAGTGCCCGGCGCTCTCGCGGTACCGGCTGTACCAGCTGACTGTATTCGCTCCGCACGCGCCGATCGTCCACTACATCGCGTACGCGGAAGACGGCCCGGCGTTTGTCTTGAGCGAGGACCCGGACGCGTTCGCGGCGATGGCGGCGGCGGACGGCGGGGCAGAGATAACATCCGCGAGCGGGGCGGCCGCCTATGCGGGGGTATTCCTCACCGTGACGCGCCCCCTCAGCCGGCTTTCGTACGTCGTGAATGCGCCGGGGGATGTGATGTTCCGGCCGGAACTCGATCGGCAGGAGTCTGCCGCGCGCAGGAGATTCGAGCGCCGCTACGGGCAGGTGCTCGCGCCACCCGCCGCGAAGGAGACGGCCGGCGGTTTCGAGGTGACCGCCTACCGGGTCATCGAGCAGAGCCTGGAGCGCGTGACCGTACAGGTGACGCCCGGCGGCGCGGTAGCGATGGACGCGGAGGTCCTGGAGCAGGACCTCCCGCTTGTTTACGGCGGCGAGTAACTACAGTGCCGCGAGTGCCTTCTCCAGCCGGTCGCGGGCCTCGACCGCGACGGCCTTGACGGCCTCATCCTGGACGATGCTCATGGCGGCCACGGGGTCCATGGCTTCGACGACCACGCCGCCGCCGGGCGTTTCGCGGACGACCACGTTGCAGGGCAGCAGCATGCCGACTTCCGGGTTGGCGGTGATGGCGCGGTGGGCGAGGGGCGGGTTGCAGGCGCCGAGGATGATGTAGGGCAAGACATCCTCTCCGATCTTGGCCTTGAGGGTGGCCTTGACGTCGATTTCGGTGAGCACGCCGAAGCCCTGCTCCTTGAGCGCGGCCCTCACCTGTTCGATGGTCTCGGCGTAGCCGGCGGGCGATTCTTTTCGCAGTCCGAAAGTCAGTTGTTCGATTGCGGGCATGTGCGTACCTCCATGGATCCACCGTAGCGCCTCCGGGCGATCGAAGCAGGCCCAGCCGGGCCGCGATGGGGGCCGGTTCGGCCGTAGCCCACGCGGTTCAGCACGGGCGGGGACCGATGCCACGTGGGCGCGTGGGCCGGGTATCATCGCGCGGACAGCACATTGAAGGAGCGACCCCGCCATGCCCAACCCGGCGCCGAGAGTGGTCCTCGACGGCTTGAAGTTCCCCGAAGGGCCACGCTGGCATGATGGACGGCTGTGGTTTTCGGATATGCACGCCCGCCGCGTGATGGCGATGGACCCCGGCGGCCAGACTTCGGTCATCTGCGAGGTGCCCAACAAGCCATCCGGACTCGGGTTTCTCCAGGACGGGCGGCTCCTGGTCGTATCGATGGCGGACCACCGGCTGCTGGTGCTGGACCGGGACCTGGGGCTGCGCGAGGTCGCCGATCTCTCGGCGTACGTTGGGGGCGACGCCAACGACATGGTGGTCGATGCGGAGGGGCGCGCGTACGTCGGGAACTTCGGGTTCGATTTCGGTGGAGGCGAGGAGTTCAAGACGACGGCGCTGGTCCGCGTCGATCCCAACGGGCAGGCGGTGGTGGTGGCGGAGGACCTGGCGTTCCCGAACGGCGCGGTGATCACGCCGGACGGCACGACGCTCATCGTTGCCGAGACGTTCGGCCGAAAGTTGACAGCATTCGACATCGCGGGGGATGGATCGCTCGGGGGGCGGCGCGTGTGGGCCGACCTGGGGCCGGCGACGCCGGACGGCATCTGCCTCGATGAAGAGGGCGCCATCTGGGTTGCCTCGCCGACCACGGGGCAGTGCATCCGGGTGCGGGAAGGCGGCGAAGTGGCGGACCGGATCGCCATCGAGGCGGGCCGGCAGGCGTACGCCTGCATGCTCGGGGGCGCGGACCGCCGGACGCTGTACATCTGCACCTCGGAGGGCGACGAAGCCGACCGCCAGGCGGGGCGCTCGCGCGGCTGGATCGAAGAAGTGCGGGTGGAGGTGGCGGGGGCGGGGCTGCCGTAGACGGACCGCTTGCGCGGGAAAGGCTCCGGTCGGCTACGATCTCCCAAATACCCCCGGGAGGTACCCCGTGAAAGCTGCTGTCTACTACGAAACCGGCGCGCCGAGCGTGTTCAAGTACGAGGAGGTGCCGGACCCCGTGTGCCACGCCGGCGGCGTGGTGATTGAAGTGAAAGCGATCGGCATCCAGGGCGGCGACACGCTGCACCGGCAGGGCGGAGTCCTCGCAACGCGGCCCCACATCGTGGGGTACCAGGCGGCGGGAATCGTGCGGGAGGTTGGGGAGCGGGTGACCGACCGGAAGCGCGGCGACCGGGTGGTGGCAACCATGCCGTTCGGTTCGCACGCCGCCATGGCCTCGGTGCCGGCGGCGGCGACGTACATCGTGCCGGACGATATGGACCTGGGCGTGGCGGCGGCGATCCCGATCGAGTTCGGGACGGCGCACGACTGCCTGTTCGAGTTCGGCCACCTCAAGGCCGGCGAAACAGTGCTCGTCCAGGCTGGCGGCGGCGGGGTTGGGCTCGCGGCGATCCAGCTGGCGAAGCGCGCCGGGGCGAAGGTGCTGGCTACCGCATCGAGCGACGAGAAGCTCGAACGGTTGAAGGCGTTCGGGCTGGACCACGGCATCAACTACCGGACCGAAGACTTTATCGCGCGGACCATCGACCTCACCGGCGGGCTGGGGGCGAACCTGGTGGTCGACTCGGTTGGCGGGAAGACGCTGGAAGGCAGCGTGGCGGCGCTGGCGTATCGGGGGCGGATCAGCTGGGTGGGGAATGCGGGGCGCGAGGCGCGGGTGCCAAACCTTGGCGGGCTGGGCCAGAAGAACGCATCGGTGACCGGCGTCTATCTCGGCGCGGAATTGACCTACAACGCCGGACGGTGCCGGACGATGATTGACGGCCTGTTGGCGGACGTCGCGCGTGGAGACCTGAAGGTGATGATCGACCGCACATTCCCGCTGAGCGAGGCCGCGGCTGCGCACACCTACATCGAGAGCCGGGGGGCGTTCGGGAGGGTGCTGCTCATCCCGTGACGGGGGCGTGGACGGCCTGCCAGGCGCGAGCCATGAGCTCCCCCTCGCGCTGCCCCTGCACCCGCGTGCCCTCGAGCGTGTAGTGCGAGGGGTCACCGGGCATGCGGATTCCCGCGCCGGGCCGCTCAACTTCCGGGTCGAACGGGAGAAAGGCCACGTGCAAGCGTTCGCAGATAGCCTGCGCGCTGTCGTGCCATGCCCAGAACCGGCGGTCGCCTTCCCGCTGGATGGGCGGCGAGGCCTGCTGGGCGATCCGGGTTGGGCCGCGGACGCCGATGGCCAGGTGTTCATCCTGCAACAACTGGCGAAGGATCCGTTCGAACAGCGCGAGCAGGTAGTCGACTTCGAAGTAGTACTCGACGCCGATCGCCCGGGCGCCAAGCCCGCGAGCCATATCCGCGACGCGGCTGTTCGCGGCCATGCGCGTTTCGGCGGTCCTGCGGGCGAGGCTCGCCAAAAGGGGGCCCGCGACGGGTACGCGCCGCTCGAGCCGGAGCGCGACGGACCCGAACGACGCCCAGTAGCCGGCGAGGTTGACCATCACGAGGTCGGGGCGCTCTTCCGTGACCCAGCGGTCCACCAGTGCGGGAAGGCGATCGGCGGGCCAGATGGGCTTGAGGACGGTCTCCCACTCCTCCCCCACGGCTTCGGCAAGTACCCGTTCGGCGATGCGGTACTGGAGTTCATCCGGGGGGATGTCCTTGCGCAGGTCGTGGCTGAGCGCGAGACGGAGGACCTTCACCCGCTGACCGTATCCGCTGTTTCGGCATGGGTCGACCTGGCGCATGAGCGGGCCCGGGCGAATTCGGCGGCGGTGAAGAGCGCGCCGGCCAGGCCGAGGAGCAGAAGTCCCGGCGGCGGGACCACCACGCCCGCCCTGACCACTCCGATCCCGAGAGCCCCGGCGGCCAGCACCACCAGGTACCAGCCACTGATGGCGTAGGCGGGGTTGGCGCGGTGGCGCGGCGCCAGCAGCGTCTGCCAGGTCGCGGCAACGGCGACGGCGAGGATGGCCATGCGGACACTCCAGAGCGCGGCCCCCTGGGAAACCGAGAAGTCGAGCGCCTGGAGCCGGCCGGCATAGCCCACCAGGCGGTAGCCGGTGAACTCGGTGGCAGCGAGCGGGCCCGGCCCGTGGGCCCAGGGGAGGAAGAAGGCAGCGAGCGCGAGCGGCCCGACGGCGAGCCGGGCGGCATCGAGACCTCGCTGCCAGCGTTCGCGCATGTCTACTCCTCGATGGTGAGGACTCCGGACAGGCGGACCACCCCGCGCTCATCGACCGCGTTGATGATAAGCCCTTCGAGGGCGCGCTCGGCCGCATCGAGCACCGCGGGGACCCCGGAGGCTTCTTCGAGGCGGAGTAGCGCCCCGAGGTTGAAGAACGCGTACGTGCCAAGCGCGGAGGGCATCTGCTCGACGGAGTCCTGGTAGCGTTTGAGCCCGGCGAGAGACGGCTGGCCGGGCGCCATCTCCAGGACAGCCTCGACGCCGGCCGGCGTGCCCAGGATGAGCGCTCCATCCTTGAATGCGTAGGCGAGCGGGTCGCCATCGACATCGTCGAAGACGGTCATCTCGACGCTGCCGGCCTGGCGGGTCTCGCCCGGGCCGGTGGCGTTGGAGGCCACGACTTTCTCGATGACGGCGCGCGCCCGCGCTTCATCGACCTCTGCGAGGAGGACGACCTCGGCGTTTGCGGAGTTGCCGTCCGGGAAGGAGGCGGCAATGGCGGTCTCGCCTTCGAACAGCGCCACCAGCTCCTCGATGCTTTCGAGGCCAAGCTCGCGTCCGGCATCCTGGAGGGCGTCGTCGAGCGAGTCGTAGTCGCCGGACTGGCGGATGGCGTCATCGATGGCGTCGCGGGCCTCATCGACGACGGCCTGCCAGGCCTGGGCGATGCCGGCCGTACTGAAGAAGATGGCGGTTTCGCCGGGGACGAGGGCGGCGAAGCGGGATTCGCGGGGCCGGAGCATGGGCGAGATGCTGCCGCTCTCGCCGATGGAGGCGGCCTGGAACTCGAAGCCGCCCTTCCTGGCGCCGATGACCCATGCCGCCGGCCGGAAGACCATGCCGGCCGCGCCGGACTGGTCGAGCGCCGCGCGCACCACGGGGTCATCGAGGAAGAAGTCGCCGAGGAGGCTTTCGGTGCTGACATAGACGAACCCGAGGAAGTTGCCGGTGAGCTCATCGCGGAGCTTCTTGAATTCCTCGACCCCGGCGAGTGCGGGAGCCTTGCCCTGGTGGACGTCGATGACTTCCTCGAGGCTGGCCTCGTCGATGGCGATGACGACGTGGTCCCCGAGGCGGGCCGCATAGCCATCGAGGCCGAGGAGGAGGTATTCGACGCCGCTGTACTCGTCCTCATCGACGACGCCGGCCTGTTCTTCGAGGATCTCCATGACGCGGCCGGGGTCTTTCGCGCGGAGGATGACCGCGCCCTGTGCCGAGATGGAATCGACATCGAGGCCGCGGATGTACACGGCCGCGTTGCCGCCGAGGAAGGGGGCAACGTCGTCTTCCCAGTCGAACCCGGACTCCTCCGCGCCGTCCTTGAGTTCGCCTTCGGGGTCATCGGCGCCGAGTTTTTCGACGAGCTTGAAGGTGGAGACCCACTGGCTGGAGGAGAGGTCGGTGTTGAGCGCGACGTAGACGCCGGCATCAGCAGGGACGAGGCTCGCGGTCGTGAGGTTGACGTCGGAGGCCTTGCTGGAGGTGAAGAGGATGGCCGCGGCGACGATGGCGCCCGCGACCGCAACGGCGGCCGTGACAACGATGCCCTGCGGGCCGCGTAAAACGGAAGGCATGGATTCCCCCTGGGTGCGCTCTTACCAGTAACTATCGGTCAACAGCGGCCGGCCGCACATTGGCGGCGTTCACACTCACCAGGGAAGTCGCGGTCGGGGCGGTCAGCGGCGTTCGAAGACGAAGAGGCCGTGGCCCTGTTCGAGGCGCTCGTAGCTTTGGACCAGGTTGCCGAGCATGTCGAGCTGGGCGAGGTAGGGGCGGGTACCGTAACGGGCCTCGAAGTAGGGGCGGCGGCGGACGAGGTCGGCCTCGGCGGCCCGCCAGGTGTTCGTAGCCTCGATGCTCATCTGGCGATGCGCCGCCATCTTCCACCCGTGGTACTCGACTTCGTCGATGAAGGCTTCGACGCCGCCGCGGCCGTCAACGGGGACCTCGCAACAGAGGCAGAGCGTCGCATCGGACGTGGTGACGCGCGTGAGTTCGGGGAGGGAGATGTCGGAATCGAGCACCCAGGCGCTGTGGAAGGTGCCATCGCGGACGGGGAGGCGGCGGGAATTAGCGGTGATCCAGTGGACGAGCTCGCCGCCGGACAGCTGGCGGCCCACCGCGAGGAAGTCGGTGTTCAGGTCGCAGGCGAGGGCATTCGCGCCCGTTACCGTCGCGGCAAGGCGGGCGGAGGCGCCGACGAAAGCGCCGCAATCGACCATCTTGCGGCCGGGGGCGAGCTTCGCGCGGTCGAGGAGCCAGCGGGTGGCATCGGCGCCACCGATGTGGTTGTGCTCGCCGAGGATATCGATCCACCAGGCTGCGTACTCTTCTGCAAGGTGTTCGAGGGGGCTGGTCACCGTCGTCATCCTACAGAGAGTAGGCAGCAGAAGCGGCAGGGAGAAGGGCCCGAGGTCCCCGAAATCGGTGGGCTTGTGGCCGGAGCCGGGCACGCCAGACCGCAAAGATCGGGACAAATCATCCGTTTCGGGCACGGCGACCCCTGTAGACCGTCCATCCACGGGCGTATATTCAGGTAGAGGACTGGTGAACGGGGGCCCCGACGTGCGCTTTCCATTGCGCAGGCAACAGCAAGACGAAGTAGCGGCGGCGCCCGGCGCGCCGCAAGGGGCCCCGGACCCGATCCCGTTCCCCCCCGGACCGGGCTCCCTGGCCGACGGCCCGGGCGGAAACTGGGAAGAGATGCAGCGGTCGCGGATGGCGCCGCGCGCGGACATGCCGCTCCGCGGGCAGATGAACGGGTCGGATGCGCGGGCGGAACGGCTGGTGCGGCAGGTCCGCAACGACGTGGAACGTTTGCAGAAGCTGCTCGACACCCTGAGCGCGGAGCAGGGCGAGCTGATGGAGGTCGACCCCGCGGCGATCGCGGCCAACCCGGAGGCAGCGGCAACGCTGGCGCCGGCGCTGCTGGTGCGCGCGGTCGTCTCGGCGGAAAACGAGAACCGCCGGCTCCGGAAACGGCTGGCGAAGGCGCGTCAGCGGGAACAACAGCTCCACGGGCGGCTCCAGGAGCTGGAAGTGGCCGAGGCGACGCGGAAGGCACGGCTGGACACGCTGGAAGAAGTGCTGGCGGCGCTCCACGGCAACCTCCAGGACCTGAGGCAGGAGCGCGAATTCC
>JAHDWR010000172.1 GCA_023382755.1 Dehalococcoidia bacterium
TGGAACCGCCTCGAGGACAGCACGCTGACCCTCAGCGGCGGCGCCACCGGCACCGTCACCGGCACCGGCGCGACCGGCGCCATCTCGCGGACCATCGGCGTGACGCTGAACCCGGCGACGGGTCTCTACGAATTCACCGCCGTCGGCCTCGCCGATGTCTTCAACGGTAGCCACACCAACAGCGCCGGCGCCAAGGAAGGCCCGATGGCCCTCGCTGGCGTCAACTGGACCGTCGCGCTTGCCGCCGGTTCCTGCGGTGTGCTCACCGGCGCTCTCTCCGGCGTCACCCAGCTGAACGACGCTGGTGCGGTCGTCGGCGGCCCGGCGGTCTCCTTCGATGAAGGCGGCGCCGGCGTGAACTGTGGCCCTGGCCGCAGCGCCACCATCAACTTCACCGGCTCGGAGCCCGGCCCGCTCGGTAGCGGCACCGGCATCACCGTGACCGAAAGCGCCACCTTCACGTTCACGACGCAGGTCTCTGCCAAGCAGGTCTTCCTTGCCTGGGCCGGCCAGCGCGTCATCCTCGAACACGACTGGCGCATCCCCGCCGGCGATAAGTTCGGCACCGCCGCGAACGGCCCGATCTCGATCGGCGACGCCAGCTACGACCTCCGCAACCAGACCGACAACTGCCCGTTCAGTGGCAGCTTCCAGGTCACCTACATCAAGGGAAGCGGCCCCGGCAACTTCCTGTCCGGCCATGGCGCTGTCCTCAACGGTAGCGACCAGGCGACTGTCACCGTCCAGGACGACGACAGCCAGTCGTTCGTTGACGATCCTGACATCATTGGCGACGCCAATGGCTCGTGCATCAGCCGCGTGATCTTCGAATCCGAAGACCAGGGTCAGGTTGACATCGAAGCCTTCGTCGTCGGTGGTGGCACGAATGTCACCAAGCACGCCTTCGTCGTCTACTACATGAAGATCAACACGATCAACGTGTCGCTGGCGACGCAGTTCTCGAAGCCGAGCCACAACAGCTCCGTCCTCGCCGACTGGTCGAACACCGGCGGCACCGGCGCCCCCACGAACCCGTGGGACGCCAGCAAGGACGACGCTGACAACGCCGCCGAGTGGAACGTCTCCAAGGACCTCCTGGTCCGCGGGCGTGTCACCGGCTGGTTCGTGAACAGCAACCCCTCGGGCCGCGCCCGCGACGACAGCAACCCGCTGAACGTCCTCCCGGCCGACCGCTGGGTGATGCCGGCTGACTGGCCGCTCCTGGCCGGTGGCCCGGCCGACCCGGCCGATGGCACGGACGCGATCGGCACTGCCGAGCAGTTCCGCCCGTACTACGACATCATGTTCGCCCCGAACAACGGTCGCAATCTCGCCCTCACGACGCCGGAAGGCAACGCGATGGTCCAGGTTGCGGTGGTTGCGACGAGCGCTGCATTCGTGAACACCACCAGCTCGTTCGTGGTCTCGACCTGCACGAGCCTCCCGGCCGGCGCCAGCATCGTTGTTGGCACCACCGCCCGCTCCGTCGTGAGCTGCTCGAGTAGCGTCCTGACCGTCAGCTCGGCCCTGGCCGGCATCCCGGCAGCGGGCACCCCGGTCTTCCTCGTCACGGGTGTCCCGTTCGAGGGTCCGTTCAGCCTGCTCGACATCAAGGGTTTCGCTGCTGAAGGCAAGGGCGGAGCTGCGCTCAGCAACTACGACCCGGGCAACATCCGCGACACCACCAAGGAAGACGGCGACGTCGACATGTGGGACGCCCCGATGCCCCCGGCACCGGTCTCGGTCCAGATCCGCGGCACCGGCTTCATCAAGGAAGTCCTGAAGGACGAGGTCTACTACCTCGGTACCCCGAACGTCCTTCCGCAGACCTACCCGAACCCGTACTACATCTCCAACATCCCGGACAGCCCGTTCATCCCGGCCATCGTGGTCGGCGGCGGCTACTTCTGGGACAGCTGGGGAGCTGACGGCCCGCTGCCGCTGCTCGGCCAGGGCGTGTACCGGTTCTGGACCCCCGCCATCATCGGCACCAACAGCGCCGGCGTCGGCGATAGCCTCAGCGCCACCGACACCGCCGAGCTCGCGCTCATCCGCGGCTACTACGGCGACAACACCATCGCTCGCGACCTGGTCGTCTACACGGACAACCACGGCGAGTTCATGGTTGCCGCCAATGGCGACTTCAAGACCGTCCTGACCGCCTGCCAGACGAATACCCTGGCCGGTGGCAAGCACTGCGCCCCGGGCGACAAGGTTGGTACCGGTACCATCACGGCTACCGTTGACTACCCGGACTTCCGCGGCAAGCACTTCCCGGTCCTCTCCAACGCGGCCACCGTCGACTGGACGTGGGGCGGCTACAAGGACGTGACCGTCGAAGACGGCGAGACCGACCAGTTCAAGTACATCGTGTTCCATGCCATGGACCGCGATGGCTTCTGCCGGCCCGGTACGACCGGCGCGGTGCTCCTGCACAGCGTCCTCACCTCTGAAGATGACAAGACCGACTTCAGCTCGCTCGGCGCTCGCTACAACAGCGACCCGGATGAGAACGTCGACTTCCTCATCGACAGCGGCGAAGGCATCATCATCGGCCAGAGCGGCGGCGGCACCATCAATGATGGCAAGCAGTTCGCGACCGGCGTGACGACCTTCTCGAAGGCCGCCAACGACCCGGCCACGTCGCTCATCCTCGAGTTCGACCTCAGCCCGCTCGCGGCTGAAGGCCAGACCGACGAGTGCCAGGCCTGGATCAAGGTCAGCAACAGCCTCCTCGGCGTGCTGAACGTCCTGACCATCGCTCACGACGACGAAGGCAACATCGGGTTCGACCGGGTCATCGACCTGACGAACACGCACAGCTACTCGCTGAGCTTCCGCTGGAGCCTCATCACCTGGATTGGCGCCGACGCCATCTCCGTCAACGACGCCATCACGGGTACCGGTGATTCCGGCAAGAACCCCGGTGGCAACGACATCTCCGATAGCGTGACGGCCATCTACGGCTGGGACGCTGCGGCACAGCAGTGGCTCGGGTTCTTCCCGTCCGGCGTGAACGTGCCTGGCGCGAACGACCTCACGAGCCTCTCGACCGGCGATGCTTACTGGATCGCCATCACTGGACCGTCGTCCGTCACCTGGACTATCGCGTCCAACGTCAACTAGGACTCCTTTCGCCGAACCGGTTTCCCTCTCCCTTCGGGGAGGGGGAGCCGGGGAAGCGTGAGGGTTGCAGGTTGAATTGGCCGTACAGACAGGAATGGAGCAAACAATGACGCACGTTCTGAAGTTGCTCGGTGGCGGGTGGCTTGCCGCGGTACTCGGCGTCGCACTCTTCGGGCTGGCTGGCACGTTTAGTGCCACGACCGTCTCGGCGGAGTCGCCCCCGAACCCGCCGGCTCGCTTCGTGGGCTCGGTGAAGGTTGATGGCACAGCGCCAGCAGCCGGCACCACCATCGAGGCTCGGATTGGGAGCGCAACCTGCGGCGTGACTACCACGTTCAACGCAGGCGGCGAATCCCGCTACGTCCTCGACTCGCCGGCGCTCGATCCGGGTGCGAACCCGAATTGTGGCGTCGAAGGCGCTGTCGTGACGTTCTACATCGGCGGCAAGAAGGCCGCGGAAAGCGGCTCGTGGAAGAACTACGAGCTGAACACCGTGAACCTGACCTATACGACCCCGCCGTCGCCGACCTCGACCCCGAAGCCCCCGGTCACGGGTAACACCGCGACCGCGAGCAGCGATGCGGCAGCCACGTGGCTGTTCGTCGCACTCGGCCTCGGCGCCCTCGCCTTTGGCGTGGGTGGCGCGACCGTCGCTCGCCGCAGCCGCTAACCAGCGACCGCACTTCACTCAAGCAGAGGACCCCGCTTCGGCGGGGTTCTTTGTGTGTCCACCCTCCCGCGGCAGTCCGAACCGCGACTGGCAAGGAGCGGCACCGTGGCGTGCCACCCGCGCCCCGCGTGAGCGAGAGACACGTCAGTCGTGGGTGGCTGGCCGGGGTCCGTTGGTGTGTGACCGAAGTGCCGCTTCCTGCCGGTCGCGGTTCGGAAGGTGGGGGCGTTGGCGTGGCGCACTTCGCACTTCGTCCTTTGGAATTTCGGGCCGGGGGGCCGTGGGGCCGTGCGGCGGGGGGCCACTCCTCCCTCCTCCCTCCTCCCTCCTCCCTTCTACCGCGCCCGCGTGGGCTTCGCCCCAGCCGCCTCTAGCGCCCGCGCCAGCCGCTCCGCCGTGAACGGCTTCTGCACCAGCCCCGCGATCCGGCGCTTCACGTCCGTATCGATGTGCGAATCGGCCGCATACCCGGTGCAGACCACCACCGGCAGGTCCGGGCGGATTGCGGTCAGCGCCCGGAAGGTCTCGCTGCCGGTCATCCCGGGCATCACCAGGTCCAGCAGCACCACGGAGAACCGGTCCGGCCTCGCCCGCACGATTTCGACCGCGGTCGAGCCGCCCGGCGCTTCCACCACGTTGTACCCGAGCTCCGCCAGCGTGGCCGTCGTCGTCCGGCGGACCATCGCGTCGTCGTCCACCACGAGCACGAGGTTGCCCTCGCCCGCGTTGAAGATATCCACGGGCCCGCCGGGCGCCGAATCATGGTAGAGCGGCAGGCTGATGGTGAAGGTCGTCCCGTGCCCGGGCCGGCTCGAAACGGCGATGTCGCCGTGGTGCCCCTGGATAATGCCGTAGGTGATGGCCATCCCGAGCCCCGTGCCCGAACCCGCGGGCTTCGTCGTGTAGAACGGCTCGAAGATGCGCATCCGCGTCTCCTCGTCCATCCCCGGCCCGTTGTCCTCGATGGTCACCACCGCCACCGCGCCGTCCACGGCCAGCGAGATGCCGATCTTCCCGCCTTCCGGCATCGCATCGCGCGCGTTCAGGACGATGTTCGTCAGCGCCTGCTGCAGCTGCCCGGCATCGCCCTCCACGTAGACCGGCTCCTCGGGCAACGAAACGGCCGCGGCCAGCGCCGTGTGCAGCGTCGGCTCGGCCAGCGACATCGTGTCCTCGACCACCGTCCGGAGGTCCACCCGCCCGAAGCGCACGAGCCCGCCGCGCGAAAACGAAAGCAACCGCCCGGTGAGGTCGGCCGCCCTGCGCGCCGCGTCTTCGATGAGCGCCAGGTTTTCGCGTTCTTCCGCATCCATGTTCGGCGAGCGCTTCAGCAGCCCCGCGAACCCCAGGATGGTCGTCAGCAGGTTGTTGAAATCGTGGGCCACGGCGCCGGCCATCGCGCCGAGCGAGTCCATCTTCTGGCTCTGCACCAGCTGGCGCATCAGGGCCTTGCGCTCCGATACATCCCGCGCGAGCACCAGGATCGCCTGGCGCCCGCCATACGCCACCAGCGAGGCCACGATGTCGACATCGATGAGCGACCCGTCCTTGCGCCGGTATTTCGAATCGGAGATGTGGAGTTCGCCGTCGGCGAGCGTCGTCGCGAGGTTGGTCGCCAGTTCCTCGGGGGTGGTCCCGGTGATGTCGTCGATGCGGAGCTTCGTCAGCTCGTACGGCTCGTAGCCCAGGGCCCGCGCCGTGTACGTGTTTGCATCGAGGATCCGGTGCGTCCGCGAATCGAACAGGAAGATCATTTCTTCAGCCTGGGCGACCAGCGACCGGTACTTCAGCTCGCTCTCACCCAGCGATTCGAGCGCGGCAGCCTTTTCGAGCGCCAGCGCGAGCGGGCGCGTGAGCGCGCCGAGCAGTTCCGCGTCCTCAACCGAAAACCGCCCCGTCCCCTCGGCCCAGAGCGATACCGCGCCGCGCACCGTCTCGTGCACCACCAGCGGGGCCCGCACCACCGACTGCAGGCCGGCGGCGATGAGTGTGTGGTGCCGCCCGTGCAGCCCGGGTTCGAACCGCACGTCCGAGACGATCTGCGGGGCCGTGTGCCGGATGAGCCGTGCCGCGTGGAGGTCCCGCAAGGGGGTCTCGGTCGCCTCGGCGGCGGGCCCGATGCTGGTGTCGACTGCCAGGTGGCGCCCGGTGCCGCTTTCGTGGTCGAACGTCAGCACCACGGCGTGGCGCGCGCCAAACAGGTGGCGGCACTCCGCCAGGAACCCACGGGCAAGGTGTTCCGCCGTCCCGCCCGCGCTCAGCCGGGTCAGGATGCGGTTCGTGGTTTCGAGCCGTTCCGTGCGGCGTTCGGCCTCCTGCCGGCCCCGGAAATAGCCGATCGCCACCGCCAGGGGCTGCACGATCTGTGCCAGCTGGCGCGCGTCCGCCTCGCTGAACCGGTTCGGTTCCCGGGCACCCACCGTCACAACCCCGAGCGGCTCCGCGGGAGCCCCCACCAGGACTCGCATCGTCGAGCGCATTCCGCCCTCGCGCGCCCGTGCGGTCATTTCGGGCAGCCGGTCGCCTGCCGCTGCCAGGTCCCTGAATACGTGCACGACGGGCGATTCGATGGGCGTATCGCCGAGCACGGCCTTCACACCGGTGCTGTGCCCCGGCTGCCAGCCAACCAGGCTCGAATCGATCGCGACCAGTGTCACCGTTTCCTCGTCCAGCGTGCCGATGGCGCAATGGTCGGCGCCGTACATCGCTCGTATCGCGTTCGCGACAGGGCCGGCGACCTCCTCGATGCTGTCGCGGGGGCCGAGAGCTGCCAGGATGTCGAGTACCGCGTGGGCGCGCTGGGTCTGTTCGCTCAGCGAGGTCACAAACCGCGCTCGCTCGATCACCATCGCCAACGGCCCGGCGACCGTCGCCAGGAGGGTGAGCGCCGCATCTCCCAGGCGCCCGCTGGCGTTCGTCCCCGCGGCGACCATCCCGACCGGCTGGCCATCGGCTTCGAGGCGCACAGCCACCGCCGAACCGAGCCGCAGGCGTTCCGCCGCCGCCCGGAACCATTGGGGCGCCAGCTCCGGAGTCGAGGCGTCGTACAGGGCAGCGGGTGTGGCCACCATCCCCTGGTAGCTCGTCGACTCGTCAAGCCCCAGCCGCCCGGGAGCATCGAACCGGCTCGCATCGCCTTCGAGCGCGATCAACCGCCGCGTGCCAGCCTCCTGATCGAACGCGTGTACCAGCACCGCATCCGCCCGCAGGTATTCGCGCAGCTGCGTCGCGAACTTCCGCGCCACCTCCTCGGGAGCCGCACCGAGGCTGAAGGTGTTCAGCAGTTGCATCAGTGCCTGCACTCGCGCCGAACGCTGCTCGGCCGCCGCGAACAGGGCCGCGCGTTCGGTGACCAGGCCAAGCGACCTCGCCAGGTCCACAAAAGCCGCCAGGTCGGCGTCATTCCACGCGTGCGGCCGTTTCGTGGCAACACTGACGACGCCGCGAAGCCGGCCATCCGCCCCACGGATCGGCACCCGCATGATGCACCGCAGCCCTTTCGCGACGAGTTCCTCTTCCGACGGGATCCGCGGTTGGCTCAGGAGGTCTCCGACCAAATGTGGGCCGCTTTGCATCAGGCGCGCATAGTCCGCCCGCAGTTCGGGCACGTCACCCTCGTACAAGC
>JAHDWR010000173.1 GCA_023382755.1 Dehalococcoidia bacterium
GCGACCATCACCCGCAGCTCGGCCACGTGCGCCGTCCAGCGAAGGCGGTTCCGGTGGATGGTCGCCCAGCCCAGGAGGCTGTCACCTTCGACAGCGAGCACCGTGAAGATTTCGCCCACGGCGATCTCCCGGATCCAGTCGTCCACCGCCGCGTCCTGGGTGAGGTCACGCCTCAGGAAGAGCAGGTCGTGCTCGGGCAGTTTCCGGGCAAATTCCAGGACTGCCGCACGGTCGCCAGCCGTCATCGGGCGCAGGGTGATGTCGTGCCCCGCGATGCGGAGCGTATCAGGATAGGTGCGCGGACTCTCGATGGTCATACCGGACGCTCCGCCAGCCACGTTTCATGGTCCTCTGACGATATCGCGCGCGGCGGGCCGCCACAAGGCGGGTTGTCCGTCAGGAAGCGCTTCCGCCCCGGCGACGCGTGTCCGGTCCGGCTCCAATCCCCTCCGCGGCCTTCTTCAGCACCGCCTGGTAGTTCTGCAGCACGTCGATCCACCCGGAGAGGAACAACTCCCCGGCCGCAGTCAGACTGTACATGCGCCGCGCCGGGCCCGATTCGGACGTGTCCCAGAACGAAGACACGAACCCCGACTTCTCGAGCTGGCGGAGCGTGCGGTACACCGTCCCGCTGTCCGATTCCGGCAGACCGGCCTGGGCCAGGCGTTGTGTCAGCTCGTAGCCGTAGGCGTTCCACCCTTTCAGGAACGCCAGCAGGCTGGTTGCCAGCATCTCGCCGTGAAGGCGAGGTTTGACTTCGGGTGCATCATCGTCTGTCTTGCGCGTGGCCATGGCGTTCTCCTGCGATAACTGCAGTATGCAGCTAGAAGCATCCTGTTGACAAGTTCTGCAGCTATATGTAACTTGCACATAGATACCGCGGCGTGGCCGCAAAAAGGAAACCCCACCTCGATGCCGAACAACGACCAGGTCCAGAAGTACTACACGTCCCTCCTCGCCAGCTACGACACCCTCGCCGATGCCATCGCGAAATCGAACGAGCGAGGCTTCCACTTGACGAAGCAGTTCGCCGCGGATGTAGCGAAGGGCCAGCGCGAGGCAATCGAACTCGGCCACAAACTCGCCACCGAGCCCGCCGACCTGGGCCACCTCTACGCCGCTGTCCTCGAAGCCACGACCGCCGCCCAGGGCCGCGCGCTCGCCTTCACCCAGAACGCCTACCAGGAAGCCCTCACCGCGGGCGGCGACGCCCGCGAGGTGGTCCAGAAGCTCGTCGAAGTGAACAAGGAGACGGCCCAGGCCGCCATCGAAGTCGCCCGCACCTGGGCCACCGCGAACCCTGTGGTCGATGTCATGAAGAAGAGCTTCGAATCGATCCAGCACCCCCCGAAGGACACCAAGAAGAAGACCGAAAAGGCTGCCGTCTAAGCGGGAATCCGCCCTCTGCGCGAAAGGCCCGGATGCACGTCCGGGCCTTCGCTTGTTGCGACGGGCCGAGGCGTCAGTGCCCCGGTGCCTGCCGGAGCCGCCGCGCGAGCGCGCGATACACTCCGGGGTGGAACGCCATCCCCAGGTGCGTGCAGCCTACTTCGTCGTTCAGCGACTGGTCTTCCTCCGCGCAGTCCTCCCACTTCACCACGCCATCGTTCTTCGAGTAAATCGCGTAATGCGCCACGCCATACCCACCGGGCGCCGCCATGCTCCGTGCGAAAGTGCACTCACAGTGCGTACTGAAACACGAAGGCTTCAGGTTCCGGGCCACGTGCCGCCCGGCCGGGCCGCGAAGTGCTTCCGTCGCGGCGACAAGCGCGGGATGCGCGGTCCCCGCCTCCCGGAACGGCGACCCCATCGAGATCACCAGTGCAACATGTTCGGGGAACCCAAGTGCGATGCTGCGGCTGAGCAGGCCCCCCAGGCTGTGCCCGATAAGGCGTACACGCTGGCCTGTCTCCCTGTGTACCTCCTGGATGGTCTCCAGCAGCCTCGAGGCGGCAACATCCGGGCAGTCCGCGTTTCGCCCGATATTGGAAAACCGCGGCCGGTAGCCTAGCCGCGAGAGCCACCAGAACAGTTCCACCAGCGACGCATCGGTCGCCAGGAATCCCGGCACCACCACCACCGGCTCCCCCTGGCCATGGGGCACGCCAAGACCCCAGTACACGCCCGATGCGCGGAGCGACATCCAATCCAGGCCGAAGAGCGCCTCGCGCCACAACGGGGGCGGCGCCGCTTCACGCGTCCTGGCCTCGGGCTGTTGGGCCAGCGCCTCCCGGCTGCCTGAGACCTGCGCCGTTGTCATGCGCCCTCCCCTGGTGCGGCCCCCGCCGTCTCACCGGCGGACGCTACAGACGCGACCCGGTTGCCGCAACCATTTGCGGCCCGCTTCGTCATCATCGGCCTGTTCTATTCCGGACGGTAGTCGGGGGAGCCCTGTCGGTTGCGGCTCAGCCGCCCGCCAGTTCCCGCAGCACCAGGGCGTCGGTCGGGAACGCCAGTTCCGGCGGCGTCGCAGGGTCGAAGTAGGCCAGCTCCGAAAGCTCGCCATCAGCCGCGTGGAGGCGGCCGCCAACGACCCTTCCGGAGAACCAGATACCCACGGTCTGTCGCTCGCGGTCGTGGAAGTTTGAGTGGACCGCCGTAATGCCGCCGAGTTCCACCTCGAGTCCAGTCTCCTCCTGGAACTCCCGGATGGCTGCCGCGCGGACATCTTCATCCCACTCCAGCCGTCCGCACGGGATGCACCACAGTCCCGCGTGGCCGCCCTGAGAGCGCCGCCCCATGAGCACCCGTCCTCCAGCGTCGCGGACGATGACCGCCACCACAACCCCCGGATACCGCACGCGGACGTACCCGCAGGCCGGGCAGGTCGGTGGCCGCTCGCCCCCGCGGTAATCGAAGAAGAGCGCCCCGCCACAGTCCGGGCAGTACTGGCCGCGCGGCCGCTGCGATGCCCGTCCGCGCCATCCCGCCCCCGGCTCGCTCATGGCTGCGGCAGCTGACCCGAGGCGCGCAGGGCTGCGAGCGCCACCAGGTCTTCCGCCACCTTCGCGATGGCAATCTTCACGCTCGCGTTTGCCGGCTCATCCCCTGGCCCCCAGTGGCCCGAGGCGCGCGAGATCACCACGTCGGGTACAGCCGCCACCGCCCCGATGTGCCGCATGACCCGCACGATGTCGGTCACCGGCGGTTCCGCGTCGCCTCCGGCAATCCCGATGATGGCAAAGGGCTTGCCTCCCGCATGCGGCAAATCGATGAAGTCGAGCGCGTTCTTCAGTCCACCGGGCATGGCCCCGTGGTACGAAGGCACGGCGATAACGAACCCATCGGCCGCCGAGCAGGCCGCCCGCCATGCTCCCACCGTTGCCGGGTACTGGTCTTCGGGCCGTCCATCCAGGAGCGGAAGCGCCCCAATCTCGAATGTCTCGCACTGGGCGCCGTTGGCCTCCAGCGCACGGATTGCGAAATGGAGCGCCCGATCCGCCGAGCTGTGGGGACGAATACTGCCGTTGATGCCGAGGATCCGCGTCATTCGCCTAGCGTAGAGACCCGCTTCGGAATATGCGATCCGCTCGCCCGGGGTACACTCCCGGCCATGGTCAGGATTGCGGTCGTCGGCTCGCTCATGATGGACCTCGTAGTCCGCGCGCCCCGCCTGCCCTCGCGTGGTGAGTCGCTGATCGCCCACAGCTTCCAGACCTTCATCGGTGGCAAGGGAGGGAACCAGGCCACCGCCGCCGCCCGTCTCGGTGCCGATGTCACCATGATCGGCAAGGTGGGTGATGATGACTTCGGGCGGGCCATCCTCGCGAACCTTCGGCGCGAGGGCATCGATACCTCGGGGGTCATCGCGGACTCCCCGATCGGGACGGGAGTCGCCGTCCCCATCGTGCTCGACGATGGCGATAACGCCATCCTTGCCATCCCCCGCGCCAACCTCGCGCTCGATGCCGAGGACGTCGAGCGGGCGCGTGCCTCGATCGCGGCGGCCGACATGCTCATGGTCCAGTTCGAGGTCGGGATGGCCGCGACCGAGTCCGCGATGCGCATCGCAAGGAGCGCCGGTCGCACCGTCATGTTGAATCCCGCACCCATCGCCCCGCACCCGCCTGGGCTCCTCGCCATGGCCGACGTTCTCCTGCCGAACGAAGTCGAGGCCGCTGCCCTGGCTCCCCAGGCGGGCGGAAATCACCGCGCCGAAGCACAGTTCCTCCGTTCGCGCGGTCCGGCGACAGTCGTCATAACACTTGGCGAGAACGGCGCCTTGGTCGCCACCAACGACCGTGTGACCGAGGTGCCAGCCTTCCCGGTCGCCGCGCTGGACTCTGTCGGCGCCGGCGATGCGTTCTGCGGAGCGTACGCCGTCGCTTTGGCCGAGGGAGCCACGCCGTTCGAAGCCGCTCGTTTCGGCGCCGCCGCCGGCGCCGTTGCTGTTACGAGGTCTGGCGCGGCGGCATCTCTGCCATCCCGGCTCGACGTAGAAAGGATTTTACACAACGGCTAGGAACTTTCTGCCCCGGTTCAACGTTCCTGTTGATGATGCGGATCGCGAGTTCGATACTGAGCATGGCGGCCCCGGGTAGGTGTTTTGAGCCCCCAACAGCGTTTCTGCCCGCTTTGCGACCGGTCCTTTCAGGAAGGCGAAGCCGTGCTCCGCTGCGAAGGCTGCGGCGTCATGCACCACCCCGGCTGCTGGGTGACCAATGGTGGCTGTGCCACGCAGGCCGAACACCGGGCCGCCCCGCAGGCCATGGCGTACACGACCGGGGCTCGTCCGCCGGGGGCACCCGCCCCGCATCCCGGGGAGGGAACGCGCGCCGTCCCCCCGCCGCCCACCGCACCGGACCCGGCGCCGGAGCCAATCCCGTTCCGCCCGTTGGGGCGCCCCCAGCACCCCCCTGCGATACCCGGTATGCCGGATGGTGCGCCGGAGACCGGGGAACCCTCGCCGGTCATCCACCGGCGCCTGCCCGAGCACGAACTCCCTCCACCCGCCCCTCCCCGCCGGTACGTCCCCCCGTCAGGCGAACAGATTCCCCGGAAGCCGCTGCCCCGGATCTACGAGCGCCACAAGATCGTCGGCCTGTGGTATGTGCCTGTCGCCGTGGCGCTCGCAATCTTCATCGCGTTCGGCGTCATCTGGAGTGCCGAAAGGCTCTTCGACGGCGGCTCGGAGCCTGCCGCCCCGCAACCCACCCCCTCGCCAACCAGCAGCCTCGCGGCGGCAGACGAGACACCGACCCCGGCGGCCTCAACCCCTGCCGGGACAAGCCAGGCCCCGTCCGCGACGGTCACCACCGGGCCGGGCAAGTTCTCCGCGGGCGACATCCTGGTCGTCACGGGTACAGGCGACTGCTTGAATGTGCGCACGGGACCCGGCGTCGAAAACGATGCGATCATCTGCATCGCCGACGCGACCGAAGTGAAAGTGACAGGCGGCCCCCAACCGGCGGGCGGCCTCACCTGGTGGAAAGTCGAAACGAGGCTTGGTGAAGGATGGGCGGCAGAAGACTACCTCGTGAAAAAACCCTAGCTGGCCTGGTCCTCGCCAACTTCGTGGTGGTGGTCCTCGCCGGTTGTTGGGGCGGCGGCGACGCGGCCGAGCCGACGCCGGCCCCAACTCCGGGCTCCACGGCGACGGCCTCTGTGGCCGCGCCGGCACCTTCTCCCACTCCCACTCCCGATCCGCTGGGCACTCCCCCGGCAAGCGCGCTGGAGGCACGTGAGGGGCTTGAGTCGCTCCTCGGGCCGTCACGCTTCGCCGAGCCCTGCCACGACCACCTGGCCAGCACCTGGTCCGTCCATTGCCGCACAGGCGATGTCGACGGCGACGGCCTCCCGGATACTGCCTGGCTTATTCCTCTCCGTCAGGCCGCCCCACAGGGCCCCTATCCGGCGGTCGTCTTTTTCCGGTCCACGGGTTCCGGGAAGATCGAGGAGTTCGCCACGGAAGGCTCCGCCGATGCCTCCATCTTCGGCACCGCCATCTTCAGCCTCGCCGATCGTGACGGAGAGCCGGGGGCCGAACTTGCCTACCTTGTCAATAGTTGCAGTGCCACGGCCTGCAACAGCATGGTCCGCATCCAGGCCTGGGACGGGACGGCATGGCGGGATATCGGCCCCGGCGACCACGGCGTCCCCGCCATTACCAGGGTCACCCTCGAAGGGGAAGGCCCGCTCAGTCGCATCGTGATGTATGGCGGCAAGCTCGTCACCGCCGCCGGGCCTACCCGCGCGTCTACCCGGACCTACGAGCTGCTCGGGGGCCGCTATCGCCTCACGCAGACCGTGAACGACCCGCCCGAGTTCCTCTTCCACGCCGTCCTCGACGCCGATGCCCTTTTCGCGGCGGGAAAGTTCGAGGAAGCCATGGTCGCCTACCGGGAAGTCATCGGCGCCGAGGGCCTGCGCGATTGGAAACAAGAGACTGGCCGGGGTGAGGGCCGCCCCGCACTCGAAGGGTATGCGCTCTTTCGTATCGCCGTGGCCACCGCGGCCCTCGGACACGACCCGACCGAGGCCATCGACGCGGCCATTCGCGAAGGCAAGGAAGTCGTCTTCAGCATCGCGGCCCAGGAGTTCCGGAAGGGCTTTCAGGAACACGGCAGCGTGATCGCGGGCTGCGCCGAGGCGACGAAGTACCTCGGCACAGTCGGCAACGGCGCTGATACTCCCGCCTATATCGCGCGCCTCTTCGACTACGGCTACGCCAACCAGCCGGCCAGGACGTACCAGGACATCTGCCGCCTCCCCTGACCCGGATGGCTGACACCGGGCCAGCGCGGCGGTAGTCTGCGGTCGTGACGCGATTCGAACCCCGTCAGAAGCTCTGGCTCGAAGCCGATGGCCGGCTGGTCATGTCTGACTACCGCCTGCGCCTGCTCCAACTCGTCGCCGACACCGGCTCGCTCGCCCAGGCGGCCGCGGTCATGGGCCTGTCGTACCGCCGGGCGTGGGGGAAGGTGAAGGAGCTAGAGGCCAACCTCGGATTCCCACTCGTGCGTTCCGAAGTTGGAGGCGCGGGCGGCGGCCACACCGAACTCTCCGGTGAGGGCCGCAACCTCCTCGATGCCTACCGCCGCTTCGGCCAGCGCATGGAAGAAGCGCTCCAGGCAGCGTATCGCGAAGAGCTGTCTCCCCTTGAGCGCTGCCCGGAGAATCCGCCGCCGGGAACCTAGCCGACCGCCCCTGCTTCCCGCAGCGCGGCAATTTTCGCCTCGTCATACCCCAGGCTTTTCAACACATCATCGGTGTGCTGCCCAATTAGCGGCGCCGTCGACCTTACCTGGCCCGGCGTGTCGCTCAACTTGGGGCCGACGCCGATCTGCTTCACCTTCCCGACGGGCGAATCGACCTCGACCACCATCCCTCGCGCAAGGTTGTGCTCGTTCGTAACCACGTTCTCCATCTCCAGCACCGGCGCCGCGCAGA
>JAHDWR010000174.1 GCA_023382755.1 Dehalococcoidia bacterium
GTCGCCGAACACCCGGGTCCCCGCCTCGCCGTGCCGCCAGATGTGGTGGGCCGAAAGCGCGCAGGTGACGGCGTCCAGCCGGTCCTCGAGATCCTTCAGCTCTCGGCCCCGCATGGTCCCAAAAGGGTCGCGGAGAAGGTCACCCAGGGGCGAGGTCAGCAGTTCGGGGCATTGCGCGAGCACGTACGCGCCGAGCATCGTCCGCAGTTCGCCCAGCGCTTCCCGCCGGCGGCCGAGCGGCCCCTTCTTGTAGCGCAGGGCCCGCGAGGAGCCAAGCAGGGTCACGATGGCCGCGTGCGGGAAGACTTCGAGTGCCCGGCGAGGGCCGTTCGAGCGTGGGTCGAGGCTCCAGCCGGACGTCGCCAGCGCGTGGCCAAGGCGCGGGCCTTCCGCGATGCCGCGCCGCTCGAGGAAGTCTGGCCGGGCGGCATAGGCGTGCACGCCGCGCCGGCCGTAGACACGCGCCATCTCCGCCTCTGCAATGCGCGTGGACGACGTGACCAGCGGGGCGTCGATCCCGGCGACCACGCGCGGTCCGAGCGTTTCGAGCCAATCAGCAACCCCGTGGCCCGTCAGGACCACGCAGGCGAGTGACTCAAACCGCAGTCCGGAGGCTCCCTGGCGGAGCACGCAAAGGCCCGTCGGGTTCCGGCCACTCCAGGCAAGGTCGACACCCGCGAATACCGTCACGCATGCCAGCGTAGCGGCGGCCCTCGGGTCGTGGCACCATGCGCCCATGCCAGAACTCCTGCCCGCCCTCGCGAACCGCCGCGCTTCGCGCGCGTTTTCCAGCCGTCCCGTGGAGGACGACCTCCAGCAGCTACTCTGGAAGGCGGTCTCCATCGCGCCGAGCCACGGCAACACGCAGCCTACCCGCGTCCTGGTCGCGCGCTCAGCCGAGACCCGGGCCGCGCTCATCTCAGCCATCTCCGATGGAAACCGGAACTGGGCGCCCGCCGCGCCGCTCCTCTTCGCCATCGCCGCTGCGCCATCCCACGACACCACCCCGCAGGACTTCGCCGGCACCACCCGGGAGGTTTGGGCGATGCACGCGGGCATCGCCATTGGCAACCTGATGGCGCAGGCAACCGCGCTCGGGCTGATCGCCCACCCCATGGCCGGGTTCGACGAGCCGGGCGTGCGGGCGGTATTTGGCGCGCCCGACGACATCCGCATCGTTGCCGTGGTGGCGGCGGGCTACCCGGGCGACCCCGCCAGCCTCCCGGAGGACCTCGCGCGCAAGGAGACGGCTCCCCAGGACCGGCTGGCGCTCGAACACCTGGTGGCCTTCGACCGGTGGAGCGACGTCAACGCCGTCTCGGCGCGCGAACTGCGCCGCCGCAACCGTTAGCCCGGAAGGCGGTAGCATCCCCCGCGTGGACTTCCCGGTTTCGAGCTCCGGCGCCGATGCAACCGCGGTCGCGCTCCAGTGCGCCGACGCTGCGAACCGCATCATCCGGGCGGGCTACGGCCAGACGGCCCTGGCCGGCGTCAAGGGACGCGGCAATGTCGTCACCGGGACGGACCTGGCGGTCGAGAGGGCCGTCACGGTGATCCTCAGGCAGGAGTTCCCCGGGCACGCCGTGCTCAGCGAAGAAACCGCCGCCGGCACCCGCTCCGACGGATGGATGTGGGTCGTCGATCCCCTGGATGGGACAAAGAACTTCTCGCGGGGCATCCCGCACTTTGCGTTCACGATAGCCCTTTGCTTTGACTCCGAGCCGGTAATCGGGCTGACCACCCACCCGCTGCTCGGCGATACCTTTCTGGCCGTCCATGGGCAGGGGACAACCCTGAACGGGCACGCCGTGTCGGTCACCGATTGCGCGACCGTGAAGGATGCGGTGGTGGCCGTCGACCTCGGGTACAACGACGCGCGAGCAGGGCAGCAGCTTGCGACCGCGAGCCACCTGTGGCCCGGCATGCAGTCGCTGCGCGTGACTGGCTCCGCTGCACTGGGGTTCGCCTACCTGGCCGCAGGGAAGTGGGACATCTACCTCCACTCCGACCTGGAGCCCTGGGATGTTGCCGCGGGCCTGATCCTGGTGCGGGAAGCCGGCGGAGTGGTGAGACAACGCGACGGCGGCGCCGCAACCATCGAGTCCCGGGCCGTAGCCGCCGCTACACCGGGCGTTTACGCCGACTTCGTCACACTGGCCGGACACTTGCCCTGGGCGGGATAATGCCGGACCAGCAGGGAGGGCGGGAATGACAGCCATCTACGACATCGCCAGCGACTACGTCGACGCCGTGGCCGCACTGGACCCCATCGCCGCCACAATGATGGGCGTCCCGGGACACGACGAGGAGGTCAGCGACTACTCACCACAGGGATACGAGGCACACGCCAGGCTTCGGCGTGAGACTCTCGCAAGGCTCGCCGCCGCGCCCATCGAAAACGAGCGCGACCGCATCGCGAAGGAGGCCATGGAGGATTTCCTCACCCTCCGCGAGGACCTGCTGGAGGCTGGCGACCACTACCGCCTCAGCGGCTTTCGCAACGCCACCACCACGATGCGCATGGTATTCGACCTGATGCCCCGCCAGACGGAGAGCGACTGGCGGACCATCGTCGAGAGGCTGAAGGGCGTGCCGCGCGGGGCGGCCCTCTACCGCCAGACGCTTGAAGAAGGCCAGCGTAAACGTATCCCGAGCGCGCGGCGCCAGGTGGCCCAGGCCATCCAGCAATCCGCGACGTACGGGGGAGCGGGCGGGTCGCGGTCGTTTTTCCACGGCCTGATCGAGGCATTCGACCAGGCTGGCGTGGCCTCTCCGGGCCTCCGTGCCGACCTCGAGTCCGGTGCGGAAGCAGCGGCGGAAACCTACCGCGAGTTTTCGCGCTACCTGGAAGAACGCTTCATGGACGGAGCGGTCGAGCGCGACGGCGTTGGCCGGGACCTCTACCAGCTTTCGTCGCGCGTCTACAATGGCATCGAACTGGACCTGGAGGAGACCTACCAGTGGGGGTGGGACGAACTCCACCGCATCGAAGCCGAGATGCGCGCAACCTGCGCCCGCATCCTCCCGGGAGCAACGATCGAGGAGACCAAGCAGTTCCTCGAGTCGGACCCGGACCGGGCCATCGACGGTGTCGATGAGTTCCGCCAGTGGATGCAGGACCTCCAGGACCGCACCATCGCCGAGCTCGACGGCACCCACTTCGACATCCCCGCCCCGTTGCGAAAGATCGAAGCGATGATCGCGCCGCCGGGCGGCGCCCTGGCGATGTACTACACCGGCCCTTCCGAGGACTTCAGCCGGCCGGGGCGCACCTGGTACCCCACCGGCGGCAAGACGCGGTTCCCCCTCTGGGGCGAGGTCTCCATCGCCTACCACGAAGGCGTGCCCGGCCACCACTTCGAGCGGGCGACCGCGAAGTACCTGGCTGGCGAACTCTCCCGCTTCCAGCGCCTCATGGGCGGCACTTCGGGCTACGTCGAGGGCTGGGGTCTGTACGCCGAACGGCTCATGGGGGAGCTGGGCTACCTGGAGAACCCGGACTACTACCTCGGCATGTTGCGCGCCCAGGCGATGCGGGCCGTCCGCGTCATCGTCGATATCGGCATGCACCTCGGACTGCCGATACCGCGGGGCGAGACGTTCCACCCCGGAGAGACCTGGGATGCCGATATCGGCCAGGAATTCTGCCTCCAACGGTCGCAGTTCCCGCCGGACTTCATGCAGAGCGAGGTCATCCGCTACCTGGGCACACCGGGGCAGGCGATCAGCTACAAGGTGGGCGAACGCTGCTGGCTCGAAGCGCGCGAGGCCTCGCGCAAGCGCCAGGGCGAGCGGTTCGACCTGAAGGAGTGGCACCGGGCAGCCCTGAACCTCGGTCCGATGGGACTCGCCCAGATGCAGCGCGAGCTCGCCCGGCTTTAACCCACGCCGACCAGAAAGATGACACCCATCAGGCCACTCGATGTCGCGAGGAGCCCGAAGAAACCGTCGCGCCCGAAGAACGACATCGATCGCGATGCCAGCGAGCCGGTGAACAGCGCCCCGAACGCAACAAGCGCGCCCAGTCCCGCGACGGAGGTCGCGAAGAGGACCGCGGACGCGATGACCGCGGCCGCTCCGTAGAGGCCAAGCGAGGCGGCCATCGTCCGGCGCGCCCCGATGCGGTGGGCGGCGCCACCGCTACCTGGTTCGAACGCCAGGTCAGGCAGCTGGTTGGCCAGGTGGAGCGAGAGGCCCAGCAGCACCCCCAGCGGGAACACCCACAAGAGCGCCGCGTCCCACGCATCGAGCGACAGGTACACCCAGACGGGGACCAGCGGGATCGCGACCGCGAGCGGTAGCCAGCTGAGGGCCGTCCGCTTGAGCTGCACGTCATACACCAGCCCACAGACGAGTCCGCCCAGGCCAACGAGCCACGCGCCGAAGGGCAACCCCGAGGTGACCAGCATGCCCGCGCCGGCAAACCCCGCAGCCGCGGCCACCGCGTGGCGCCGGGGCAGAAGGCCGCGCGGGATCGCCTTCCAGGGTTTCGTGGCAGCATCCTCGGGCGCGTCGACGACATCGTTCGCAACGCCAATGGCGAACTGGAAACAGAGCATGCCCACGCACAGCACCGCCACCGTCGTCATCGGCGGTTCGTTGGCTGCAATGAATGCCATCCCCACAGTGACCGCCGTCACAAGCAACGACGGAAACGGGTGCACCACACGGATCAGCGACACCGGGCGTGGTGGAAGGGACCTGGATTTCGGCGCTTTGCGGCGTGGCACGCGCCCAATCCTACGGTGCGAGTTCACATGGCACCGCCCGGAGCCTAGACTTCCCCCTCGTGAAAGCAGAAATCATCGCCATCGGCACCGAGATCTTGCTCGGCGAAATCATCGACACCAACAGCGCCTACATCGCCCAGCGGCTCCCGGAACTGGGTATCGACCTGAACTACAAGTCCGTCGTCGGCGACAACATGGGCCGCATCGTCGAGACCTTCGAACGTGCGTGGAACCGCTCCGACCTCATCGTCTGCACGGGCGGCCTCGGGCCGACCGAGGACGACATGACGCGCGAGGGCATCGCGAAAGTGCTTGGCGAGGAGCTGTACATCGACCCGGCGCTGGAGGAGCGGGTACGGGCGTGGTTCTCGGGCCGCGGCTACCCGATGCCGGAATCGAACATCAAACAGGCGTGGCTCATCCCCAGTGCTCGCGGCATCGACAACCCTCGCGGCACCGCCCCGGGCTGGTGGGTGGAGCGCGATGGCCGCGTGATCGTCTGCATGCCAGGCGTGCCGCCCGAAATGGAGCGGATGTGGCAGAAGGAAGTACAGCCCGAGCTGGAGCGGCGCTCGACGGGCGAGGTACTTGTGACCCGCACCATCAAGACGGTCGGGATCGGCGAGGGCACCGTCGACGAGATGGCGAAGCCCCTCTACGGCACCCCGGGCATCGGCATCGGCACTTACGCCCGCGCCGACGGCGTCCACCTGCGGATCGGGGCAAAGGCCCGCACCCGCGAGGAGGCATGGGAGCGCATCCGCCCGGTGGAAGAGGAGATGGAACGGATCTTCGGCAGCGCCATCTGGGGCCGCGATGAGGACACGCTGGAGGGCTACATCGCCAGCCAGATGCACGAACGCAAGACCACCCTGGCGGTCATGGAGTCGTGCACCGGCGGGCTGATGTCCAACACCCTGACCGACGTGCCCGGTTCTTCCGACTACTTCACGGCCGGGTTCGTGACCTACCAGACGCAGGAGAAGATCGACCTGGGTGTCCCGGCTGACGTCATCATCCAGTTTGGCGCCGTCTCGCCCGAAACGGCGAGGGCGATGGCCGAGGCCGCCCGCCAGAAGGCCGGAGCGGATTACGGCGTCGGCATTACGGGCGTGGCCGGACCGGACCCGCAGGACGGCATCCCGCCCGGCACGGTGCATGTCGCCGTGGCGACGCCCGAGGGCGGCACGCACTCGCTCAGCATGACCATGAACCAGGGGCGCCAGGCAGTGAAACGCCGCGCCGTGACGACGAGCCTGCTGCTGCTGCGGAGGGCGCTGCTGGGCGAGCTGCACTAGTGAACGACGATGTCATCTTCTCCGTTTCATCCGTCCTGGGAGGCACGGTCACCCTGACCGGGGCTACGTGGGACGATATCTGCCGACGCAAGCACCGCGACATGAGTGGTAGACTTGCCGAAGTTCAGATGACAGTTGAGAGACCCGACGAGATCAGGCGAAGCCGATCGAACCAGCTCGTGTATCTCTACTATCGTGTCGAAGCCGCAAGGCGTTTCGTCTGCGTCGTGACCCGTTCGTCCGGTTCGGGTCATTCAACCATTACTACCGCATACACAACCACACGGGTGAAACCGGGGGACCTGTATGGCCGACATAGAAGTCCACTACGACAAAGGTACCGCCACCCTCGTCATCTGGTTTGGTGACCCCAATGCAGAGGTCGATTGCGAGCACACGGGCGGAGACGTCATCGTGATGCTGGACGCCAAAGGTAAGCCTCTGGGGATCGAGGTCCTTGAATTCCATCCCGGCGACGGTCCTTTGCGGGTCAGTCTTGACCAGGTCGACACCGGGCTGCCCAGGGCCCGCGCCTCGGCCTAATCGTTCTCGCGCCACAGACCGGCGGCCGTTCGCGCCAGACCGGCCAGCGTGCTGCCGCGAACGGGCTCCTGACCACCCCTGCGCACACCCTCCGGCCCGCTACCCCCGCGGCAGGCCCAGCCCGCGCGTCGCGATGATGTTGCGCTGGATCTCGCTCGTGCCGCCCGCGATGGTCCGCGGCATGGTCGTCAGGTAGGTGAGCGCGAACTGCGCCTGCAGCTTCGCCAGCGGCGAACCGGGCATGAGCTGGCCGTAGGCGCCCAGCAGGTGCAGCCCCGTGTTCGCGATGCGCTGGTCGAGTTCGCTCAGGAAGAGCTTGAGCAGGCTGGCCTCCTGGTTCGGCACAGCCCCCATGGCGAGCATGCTCGCCACGCGGTAACTCAGCATCGTCGCTACCGCCACTTCCACGGCATTGCCCGCGAGCCGGTGCCGGTTCGCGGCCGAGGCACGCATCGCTGAGTCGCGCACGTACGCGCACAGGTCGTCGATCGTCCGCCGGGCCCCTCCCGCGTTGGCGATGTTCGAACGCTCCAAATCCAGCGTCGTGGTGGCGAGGTACCAGCCCCGGTCCACCTCGCCGAGGAGGGCATCCGGGGGCATCCGCACATTGTCGAAGAAGAACTGGCCGAACCCCTTCCGCCCCGCGATGTTCAGCAGCGGCTGGAACGACACACCAGGTGACTTCAGGTCGAGCAGGAAGTAGCTGATGCCCCGGTGCTTGGGCGCTTCGGGGTCGGTGCGGGCGAGCAGGTACATCCAGTCGGCGTAGTGCCCGTGGCTGGTCCAGATCTTGG
>JAHDWR010000175.1 GCA_023382755.1 Dehalococcoidia bacterium
AGCGCCCGGATCTCGCCGTCGCTCAGCCCGAGCTCGCGCGCCAGCACCGCGCCGGTGTGTTCG
Organism: Dehalococcoidia bacterium; assembly: GCA_023382755.1. Lineage (GTDB taxonomy): Bacteria > Chloroflexota > Dehalococcoidia > Tepidiformales > Tepidiformaceae > Amarobacter. The sequence continues at coordinate 64 of JAHDWR010000175.1, forward strand.
CCCAGCAGCGGCGCGCGCCGAAGCTCCGCCTGCGGCTCGCTCAGGTGGATAGGCGGCGCCAGCAGCTGGAAATCGCCGACCACCGGGTGCGCGAGCGTGCGGATCATGTCGCGCTCGTTCAGGTGCGGGTCGCTGAAGATGTCGTCGGTATCGAACACCGCGCTGCAGGGCACGCCGGCGGCAGCCAGGTGGTCCATCGCTTCCCACTTCGTCCGCTGGCGCGTCCAGTTCGCGATCTGCTCCCACAGCTCATCGCCGTGCTGGTGGCGGTCGCGCACCGTCGCGAACCGGGGGTCCATGCCCAGCTCAGGCAGGTCGATCGCCGCCACCAGCGAGTCCCACATCCGCGAGGTCACCACCATGATGTAGAGGTAGTCGTTCGGGCCGCCCGGCGCGCACGGATACAGGTCCGTCGGCACCACCGTCCGGTTGCCGCGTCGCGCGATAGGGCTGCCACGCCACTCCCGCTGCGACATCGGCTCGCGCATGAAGTTCGCAATGATCTCCTGCATGGCGATCTCCACCACCTGCCCCCGCCCCGTCCGCAACCGCTGGATGTACGCGCCCAAAATGCCCAGGGCCGCATGCACGCCCGAGCCGGTGTCGCCGAAGGTCGCCCCGGGCCGGGTTGGCGGGCCGTCTGGCTCGCCGGTCACACTGAAGGCCCCACCAGCCGCCTGGGCGATCATGTCGAAGCATTTGTACTCGCTCCGCCGGCCGGTCGTCCCGAAGCCCTTGATCGTCGCGTAGATGATCGCCGGGTTGAGCGCGCTCAGCACGTCGTAGCCGATGCCCAGCTTCTCCATCGTCCCCAGCGTGAAGTTCTCCACCACCACGTCGAACTTCGGCACCATCTTCAGGAACAGGTCCCGCCCCTCGGCCGTGTCGAGCGCGATCGCCACGCTCTGCTTGTTGTTATTGAACGAAAGGAAGTAGAGCGAGTCCTTGCCGCCCCCGGCCACGTTCCGTCCCGGGTCGCCCACGCCGGGGCGCTCGATCTTCACGACATCGGCGCCGAACCACGCGAGGTACTGGGTGCAGGTGGTGCCGGCCTCGTACTGCGTGAGGTCGAGTACTTTGACGCCATCGAGTGCGGGCATAGACGGCTCCTCTGGCAGGTATTGGCGCGAGTGTACGGGTCGTGCGCCGGGCCGTCAGCACCCGCGAGCCATCCCGCCCCGATCCGAGGCGCGCCGGTCATGGCGCGCTGGGATGCACGTCGCCCGAATGCCGCCGCCTTTCGGCCATGCCGCGTTTCGTGCTGGCCCCGGCACTCCGGGAATCCGAAAAGGGGGCCGTTCGGCCCCCTCTTCGTGAAATTGCCCGGAGGCGGATTACATCCGCTCGACGATGGTGCTGATGCCCATGCCGGCGCCGATGCACTGCGTGGCCAGGCCGTAGCGGCCACCGCTGCGGCGCAGCTCGTGCGCGACAGCGAGCACCAGGCGGGCGCCGGTCGCGCCCAGCGGGTGCCCGATCGCGATCGACCCGCCGTTCACGTTCACCCGGTCTAGCGGGATGCCCAGCTCTTTGCACGACGGGATCACCTGGGCCGCGAAGGCCTCGTTGAACTCGACGCGGTCGATCTGGTCGGCGGTGATGCCCGCATGGCGCAGCGCCTTGCGGGTCGAAGGGATCGGGCCGAGGCCCATCACCTGCGGCTTCACGCCCGCGATGCCATAGCCCACGATGCGGGCCAGCGGCTCCAGACCGAGTTCCCGCGCCTTCTTCTCGCTCATGATCAGCGCCGCGCTGATGCCGTCGTTCGTCGGGCAGGCGTTGCCGGCCGTGATCCGGAGCTCCGAACCGGTCGGGCTCACGATGCCCTTCACCGGCGGCAGCGCGCCCAGCGTCTCCATGTTCGTGCCCGGGCGGATGCACTCGTCGCGGTCGAACACGATCGTCTTGCCGCGCTCGCCCTCCACCCAGTTGCCTTCGGCGTCGAAGACGGGCTCTTCCACTTCGAGCGGGATGATCTCGTCCTTGTAGATGCCCTTCTCATAAGCGGCCACCGCCTTGCGGTGGCTATCGACCGAGAACTGGTCCATCTCTTCGCGGCTGAGGCCGTACACCTCGGCCACGTTCTGGGCCGTCTGCGTCATCGAAAGGACCGGCGAGTAGTCCAGGATCTCGTCCTGGAATGCGACACCGAAGTCGTCGAAGTGGTTCGGGGCCAGGTTGCGCTGCTCGGCGGTCTGCTCCAGCCGGCGCTTGTTGAATTCCGTGATGCGGGTCGTGGCGCGTGCCCCACCGCCGCCGCCGAGCTGGCGGCCCATGCGCTCAACGCCGATCGCGATCCCGCACTCGGTCGCGCCCACCTGGACCGACTGGGCGATGCGGTGGAGCGTTTCCATGCTCGAACCGCACTGGCGGTTGCTATCGAATGCCGAGATTTCGGCCGGGAGGCCCGCGAGCCGGGCGATCGTATCGGCCCCGATGCCGGCCAGTTCGCCGGCGCCGCCGACGTTCCCCATGCCGATGTCCTCCACCAGCCAGGGCGAGACCTTCGGGTTGCGCTCCATGAGCGCGCGGACGATTTGGGCGCCCGCCTCATCCAGGCGGGTGGCCACGAGCTTGCCGCGCCCGCCGCGCCCGAAGGCCGAACGGACACCATCGACGATGACAGCGTTTTGCAGTTCCAAGAGGGGTTCCTTTGCGATGTGCTGAGTCGGCGGGACGACGCCTCCGGCTCGCAGTGGTTCGCATGATAGGACATTGGAGCGGTGTTGTGGATTTGTTGTACGAACTTCGCTCCCTACGCGCAGGGCAACGTCGGCAGCCACTCCGCCGATTGCCGGCGTGCCAGCCTATGGCGGGACCGCCACGCAGGCCTCGCGCAATCCTGCCATGCGCCCGTGCCGCCGGCCCGCCGCACCGCCGCGACGCGCACGCCGCAGCGCTCGAACGCCGCGAATATCGTCGCGAGCGGGACCCTCGGCTCCAGGTACATCCCGTCGTCCGTGCGCGCGGTGATGCCCGCGAGCCCGTCGCGCTGGAGGTGCGCCGCGAACCCCTGGGGGATGTTCGCTGCCTCAACGATGTAGCCCCGGGAGGCGATGCTGGTCGGTGTGTTCATGGCCTGGCGGCTCCGTGCTGTTCTTGCCGGAGATATGGCCCGGGCCCGGCCCGGGGTGCCGGCTGGCCGCTGAGAAAGGTAAAGATCACGGACACGCCACGAGACCGCGCTCCACGTCCCGGGGCGAACAACACCGCCCGGGAAGATTTCCCGGGCGGTGCTGGAAAGGTGCGGAGTGCGCGCCGCGCCTACGCGAGCTTGAACCGTGCCGACGCCTTCTGCAGGGCCTCTGCCATCTCCCGCATCTGGTTCGCGGTCGCCGCCAGCTCTTCGGATTGCGCCGAAAGCTCCTCGGTCGATGCCGAGACTTCCTCGGCCGAAGCGCTGGTCTCTTCGCTCGTGGCCGAGACCTGGATGATCGCTTCCGTCACCCGCGTGGTGCCCGCGGCCATCTCGCCGGCGCCGGCCGCCGATTCGCGCGCCAGTTCGGCGATCCCCTCGGCCGAAGAGATGATGCGCTCGGCCCCGGAGGCCAGCCCCTGCACGTCGCGGGCAATCTCTTGCATCCGCGTCGCCGAAAGCTCCACCGTCCCGATGATCGACGTCAGCGACTGGCCAGCCTCTTCCGTGATGCGCTGGCCTTCCTGCACGTCGCGGACACCGACCGCCATGGCTTCGACCGCCTCCTGCGTGCCCTGCTGCACCTTGGCGATGAGGTCCGCGATCTCCTTGGTCGATTCGCTCGACCGCTCCGCCAGCGACCGGACGTTCTCGGCGACGACGGCGAATCCGCGGCCCTGTTCGCCGGCCCGGGCGGCCTCGATGGCCGCGTTCAGCGCCAGCAGGTTCGTCTGCGCCGCGATCTCGTCGATCGCCTTCACAATGTCGCCGATCTGCTGGCCGTATTCGCCCAGCTGGTCGACCGTGCGCGAGGCGCGCTGGACCGCCGTGGCGATCGACTCCATCGAGGTGACCGCCTGGCCGACGGCCTGCTGGCCCTGCTGGGCCGCCGAGCGGGATTCCTCCGCGGCCTGGGCCACTTCCTTCGAGGCGGTCGCCACCACCTGGATGCGCTCGCCCATTTCCACGGCTTCCTGGCGGGACTGGGCCGCCGAATCGGCCGAGGTGGCGGCACCCGCCGCTACCTGCTGCGAACCCGAGGCCACCCGCTCGATCTCCCGCGCCGAATCCTGCGACAGGCCGCTCAGCGAGACGGCGGACCGCGTCACTTCGTTGATCGCCGTCGCAATCTGGCCCGTCGCCGCCGCCATCTGGTCGCTCGAATCGCCGAGCTGTACGGCCGCGTTCAGGATGCTGTCCGAGTTCTCTTTCACCTGGCCGATGAGGGTGCGCAGGTTGGTGACCATCCGCGAAAGCGCATTCCCGAGGGCATCGTCGGTGCCCCGCGGCGTCACGTTCGTCGTCAGGTCGCCGTTGGAAACCGCCTCCGCCGCCGAGACCATCTCCGCGAGATACCCCGTCATCTCGGTGAACGCGCGCGCCAGGTCGCCCATCTCATCCTTCGACTTCACGTCGACCTTCACGTTCACGTCGCCGCGCGAGATCGAGTCGGCCGCTGCCGCTGCTTTGCCTGCGGCGCCCGCAATGCTCCGCGCCAGCCAGTAGGCGATGCCGAACCCGATAAGGGCGGCCACCACCGAGATGCTGATCATCATGGTGCGCGAACTCGCTGCCGCGCTCGCTGCCGCATCCTTCGAAGACGATGCCAGGTCGGCGTTGAACTGCCCCGCGTCGTCGAGGGCCTTGTTGGCAGCGGTGATCATGTCGGTCATCTCTGCGGCTGCCACCAGAGCCTGGTCATCCTTGCCCTGCTCGAGCAGCGTGAGGACATCCTCGCGGGCGGCAACTACCTTGTTGACCTGGTCCTCAACCGGCGCCCACTGCTCGGCGTCGGCCTCGCTGGCGAAGGTGTCGTGGTAGAGCAGCAGGTACTCCTGCGCCTTCGCCATCTCGGCACGAGCGGCCTCGATGAGCGGCGTGCGCTTGGAGACGTCGTCCGTCAGGAACGCCCGCTTCTCTTCGCGTGCGCTGGCGATCATGTTGACATTGGTGGCGAGCGCGTACTGCACGCCCAGCACGTTTTCACGGTACAGGGCGGATGTGCGGTTGGATGCGCTCTGCAGTTGCATGATGCCGAGCACAGCCACGACGGCCAGCAGGACGATGACCGCCCCAAAGCCAGCAAGGAGTTTTTCGCGGAGACGTATGCGCATGGGAGGTGAGTTCCTGAGTTCCTGGGATGCCCCGTCCGATTGGAGGCTCACGTGTATCCTCGAACCACCCGGGAAGGGCGCATATGCGGGACTACTCCTATGCGAGTGGCACGCCCCCATTACATTGCCAACGTGTTTTCGGTCCGGCTCCGAATGCCCGGTGCCCGCCGCCTGCTGCATTCCCCGCGAGTTAGGGATATAGTTAAAGAACAATGCCTTCCGAAATCGGCCCCGACCAACCAACGGCCGGCCTGCACATCGCCATCGCCCCGGTCATCGACCTCCACTTCGCCCTCTTCCTTCTCGGCCGCCACTGCGTCAACCCCGACCGCTGGGTCCCCACCTGGATCGCCGAGCTCGACGCCGCCAACCGCGGTCTTGTCGATGAAATGATGTCCTTTTGGCCGGACCGCGGCCTCGGCACGCTCCCCAACGGCGACCCCTACCGCGAATGGGGCGAGCTGCTGGTCGGCGCCTGGCGCGCCGGAGTCCTCCTCGCGCCCGATGCCGGCCCCGCCCTCGACCGCGCCATCGACTCCCTCGCCGAACCGTTCGACACGCCGCCATTGCCCAGCGAACCGCAACCTGTCTGGACACTCGTCGACCAGCGCGTCGCCTACCTCCGCCACGACGACGCCGCGCGAGCCCGCTACGGCGCCCTCCTCCGGCAGATCTGGTCCGTGGTCGAACCCTACTGGGAGCGGCAGGGCCGCCGCGAGGCCCAGGCCACCGCCACCGAACTCCAGGCTCGCCTGCGCAACGAACAGGACCTCCGCCGCCTCGTCCCCGGCAACACCTTCGTCCACAAGGACATCTTCCAGCCGCAGATCGCCGCCGCGCGCGAACGCGGCGAACTCTACCTGGTCGCCCTCGGGCTCGGCGGCGAAGGTCAGCTTTACTGGGCCCTCCCCGGATTCGTCGTCGTTGGCGTCGGTTCCGGTGTCGGCGAAAAGCTCGCCCGCCGCCGCGAACGCGCCGAACGCGCTGCCGGGCGGTTCAAGGTCCTCTCCGACCCCACCCGCCTCGCCATCCTCGCGGAGCTGCTCCACGCTGATTACCACAGCGCGACCACCGTCACCGAGCTCGCGAGCCTCTTCGGCCTCTCCCAGCCCACGGTCAGCGTCCACATGAAGATGCTTCGCGAGGCCGGCCTCGTCACCGCCGAACGCGAGGGTAACCAGGTCAGCTACAGCGCGGCGGACGCTACCCTTCGCGAGTTCGTAGAGGGAGCCCTGGAGGAGACCCTGCGCAAAGGTTCCCGCCCGCCCGAGCCTATCCCCGGCGCGTAGCTCTCTGTGCGGTTCTTCACAGAAATTAGGTATTTGGCTATTGACTTAGGTAGTTGGCTATGTTCCAATGCGTCTACCCAAACGGGAATCCTGGCACACGAGGTGCACACCATGACGCTCTTCGACCCCCACAGCCACCACCTCATCCACCAACTCCGCCAGGAGCAGCTCGCCCGCAAGGCCGAGCGCCGCAAGCAACTCCGCCTCGATACCCTGAACGGTCCCTCGGCGGCCAGCCGCATCGCCGGCGCCGTCCGCGCCGTCGCCGCCCGTGTCCCGCAGCGCGGGTCCTCCGCACCCCGCCCGGCCCATCCCGCCAGCCCCGAGCCCCGCTAATCACACGGGTCTCGCGAGTGGTTCCCAGCGGCTGAGGCCCGCCACCTGGCGGGCCTCAGCCGTCCCCGCCCGAACCTCTCCCAAGGACTATCACCTGGCGACATCCGATCCGAGGCGCTCCAGGGATGGCGCGCTGCGGCGCCCGTCCCCCGAACGGCGCCCCGCGGCACCACCCCGACCGCGACGCACCACGCCCACGCTCGCACCCCCGCCCCACCCAAGAGCTACCACCCGGCGACATCCGATCCGAGGCGCGCCAGGGATGGCGCGCTGCGGCGCCGGTCCCCCGAACGCCGCCCTGCGGCACCACCCCGACCGCGACGCACCACGCCCACGCTCGCACGCCCGCCCCACCCAAGAGCTACCACCCGGCGACATCCGATCCGAGGCGCGCCAGGG
>JAHDWR010000176.1 GCA_023382755.1 Dehalococcoidia bacterium
CGCTATAGCGGATTGCGGGTTCAGGGCACCGCTAGCTCCCCGCCTAGCACGGCCAACGGTTAACGTACCGGCGCGGGAGTGCCGGGGTCAATAGCAACCTGGGCCCAGCCTTGGTGGTTGGCTTAGGGTCAGAGCACCTGGAGGGCCACCAACAGCGCACCCGCGTTCACCCGTTCTCCCGGCTTCACGGGGACCTGCTCGACGACTCCCGCCGCAGGCGACTTGAGTTCGTTATTCATCTTCATTGACTCGATTACCAGGAGGACGTCTCCGGCCTGCACCGTGGTGCCGGGCTCACAGCGGACCTCGACGATGCTGCCGGTCATCGGCGCGACGATCCGCTTCAGGCCGGACTCATCGGGCCGGACGGCGCGTGCCCCGGTCTGCGGCCGCCATCGCTCGACATCGAAGTCGAACGCATGGCGGCCGATCGTTGCGACCGCCCCGCCCCGGCGGCGCTCGAGATAAAGCTCCACGGGCCGGTTGTCGATCATCAGCAGGTAGAGCTGGGAGTCCCCGATCCGCTGCAGTTCCGCGCGCTGCCAGTCGGGCGAGCCGTCTCGCCGGACCCGGAAACCGTGCTCGTCCCGGTCCATCTCGTAGGCGACCTCGCTGTCGCCGTCACGGATCAGATACTTTTCGGCCATCGCCCCATACCCTTTCCGCCGGAGAGGCCTGCCATCTGCGCGCGCCAGTGCGAACTGGCCGGGCGCCGCCCGTTTGCGGGAGCCGCCGCGCCACCGTTCGCCGCGGCGTACTCCGAGTAGTCGGCTTCGCCTCCAGTCACCATGAGCAGGGATGCGATTTCGGCAAAGGAGCGCTGTTCCGCGAGGTGCTCTTCCACGACCACCTCGTGGCGGTCCAGGAACTCTGTGTCGAAGTGCCCGCTGATGAAGTCGGGCTGGTCGAGGATCTGTTCGAGATAGGGGATGTTGGTCGCGACGCCCACAACCTTGAACTCGGCCAGCGCGCGGCGCATGCGGGTCCGGGCGCCTTCCCGGTTCCTGCCCCACGCGGTCACCTTCGCCAGGAGCGAGTCGTAGTACGGGGTCACCTCGACGCCATCGTAGAGGGCACTTTCGACGCGGATACCGGGACCGGCGGGCTCGCGAGCAAGCACCACCCGCCCCACCGAGGGGAGGAAGTTGTTGAACGGGTCCTCCGCGACGATGCGGCATTCGATGGCCCAACCGCGCGTGAGGAGGTCCGCTTCGTCGTAGGGCAATTCTTCGCCCGCTGCAACGAGGATCTGGTCCTTCACCAGGTCGGTCCCGGTCACGATCTCGGTCACCGGATGTTCGACCTGGAGGCGCGTGTTCATCTCGAGGAAGTACCAGCTGCCGTCCTCGTTCAGCAGGAATTCGACGGTCCCGACGTTGTGGTAATTCGCGGCCCGGGCGATGCGCACCGCCGCTCGCGTCAGGCTCCGCCGAAGCTGGGGCGAAACGGCAATGCTGGGGCACTCCTCGATGAGCTTCTGATGGCGCCGCTGGATGGAGCACTCGCGTTCGCCGACCGGCACGATGTTGCCGAACTGGTCGCCGATCACCTGCACCTCGATATGGCGGACGCGCTGGAGGTTCTTTTCGACGTAGATTGCGGGGTTGCCGAAGGCTACCTGGGCCTCCTGCATGGCCCGGGCGGCCGCATCCGCAAGCTCCTCCCGGGACTGGACCAGGCGGATGCCACGCCCACCGCCGCCGGCCGCCGCCTTGATCATCACCGGATAGCCGATCTGGTCGGCGAACGCCGTTGCCTCTTCAATGGAGGTGACTTCGCCGCTGCCGGGCAAGACCGGTACTCCCGCATCCTCAGCGATCTTGCGGGCCGCGATTTTGTCACCAAGCAGCCGGATCGAAGCGGCATCGGGACCAATGAACGTGAGGCCGGCAGCCGTGCACGCCTCGGCGAAGTCCGCGTTCTCCGCGAGAAAACCGTATCCCGGGTGCACGGCGACCGCGCCGCAGTCCCGTGCCACCTGGATGATCCGGTCCATATTGAGGTAGCTCTGGCGGGCGTCGGCCGGACCGATGAAGTGCGCCTCGTCCGCATAGCGGACGTGCTGCGATGAACGGTCGACCTCCGAGTAGACGGCGACCGAACGGATGTCGAGGTCGCGGAGGCCCCGGACGATCCGGAGTGCGATTTCGCCACGGTTGGCTACGAGGACCTTGGAAAACATACTCGCTGCCTGTACTTCTCTAGGGAGAGTCGATGGCTCTCCAGCATACGGGCGAGCGCAGCGACATGCGAACGCCGCAAACCGCTGGTTCGCCCCTCCCAACGGCATTACGCTGGAGGACGATGGACGAGCACACAATTCGTGTCCTGGAGTTCGAGAAGGTCCTCCAGCTGCTGGCCGCTGAGGCCGCGTTCAGCGTCGGGCGCGAAATGGCGCTCGCCGTACGGCCCAGCACCGACTACGGGGAAGCCTTCGACCTTCAATCGGAAACGGCTGAGATGCGCCTCCTCGACCACCTTGGCATCGATATCCCCTTTGCCGGAGCGCGGGACATCCGCCCGCTGATCCACTCCGCCGCCATCGGACAGGTACTCGAACCCGGCGACCTCGCCGAAGCGGCGCAAACGCTGAAGACGGCGCGACGCGCGCGGCTCGTGCTCGAAAAGGTGCGCGACCGGGTGCCTCGGCTTGCCGCCATCGCGGACGCCATCGGCGACTTTCGCACCTTCAGCGACGAGGTGGACCGGTCCATCTCGTCACGCGGGGAGGTGGCCGACGCGGCGAGCGAGCAGCTGGCTGCCACGCGCCGCGAGTTACGCATCGCCGAGTCGCGGCTCGAGCAGCGCGCCCAGGCCGCCCTGGCCGACGCCATCCGCCGCGGCGTAGCCCAGGAGGGTCTGCTCACGGAGCGTAACGGCCGCAAGGTCATCCCCGTCAAGGCGGACTACCGGGGGCAGGTCTCGGGCATCGTCCACGACGTGTCATCGAGCGGCGCGACGCTGTTTATCGAGCCGATGGGCGTGGTGGACGCGGGCAACCAGGTGCGGGAACTGCAGCTGGCCGAAGACCGCGAAGTGCGCCGGGTGCTCCAACGCCTCACCGCGCTCCTTGGAGATTCGGCGGAAGTGGCCACCGGCTCCCTGCTCGCCCTTGGGCGCCTGGACCTCCTCAGCGCCAAGGTCCGCCTCGCGCGGAAGATGCGAGCCGAACTCCCGCCCCCCGGCGAAGTCTCATCGTGGTTTCACCCGGCGGGTGCCACCATCCTGGTGCGTGGCCGCCACCCGCTGTTGAAGGGCGAGGTTGTGCCCACCGAAGTCGCTGTCGGGGGCGACTATGCTGGAATTGTCATCACCGGGCCGAACACCGGTGGCAAGACCGTGGCCCTCAAGACCATCGGCCTGCTGACGCTCATGGCACAGGCCGGGATGGGCGTCCCCTGCGACGAAGGCAGCCACATTCGCTGCTTCCCGAACATCTTCGCCGACATCGGCGACGAGCAGTCCATCGAACAGTCGCTGTCGACGTTCTCGTCCCACATGCGCAACATCATCGGGATCCTGGCCCAGGCCGGGCGCGACACTCTCGTGCTCCTCGATGAGCTCGGCGCGGGCACCGACCCCGCCGAAGGCGCCGCCATCGCCCGCGCCGTCCTCGAAACCCTGCTCGATCGCGGCTGCACGCTCATCGCGACCACCCACCATGGCGAGCTCAAGGTCTTCGCCCACAACGACCCGAGGCTGCGTAACGCCTCCGTGGAGTTCGATTTGGAAACGCTCAGCCCGACCTACCACCTCACCGTCGGGCTCCCGGGACAATCGAACGCCATCGCCATCGCGCGGCGGCTCGGGCTCTCGGAGGAGGTGCTCGAACGGGCGAGCGAACAGCTCGCGCCAGAGCACTTCGAGCTGGACACCTTGCTTGGCGAGATCCGCTCGGAGCGGGCGGCCGCGGCCGAGGCTCGCCACCGGGAGGAACTGGCGCGCCGCGAGGCCGAGGAACTCCGCGTTGCCCTCGCCGAACGGCGCGACCGGATCGAGCAAGAGCGCGCGGCCATCCTCGACGACGCCCGGCGCGAGGCCGAAGACACGCTCGCCCGGCTGCGCCGCGAGGTCGAAGCCGCGAAACGCCGGACCACCATCCGCGAGTTCGACCCGGCTGCCGCCACCGAAACGCTGCGGGCCATGGACAAGGATATCGAACGACTGGCGGCCCGTGCGAAGCCTCGCCGTCCCGAGGCCGAAGTCCCCGTGGCCGTGCGGCGCGAAGTCGAACCCGGGGACCTCGTCCACGTGCGCGACATCCCCCAGCTGGGCGAAGCGCTTGGCACCGTCGGCGAGGACGGACGCGTCGAGGTCCAGTTCGGCTCGCTGCGGATGAAGGTGTATGTCGACCGCATCGACCGCATCGAGACGCCCACGCCGACCGGTGAGCGCATCAAAGTACCCATGGGGCCGCCGGTTTCGGTCGAGCTCGACCTGCGCGGACAGCGCGCGGAGGCCGCGCTCGAACAGTTCGAGACCTACCTGGACAACGCCTTCCGCGCCGGACTGCCTTTCGTACGGATCATCCACGGCAAGGGCACCGGCGCGCTCCGGGCGGCGATCCGCGAGGCGCTGGCGCACCACCCCCTGGTCCGCCAGTACGAATCGGCGGCGGCGAATGAGGGCGGCGAGGGCGTGACCATCGCGCTCCTGGCAGGCTGAGGTGGCGAGAAACCCTGCCGGGCAGGGCGCCTTCGACCTGGGCGAGCCCGATACTCCCTCAGATGCGCCGCTGGCGGCCCGGATGCGCCCCCGCACGCTCGATGAGTTCGCCGGCCAGGATGAGGCAGTCGGTCCGGGCTCCATGCTTCGCGGGTCCGTAGAGCGCGGCCGGCTGCCGTCGTTCATCCTCTGGGGGCCACCCGGCTGCGGAAAGACCACCCTCGCGCGCATCCTGGCGCGAAGCGTGGCCGCCGAGTTCGTCGCGCTCTCGGCTGTCTCCTCCGGCGTCGCCGACCTGCGCAAGGTGATGGCGGAAGCCCAGGCCCGGCGCGTCGCCGGCAAGCGCACGGTCCTCTTCGTCGATGAGATCCACCGCTTCAACAAGGCACAGCAAGACGTCATCCTGCCTTATGTCGAGGATGGGACCGTCACGCTCATCGGGGCGACCACCGAAAACCCATCCTTCGAAGTCATCGCGCCCCTCCTGAGCCGCGCGCGCGTCGTGCGGCTCAAGCAACTCGGACCACAGGCGCTGGCGGGCATCGTCGAGGGGGCGCTCCGGGATGAAGATCGCGGGCTGGGCGCCATGGGCCTCAGCCTGGAGGAGACGGCCCGCCAGGCGCTGCTCGATGGCGCGAACGGCGATGCCCGGGCCGCCCTGACCGCATTGGAGATCGCCGCTGATGTCGCCCACGCCGCCGGACGGCGCGCAATCGCGGTCGGCGATGTCAAGCAGGCGCTCCAGGACCGTCGCCCGTACTACGACCGCCAATCGGACTATCACTACGACACGATTTCGGCGTTTATCAAGTCGCTCCGCGGGAGCGACCCGGACGGAGCGCTCTACTGGCTCGCCCGCATGATCGAGTCTGGCGAAGACCCTCTGTTCATCGTCAGGCGGATGGTCATCCTGGCATCGGAGGATGTCGGCCTGGCCGACCCGCACGCCCTGCAGGTTGCCGTGGCCTGCCAGCAGGCGGTCCATTTCATCGGCATGCCCGAGGGGTTCTTCGCGATGGCGGAATGCTGCCTGTACCTGGCGCTCGCGCCGAAGAGCAACAGTACCGGGACTGCCTACGGCCGCGCGGTCGAGGACGCGCGGCGGACGGGCCATCTCCCCGTCCCGCTGCACCTCCGGAACGCCGTGACCGGCCTGATGAAGGAGTTCGGCTACGGCGCCGGCTACCGCTCCGCGCACGACGAGCCCGGACACCTCGCGCGGGGGATGCGTTACTTGCCGGAAGAACTGGGAGAGCCACAGTATTACGTACCGGGCGAACTCGGGTACGAGGCTGAAGCCGCCATCCGGCTGCGCAAGCTTCGAGCCGCCGACGCCAACCATCCTTCTGATTCGGATTAGCACATGAAGATCGAGTTCCTGTATTCGAAGGCCACCGGCCGCGCCGCGGCGGCCGAAGAAGCCCTGCGCCTCGCCCTCGAGGCCACCGACCCCTCCATCGAAGTCATCTACACCGAAGTCGATGGCTCAGAAGACGCCCGTGACAAAAAGTTCCTCGGTTCGCCCTCGATCCGCGTGAATGGCATCGACGTCGAGTACGGCGACCGCGAACCGGACGAGTACCAGGCCGGGACCCGGTACTACAACACGCCCGAAGGCTGGAAGCCGTACCCGCACGCGCGGCTCATTGCGAACACCATTCTCGAACTCCAGGCCCGCGAAGCGAAGAAGTAGGAGCCCTCAGCCGCGGTCGGCGAAGGTCTCGATGCCGGCCAGGTGGCAGGTGTCGTTGTGGCGGGCGAGCACCAGGCGGCCTGCGGCGTCCCGGATGACTTCCGTGACGCTGCAGTTCCCTACGTGGAAGGCGCCAGGGCGGTGGATATCGAGCCCGACCACCATGTGGCAGAGCGAACTGATGACCCCGCCGTGCGCCACGGCCACGGTCGTGCCACCCATGTCGCGGAATGCATCGAGCGCCTTCTCCAGGCGCGCCTGGAACGTGCCGCGGCCTTCCTCGCCGGGGAACTCCGGCCGCCGGCCACTGGTATAGGCCGCGAAGACGCCGGGAAACCGTTGCCGGAGTTCCGCACTGCTCAGCCCGCTTGCTTCGCCGATGTCGTACTCCATGAGCTCCGGCATGGGGACGACGACACGCCCGAGCGGGCCGGCGATGGTTTCCGCCGTGTCCGCCGCCCGCCGCAGCGGGCTCGTCACCACGCGGTCAATTTCGAGGGCCGCGAGGTAGCGGGCAGTCGCGTGCGCCTGGAGCACGCCGGTCGGGCTCAGGCCGAAGTCCATCCTCCCCTGGATGACGCCGCTGGCATTCCCTTCGGATTCCCCGTGGCGGATGAGGATGAGGCGCAAGGCAGCTACTCCGTCAGCCGCCGGTAGAGCGTGGGCAGGCGGCTTGGCAGCGCTTCGATGTCCGCCACCACTTCATACCCCATGTCCTCGCACATCGTCTTCAGGTAGTCGTGCCCGGCACGATCGACGGTGAGGGCGAACGGCGTGATACCGTCCCGCTTCGCCTCGTTCAGCGCCTGCTTCGTGTCGTGGATGGCGTATTCCTTCTCCGTGCGGTCACGCCCATAACCGTGGTCCTGCGGCCGGCCGTCGCTCAACAGGAAGAGGATCTTCACCTTCGCATCCGTCAGGTTGAGCTTGTGCGTGGCATGGCGGATCGCCGGGCCCATG
>JAHDWR010000177.1:0-2870 GCA_023382755.1 Dehalococcoidia bacterium
GGGTGCTGCAGCGCTGGCCGATCTTCGGCAGCGACTTGCGCATCTCCTTGTAGCCGTCCTCTTCGTACGAGAGACAGCAGAGCAGGCGGCCGCAAAGCCCGCTGATCTTCTGCGGGTTGAGCGGGAGCTCCTGCTCCTTGGCCATGCGGATCGAGATCGAAGGGAACGTGGAGAGCCAACTCGAACAGCAGAGTTCGCGCCCGCAGATGCCATAGCCGCCGGCCTGCTTGGCGCGGTCGCGGGCGCCCATCTGGCGCATTTCGACGCGGGCGCGGAACTGGTCGCCGGCGCGCTTCACGAACTCGCGGTAGTCGATCCGCTCCTCGCTGGTGAACGAGAGGGTCAGGCGCCGTCCGTCGAGGGTGAACTCGGCCGCGTCGATGTGGGCGGGAAACCCGAGCTCCTCGCCGAGGCGACGTGCCTCGGGAAGGAGCTCCTCAGCTTTCCGCCGAAGTTCATCGGCCTTGCGGATGTCGGCCTCGGTGGCGAGGCGCAGGATGGGCTTCAGCTCTTCCCGGCCGAGCTCGTTGACCACCACCTGGTCCGGGGCGATGACGACTTTCGCCACCTCCGGGCCGCGGCTGGTTTCGACCACGACAAACTCGCCGGGTTCGAGTCGCATCCCGGCGGTATGGAAATAGAAGATCTTGCCGGCGTTTCGGAAGCGTACGCCGGTGACGCGTGGTAGTTCCTCAGGCATAGGCCGCGGATTCTTCCTCGGGGCTCAGGGCAAGTGTAACGCGCGGGAAGGCGAGGAGCATGAGCTCGAAGGCCGGGCGGGCCATCACGTTCGCCTGGAGGTCGGCCCGGGCCGTGGTGATCGCCCGGAGCGCCTCCACGCAACCGGCGAGGGCGACGGTACCCTGGCCACCGCCAACGCCCTGGCGCAGGCGCTCTTCCCAGAATGCCTCCCAGGCGTCGAGTTCGGCGAGGATGGCGTGGCGGTCGCTCCGCCAGCGGTCGGCGAGGTCGCGCGCATAGGCGAAGCGCTCGCGGAGGGGCCCGGCGGCCACGCGCGCGCAGCGCTCCAGCAGGCGGCCGCGGTCGCCCATCATGTCGGGGTGGCGCGCAAACTCGATCGCGCGGCCGGGACGCCCGCGGCTGGTTTCGGCGGCGCGCGCGGCGAGGTCCGGGTCGAACCCGCGCTCGACCAGCCCGGCTTCGATCCGGGCACGGGGCACGGGCCGCACCTCGATCCGGCGGCAGCGGCTGACGATCGTCTCGAGCAGCGCCTCGGGTGCGGCCGTGACCAGGCAGAAGACCGTATGGCCGGGCGGCTCCTCGAGCGTCTTCAACACTGTATGGGCGGCCTCGTGCCCGAAACGGTCCGCGGGGTCGATGACGATCACCCGGTGGCGCGCCTCGAACGGGTAGCGCGCCACCAGGTCGATCATTCCGCGGACCTGGCAGATGCGGATGTCGCGCGAGTCCGGGTGCTTCGCGTGCGATTCGCCGTCGCGCGGACGGCAGAGGGTGTCGCCGGGCCCCAGGGCGATGATGTCGGGGTGGGTACCTTCGAGGATGAGGCGGCAGGGGCGGCACTCGCCGCATGGCCCGGGGGAGGAGGGAGGAGGGAGGAGGGAGGAGTCCGCCCCCCACAGGCTCGCGCCCGCCGTCGTTGGCGGGTTGAGGCGTTCGCAGTTCAGACGCAGGGCGTACTCGATGGCGAGGGCGGTGCGGCCGGTGCCGTCCGGCCCGGCGAAGAGGAGCGCGTGCGGGGGCTCTTCGCTGGCTGCGAGGGCCGCCAGTTCCCGCACGATGTCCTCGTGGCCGATGATGCGCGCGCTCATCCCCGTAGCCTACCCCCACCCCGCCCCGCGCCGCCATTTTCGATTCACAATCTCCGATTCGGCTCCCACCCCGGGCGGTGGCGGCGGGAAATCGCAAATCGTAAATCGGCAATCCGCGATGGTGGGGCTGGGTCCGGCGGCCGGGCAGCCGCCGGACCCAACGCTGGGGAGGATTCCCACCGGTTAGACCGGCCTCGCGCGAAGGTCTTACACCTGGCCCGCCCGGCCTTTACCGGGCCGGCCGCGCTCCAGCACACGGAAGATAGTCCGCCGCGAAAGCCCGAACATCCGGGCAAGTTCGTCCACCGAGACGCCGTCGTGGGCTGCGGCCCGCTGGATGCTCCGGTCGCGCCCGTCCCGCAGCACCGCCGGGGCGCCTCCATTCGTGTCGTAGCGGCACCTGGGCAGGGGGCAGCGCAGGCACGAGGGGTAGAGGTCGCAGCCGGTATCGGCGTAGTCGACGTATTCGGGCAGCGCGTCGGAGCGCTGCGGCAGCTCGAGTGGCATGTCCACGGGTCACCTCGGACGCTTGCGTTGGTAGCTCCCGAGAGTAGAACGTATGTTCTGCTTCATCAACCGGAACGTGTCGCCGCGGACGCAAGTCGACACGGGTTGGCCACTGGCTTCCGACGCCGGTCGACGACCCTGGTGCCCGTGCGACAACTGCGTCTTGGCGCTGCGTTGCCCGGCGGGCGATCAAGTACCAATGACTGACGTGTGCGGCGCTATCACGAGGAAGGGCGGGCGCTGCCAGAACAGCCGCGGCACGGCCTGCCCGTATCACTCCGATGAGGAGCGAGCCCGGGCCGCGACCGGGTCCGAGCCCAACACGAAGGGACGCGAGGATTCGCCCGCCAGGCGGGATGCCATCGCGGGGCGAGACCTGCACGAGGTGGCGTGGAGGCTGTTGGAGGACCTGCTGGAAGACGACAGGGTGGACGCGGCCCGGCGGGCCTCGGCCGGGGCCACCCTCATCCGAGTGGTGGAAGCGCTGGGCGAGCCGCCCGTCTCACGGGAGCGGGCCCTGGCCGAGATCGCCCTGCGCGGCATGGTGATGCACGGGATGCCTCCCAGGAACGC
>JAHDWR010000177.1:2970-7226 GCA_023382755.1 Dehalococcoidia bacterium
GCGCCGGACCAGCATGCCCGCACCCGTTGCGATACCAACGCCGCAGCGCGTCATGACTGACGCGCCTCGGATATCCCCCGCCCGAAGTTGATACGTGCGGAGGGCTGGCGCCGGACCAGCATGCCCGCACCCGTTGCGATACCAACGCCGCAGCGCGTCATGACTGACGCGCCTCGGATGTCCCTCGCCCGAAGGTCGTTGATGCGTGCGCGGGACACTCATCCCTCACGCCTCGCGCCTCGTCCCTAATTGAACGCAATCCCCGTGAGCGTGTTCAGCCACTGGTCGGCCGGGATGAACGCGGAGGCCAGCGCGAGGTGCCCTTCCTCATCCATCACCACCACGGTGTTCTCCGCGATATCCGCCAGCGGGAAGCGGACCGCGCCGAGGCGCAGGTTATCGACGCGCGTGCCCTGGATGGTGAGGACCGCATCGGCGCCGGCGCCCACCTGTGATGCGAGGGTGGCAATGGTGACGCCCTCAGCCTGCTTGCCGTCAGCCCCCTGGATGGTTGAGGTGGGGAGCGCGGCGAACTCCACTCGCGTGGGAGCGTAGCGCGTCTGGCCGGCCACCACCTGCACCACCGGCGTGTCATCGGGCACCGGGGTCGGCTTGGGGAGCGGGGTATCGGGCACCTGGGGCTGGTCCTGTGCGGCAACGGCGGTGCGCTGCGCGTCGATGGGGAGCAGGGTTGGTGTTGCGGTGGGTTCCCCGGCGCCGCGTTCGGGCGAACTGTCGCCGTCTCCGCCGCATGCGCCAAACAGCAGCACGAGGGCGAGCGGGGCAACAGCGAAGGAAAGTCGTCGCATCAGTCAGTCTCCAGGTCCGGGGGCAAACTGAGGGTAGGCAGGAGCCCGGTAGCGGGCAACGCGCGGGGTTAACCGGGGGTTCAGGGAGCGGCCGTCGATGAGCCTTCCGCGGTGGCGCTTTCCTGCGGCAGCGTTGTCGCCGTTTCGGTTGCCTCAGCCGTAGGGCTCGGTTCGGGTGTGGCGGTGGCCGAAGGATCGGGCGACGGCGACGGCGTCTCCGTGACGGCCGTGGCTTCGGGGGTCGGCGTGCCGGTCTCGACCGGTTCGGGCGACGGCGAGGCGGTGGCAACGGGCGGTTCATCCAGGGGCGTGCCGAGCGCGGTCGCGACCGCGTCGTTGAACGCGGCGGCGGCGGCATCGACGCGTGCCGGGTCGATCTCGGGCTGCTTGCGGGCCTCGGTGAAGACAGCGCTGCCCTGCTCGGCGAGGCTCTTGGCGCGGGCCTTCTGCACCTCATCGAGCGGCTGGATCTTCGAGAGCTCGGCGAGGGCGCGGGCCTCGCGCTCAATACTTTCGAGCGTGGAGACAGAGACATCGCCGCGGCGGGTGAGACGCTGGAGTTCGTAGACGCGGTTTTCGGTCTGGCGGAACTGGACGTCGACCCGGCCATCGCCGCGGGAGAGGGTGTACTCCAGGCGCTCGTTGGCGAGCTTGAAGGTGTAGTTCCAATCGCCGGGGACGGCATCGCCGGCGGTGATGAACCCGAGGGCGAGGACGCCCACGGCGGCGGCGGCCGAGACGACGCCCATGCTCGCGACCGCGGTGCGGGCGCCCGAATACTGGGGCACGGGCAGGGCGATGGGGGTGGGCGCGGGGCGGTTGGCGGCGGCGAGGAACTTCGCCTTGAGCGACCCTTCGAAGTAGTAGCTGGCCGATTCGCCGGCGTAGGCCTCTTCGATGGCGGCGGAAGTCTCGAGCATGTCTGCGAGCCACTCGGCCTCGGCCGGGAAGAGCCCCAGGACGAAATCGAGGTCAAGCCCGTCATCGAGCAGGGCCTGGGCTTCGGCGAGCACCTGGGCCTCGGGGCTGGGCTTGCGTTCGAAGAGTTGGCGGATCATTCGTGCCGGACCATGGTCTGGAGTTTGGCGATGGCTTTGTGCTGGAGGACTTTCACGTTGTTCTCGGTCTTGCCCAGGGCCTGCGCGGTTTCGGCTACGGAAAGCCCGGCGCCAAAGCGGAGGGAGATTACCTGCCGCTGTGCTTCGGGGAGCCTTTCGGTTGCCTCGCGGACGGTCGCGATCGTCAGTTGCGTGACGAGTTCGTCCACGTGGTCTGGCGAAGGGTCCTGGATGGTTTCGGTGAGCGGGGAAGTCGCCGTCCGGACCTTCTGGCGGCGCACGTGCGAGACGACCTCGTTGCGTGCGATGCGGAAGACCCAGGCGCCGAAGGGGAGGCCTCGCCAGGAGAACGTGCGCAGGTTTTCGATGATGCGGAGGAAGATCTCCGTGGTCACGTCTTCTGCGTCTTCGTTCGATACGAGGCGGGCGGACACGTAGCGGTAGACACGCGGAAAGTAGTGGTCGTAGAGCGTGGCCAGTGCTACCTGGTCGCCCTGCTGAGCCGCCCCGACGACTGCCTGTTCGTCGAAGTCTGGCGCCAGCTCGCCTACCGTTTGGTTCGCCACATCAGCCCCCTGGGCCGCGCCGGAACCCTCTAAGGCCGACGTCCTCCTTTCGAGCATAGGCAGCCATCTGCCTTGTGTACTAGAGATAACGGCGGCCCGGCGAAAAGGTTAATCGCGCGGCGTCATCGTTTGCCCGAATACTTGACCGTATCGCCGCCAATCGATTTCTGCCTGTTGGAGCGGCCGTTTCGGGGCCGCGGAGGTTGTCCATGGCGGGTTCCGGGAAACCCGTGGTAAGGCGGGCGCGGACCGTCATCTATCGCATCTCTCGCCGGTGGGTGACACTGGAACGCATGGACCTTTCCGCGCTCCTCATGATGATGCTGCCATTCCTTCTCGGCATAGGCGGGGTGGCCGCGTGGCGCGCCTCGAAGCGGAGCGAAGAGCAGGACCGCGAGCGTGCTGCCGCCTGGCGCGATGACTCGCTGGACGACTGGCGCAAGGAGCGCGAACGCATGGCCGAGGAAGAGCGCGCCCGCCGGGCCACTGCCGAAACGGAGACCCACACGGGCAGCACGCGCGAAGGCGACGAGAAGAAGCAGCACCAAAGGATAGGCGGGTAGGCGGGGACTGCAGTCGGATGGGCCTCGACTGAGGCGCCAGCTAGTCTGAGCCCTCGTTCGGTGGACCCTCGGGGAGGCGCGCTCCTGCTGTGCGTGGCCGGGCCCGCCAAGACATGCATGCCGGGCAAAAGCAGTCGAGCCGGGAAGAATGAAGGTGCACCAAGCCGTGAAGGTCGCCGCCATCCTGATCGAATCTCGGCATGACGAGGTCGAAGTCGCGGCTGTACCCCTTCTCATACCGTCCGAATACAGCATTCGCCACGAAATCGGCGACCTGCAACAGCCTGGTATTCGCGGCGGGAGCAAAGTACGGGATGTCAGCCAAGTTCCGTGTGCGCCCCCACCGGTGACCATCCCTCGCGATCTTGCGTGCAAGGGTCTCAAGGTTCTCCCTGTAACTGGACTCCGCGGCCACGATCAACCCGCGTTGTGGATTGCCATCCCGCGCGAACCGGGCCAGCATGCGATCGAATCGATTCACGATCTCCTCGAACCCGCGGTCGTAGCAGTCGCCCATGATGTATGACTTCTCCATCGCAACTGCAAACGTTCGCGCATGAGACTTAGCAATTACCTGATACACCTCTGTGATGAGCTGCTTTCTTCGTGCAGGCTCTAGTGAGGGATAGGGATCGTTCGACTGCCCGTGTGCCCCGCGGAGCGGTGAGACATGGAAGGCAATGGGCTCAGCAAAGCCCGGAAAATACTTCGCTTGGAGGCCATCCATGTCTTGAGCGAGGTAGTAGGTGTCCGCCTCGAAAAGCACGACACCCGCTACCACAAAGTAGCGGGCGTCTGAATGCGTGCCGGACTCATCCAAATACAAGATATGCACTGAGGCCAACCGAGTTCATCGAACTCACGAGCCAACCGGAAGAGGCCCTAGTTAGCCGCCTCAAATAGTAGGCCTTGACCCGGATTTGTCAATCAGCGCCCGCGTAATGAAGGTAAACAGGGTCGCTTCGATCCTTCCTACCATCAGGTGCAGGGGTCAGCGACCGGGACCGATTGCTGCACTTAGGCAAGGGCCAACTTCAACATCGCTTTTTCACGATGCCCGCGCTACCCTTAGCCCCATGACCGTCTCCGTCACCTGGTTCCCCACACTCATCAAGCGCACCCGCTCCAAGCAGCCGCAGACCGTCGTCGAGTGGCGCGCCGGCCTTACCCCGCGCGATGTCTTCCTCGCGGAAGGGTTCAACGAGGCCGACGCCGAAGCCGTGATGGTCATCATCAACGATGCCCAGGCCGGCCACACCG
>JAHDWR010000178.1 GCA_023382755.1 Dehalococcoidia bacterium
TCGAAAACCTCATGCTCAACCCCACCCTCGCCGACCTCATCGGCGGCATCCAGTCAGTCACCCTCGGTGATGAGGAAGCCCGCCGCCGCGGCACCCAGAAGTCCATCCTCGAACGCAAGGCCCCGCCCACCTTCGATGTCGTCATCGAGATCGAAAGCTGGCAGCGCGTCGCCATCCACAAGAACGTCGCCGAAACCGTCGATGCCATGCTCCGCGGCTACGAAGCCCGCCCCGAAACGCGCCAGCTCGGCGGCAGCGGCCGCATCGAGATCGTCGACGATTCCGCCCGCGACGACGGCCGCGTGGGCGCCGGCGCCCAGCAGGCGGCTCGCCCTTCCCGCCCAGCCTGGGAGATCGGCCACCGCCGCAACGGCGGCCATGTCCGCGAACGTGAACACCGCGATAGCTACCTCTTCGATCAGCCGCCCCCGATGGAGGAGACATCCCTCTCCTCCGTGCGTCCCGGCGGCCGCGTCCTCCGCCTGTTCTCCTTCGGCATCCCCCGCAGCCGTCTCGAAAACGCCATCCGCTCGGCCGGCGTGCCTGTCCAGCTCGTCGAAGAACTGGCCGGCGCCGATGCCGTCCTCACCATGCGCAGCTACTACCGCAGCAAGCCCGCCGCCCTTCGCGAAGCCGAAGAACGCAACATCCCCATGTACGTCGTCAAGAGCAACAGCACCTTCCAGCTCGAACAGGCCCTCCTCCAGTTCCGCGGCGATGGCGATGCCGGCGGACGCGGCACCCGCCGCGACCCCATGGTCGATGTCTTCCGCGAGACCGAAGACGCCATCGCGAAGGTGATTGAAGAAGGCCGCCCCATCGAGCTCCCGCCCGCCAACAGCTATGTCCGCCGCGTCCAGCACCAGCTCGCCACGCGCTACAACCTCGATAGCACCAGCTCCGGCAAGGAGCCGCTCCGCCGCGTCAAGATCCTGCCCCTGGGGCCCGGCGGCGGCCTTGGACGCTGAGCGCGGCCGCTTCATCGTCTTCGAAGGCGGCGAAGGCTCCGGCAAGAGCACCGCTTCGCTCGCGGTGGTCCAACGCCTCCAGGCCGAGGGCCGCCCCGTGCTCCACACGCGCGAGCCCGGTGGTACTCCCGCAGGCGAACTCGTCCGGGGCCTCCTCCACCAGCCCCTCACCCCCTGGGCCGAACTCTTCGCCTTTCTCGCCGCGCGCGCCCAGCTCGTCGCCACCGTCATCCGCCCCGCCCTCGATCGCGGCGAGACTGTCGTCTGCGACCGCTTCGCCCCCAGCACCTTTGCCTACCAGGTGCACGCCCGCGGCCTCGACCCCGTCGTCGTGCGCACCGCCAATGCCGCCGCCACCGGCGGCCTTGAACCCGACCTCGTCGTTTACCTGGATATCCCGCCGGAGACCGGCCTCGCCCGCAAACACGGCGAGGACGAAGCCATCCGCACCGGCCTCGAAGACCTCGAGTTCCACCGCAAGGTGCGCGAGGGCTACCTCCTCCAGGCCCGCGCCGCCGCCGCCCGCTGGACCGTCATCGACGCCGCCTTCCCGCCCGCCCGCGTCGCCGAACTCGCCCTCGCAGCCGTCCGCACCACGCTCCATGGCTAACAGTGAGGCGCCGAGGCCCAGAGGGTTATCTCTGTAGGACCGCAACGACGCGAAGCGGCACGAAGTCTCTCAAGCTACCTCTGCGCCTCCGTGCCTCTTTGTTAATCCCTTGGCGCCTTTGGCGTCCTGGCGGCTAAGGAGTCCGGTCCCGCACCTGCCGCTCCATCTCTTTGAAGAACTGGCCGATCAGCAGCTTCGCCGCCCCGCTCAGTACCTGTCCCCCAACCCGCGCCAGCCCACCCTGCGCCCGGAGCTCGCCGCCGTAGGCCAGCACCGTCCCCCCGGCTACCTCCCTCAGTTCAAAACGGGCGTCACCCTGGAGCCCCCCCGGCGTCCCGCTCCCGCTCATCTGCAGCCGGTACAGCGATGGGCGCACCGCTTCCACCACTCGAACCTCCCCCGAGTACTGCCCCTTCACCGCGGATACGCCGATACGCGCCTTGATCGCGTGCAGACCGGGCTCCGCCTCGCGCAGCTCCTCGCAGCCGGGGATCGATGCCCTCAGCGCCGATGGGTCGAACAGCGTCTGCCACACAACGTCGATCGGAGCCTTGAACCGGTGCTCGCCCGAAACGTCCACGGCCACCTCGCTGCCCGCGTTGCGTCCCCGGGGCCCACCGATCCTAGACCGCCGGGAAGAAGCGGCTCAAGCGGCCAGGTGATCTCTTAGGCCGGCCCCTGTACCGCGAAGCCCGGTAGCGGCAGCGTCAGCCCCCGCCCGGCGCGCCGCCGCCGCTGACGCCCCAGCGACCGCTGCCGGAGCAGCAACGACCGGTGGAACGCCCGCTCCACCGAAAGCGAACAACTGCCGCAGATCCCGTGCGAAACGGGTCCGCCTTTCCCTGAGAGGGTAGTCCCACACCATGCACACACCACCAGCATCGGTCCACCTCCAGCCGTCACGTCCAGCCCATATCGATCCTTGCCCCTCCCCCCTGCCCGGCCAATCGGGAGAACCCCTGATAGGGTGTAAAACCTTCGTAAGCCCGGCGTATTCTCCCGGCGTTGACCGGAACACCCCCCGCCGTCTGGTACCATGTGCGTTCGATGTCCACGTCCACCGAGTCGCGCCCACCGCTCCTCGAAGGTGAGGTTGAAGACGGCCCCAACCTCCCCGCGCCCGACGAGACCGTCCTGCGCTTGCGCCAGGCCATCGCCGGCGGTCAGCACTGGTTCGAAGCCCTCCTCGATGCCGTCGCTCGCTGGCGCCTCCCCGCCGAACGCGTCGGCGACCGCGAGTTCCGCTACCTCATCCATGGCGAAGCTTTCGACTGGCTCCTCCTCGCCGAACGCCTCCTCGACGAAGTGCCCGACCTCGTCCCGCCCGCCGAACGCGATGCCCTGCTCTGGGAGAACCGCTGGCCCATCGACATGGAGAACGATGAATTCGCCCTCCGCCTCGGCCCCGTGAAACACAGCGCCCACCTAAACTTCCTCTACGGCGTCCTCGTCGAAGAGGCCCTCCAGCTCAGCGTCGAAGAGGAAATCCACAAAGAGGTCCGCAGCCGCGCCTGGGGCTACGACCAGCGCGTCGATGAATCGATGTACCACCGCGTCTATGGCCGCGGCCGCGAGGAACTTTTCGCCCTCCACTACGAAGAAACCCGCACCCTCATGCGCCACGATGTCCCCTACGCCGACTGGAAGGCCTTCACCTACTGGCTCTTCAAGCAGCGCCTCAAGCTCCAGGACAAAGCCCGAGTCGCCAGCGACACCCGCAAGGGCCTGGCACAGCTCACCCGCATGGAGCTCGCCGTCAGCGAACGCCGCCACGGCGCCCGCCTCGACGAAGCCGGCTTCGCCGCCCGCTACGGCTAACCGCCCCCGCGCGTCGCCGCCGCGCCGTCCCCGAACTCAACCCAACGCCAACCGCCCCCCACCTCACCCCGGAGAGCGAGCCCCGACCGTGAGGGAGGGTGCGTCGCATCTCCCACCCCCACACCAAACGCGAGCGACGGCCGCCCCGAAATCACTGCGCCTCCGCGCCTCCTGTTAATTCAACGCAACTCCCACCCCGAACGCCCCGCTCACTCCCCCCGGTACATCACATCCCGCGACTGCCGGAACGCCTCCCACCCCTGCTCCCGCAACACCTTCAGGTGGGGGTCCGGCTCTGCGGCCTGCGTCCCCAGCCGCTCGGCCAGCCCGGCATCCGCCCGGTAATCCAGCGCCTCCCGGAAGCCCGCCAGCTCGTACACGCGGTTCACCAGCAGCTTGTTCTGGCGCACCGCCTTCTGCGGCAGCGCCGCCATCTTCCGGGCCCAATCCTCGGCGGTCGCCATCAGCTCGTCGCCGGGCACCACCTTGTTCACCAGCCCAAGCCTGAGCGCATCCTGCGCGTTGATGCGCTCGCCCAGGAGCAGCACCTCTTTCGCCTGCTTCAGCCCGACCAGGAACGGCGTGATCAGGATTGGCGGCCCGAAACCATGCCGGATCTGGATCTCTCCCAGCACCGCATCGTCCGCGGCGATGGTCACGTCGCACATGCCCGCGAGTTCGCAGCCCTGCCCGACCGCGTAGCCCCGAACGGCCGCGATCACCGGTTTCGCCATGTTCCAGATCTTCAGGTTGATCTGCATCCCGCCGGGTGTAGGGTCGTTGTCCGGCGGGGGCGTCGATTGCAGGTCGCCCCCCGCGGAGAACGCACGCCCGGCGCCCGTGAGTACGACCGCCCGGACCTCGTCATCGGCTTCCGCCTGCTCCAGCGCCCACCACAGGCGGCGGTTGATCGACCAGTTGAGCGCGTTCAGCACCACCGGACGGTTGAGCGTGATGACCGCGTAGTTCTCGCGCTTTTCGTACAGCACGTCGTCCGGCGAGGGCGGCGGGATCTCGATCTGTTGCGGGTTCGTCAATGTCATGCTCCGAGTGTGAAATTCGTACCCGAAGCCTACCGGCCACGCATCCCCGGCGCGAATCCGCTGCCCCTCTCCCGGCTACAGCCCGCGCAGCTCCACCGGCCGCCCCGTCCACTCCCGCACCTGCCCAATCCGGAGCGCCTCTGGGATCGCCGCTTCGACTGCCTCGGCTTCATCCGGCGAGACCATGAGCACCAGCCCAATGCCCATGTTGAACACCTCGTACATCTCCTCAGAGGAGACTTCGCCGCGTTGCTGGATGAGCTGGAAGATCGGCAACACCGGCCACGCCGCGGTGTCGAACTCCGCCGTCACGCCCTCCGGCAGGATCCGCGGCACGTTTTCCACGTACCCGCCCCCCGTGATGTGCGCCATCCCGTGGATCCGCTCCATCACCGGCCCAACCTGCCCGTAATACGGCCGGTGCGTCGTCAGCAGTGCTTCGCCGAGAGACCAGCCGCCGAGCACCTGCGGGCGCTCCTCCAGCCGCCGCCGCGTCTCCTCCAGCGGTTCGCCGTTGCAGATATCGAGCACCTTGCGCGCCAGCGAGAACCCGTTCGTGTGCAACCCCGAACTCGGGATGCCCAGCAGCACGTCTCCCGCAGCCACTTTCGCGCCATCGATGATCCGGTCGCGCTCCACCACACCGACGATGAACCCCGCCAGGTCGAACTCGCCCGGCGGATACACATCCGGCATGTCCGCCGTCTCGCCGCCAAGCAGCGCGCACCCGGCCTCGGCGCAGGCCCGCGCGACACCCTCGACCAGCGTCTGCTTCTGCTCAGTCGTCAGTCCGTTCCCGGCAATGTAGTCCAGGAAAAAGATCGGCTCCGCGCCGCACACCATGATGTCGTTGATGCTGTGCCCGAGGATGTCCGGCCCGCACAGGTCGAGCCGGTTCGCCGCCAGGTGCAGCTTCACCTTCGTGCCAATGCCGTCCGCGCTCGCCGACAGCACAGGGTCGCGGTACTTCTCTCCCAGCCGGAACAGCCCACTGAACGGCCCCGCATCGCTCAACACCTCTGGCCGGCGGGCCTGCGCGAGGATGCCCGGCAGGCTCTTCGCAAACTTGCTGCGGGCGGCGATATCCACCCCGGCGGCGGCGTAAGCGCGCGGTTCTGTCATCACCATCCAGCCTATCCTTCCCCGCACCTACCAGCCATGCGCCACCGCCTGCTTGGCCCTACACTCTGCCCAGTGGTCACGGCGAAACACCCCCTCCGCGAACAGTTCGAGGCTGGCCGCCGCCGCGAAGCCTTCTTCAGCTTCCTCGCCGGCACCGGTATCGGCATCATCTCCTTCGATACCTGGGTCTCCCCATGGACCGGCATCCCCGGCGGCCTCGCTGTCGGCGGCCTGGCCTACGCCCTCGTCTTCGGTTACGAAACCCTCATGTGGCGGCGCAACCATGGCCGGTGAACTCTCCCACGTCGATGAGCGCGGCGCAGCCCGCATGGTCGATGTCTCCGAAAAGGCCGAGACCGCCCGCACCGCTATCGCCGAAGCCATAGTCCGTATGCAGCCCGCCACGCTCGCGCTCATCCAGGCCGGGGGCATCGCCAAGGGCGACGTGTTTGCCACCGCCCGTATCGCCGGCATCATGGCCGCCAAGAAGACCCACGAACTCATCCCGCTCTGCCATCCCCTCGCCATCACCGGCGTCACCGTCGACCTCGCCCCCGAGGGCGATGCAACCCTCACCATCCGCGCGACCGTGAAGACCACCGGCAAGACCGGCGTCGAGATGGAGGCGCTCACCGCCGCCTCGGTCGCCGCCCTCACCGTCTACGACATGTGCAAGGCCGTCGAAAAGGGCATCCGCATTGAGTCCGTCCGACTCCTCGAAAAGCACGGCGGTAAGAGCGGCGACTGGCTCGCACAGTAGCTGTACGGACCGGCCGTGCCGTACCATGTGACCATGGCTGTACGGAAGACCGCGCGCCGCGAAGTCCGGCTCGACCCCGAAGATGACCGCCTGCTGGACGAGGAACTCCAGGCTCGCCGGATGACCTTCGCCGCCTGGGTGCGCGACCAGCTCGCCGCCGCCCGGGAAGCCCGCGACCGCCGCCGCCGCGAACAAGCACTGGAACGTCTCCTCGCGCTGGCGGGCCGGGAGGCTGAGAGCGCTCCGCCCGACCCCTCCTGGGAGGAGATCAAGGAACAGCTCGCCGCAAGATACGACGACTTTCCCCGCGGATGACTGCCTTCGTTGATGCCAACGTGGTCATTCATGCGACCGGTACTGACGCGAGCCTCCGCGCGCTCTGCACAGAGATCTGCCGGCAGTCTGTCAGGGCTCCTGAACCCCTCATGACCAGCGCCGAAGTCCTCCAGGAGATCCTCTGGGTACGCCAGCGGACTCGCGGCCTCGAGAGTGCACGGTTGGCCCTGGGGCTCGCGACCGAAGCCTTCGATGTGACTCCGCTCTTCCCGGACGACATTCTCCTGGCGGCCAGCTACCCCGAGCTGCCCGGCCTCCAGGCCCGCGACCGCATCCACCTCGCCGTCATGGAACGCCTCGGCCTCACCCGCATCGTCTCCACAGACCGCGCGTTCGACCTCGCCGATGGCGTGGCTCGCCTCGATCCGGCAGACTTCGCCGCCTGGAAGCTGGACGTCTTCCCGGGAGCCACATGAACGACGCCATCACACCGGTCCTCGCCCGCCTCCGCGAAGAACGCCTGCTCGACTTGCAGCTGCGCTACGCCGAAACCCCCGCGCCAACCTTCGACGAAAGCCGCCGCGC
>JAHDWR010000179.1 GCA_023382755.1 Dehalococcoidia bacterium
GCCGGGCTGTCTTCATTGGCTACCTCGATGACGAGGACAGCCCGGTCCACAAACTGGTGAAGACCTGGAAGATCGCGCTCCCGCTGCATGCGGAAGCGGGCACGGGCCCGAACGTGTTCTACGTCCCGCCGCTTTCGCCGTACCGGCTGAAAGAGGACATGAGCATCGACTACGAGAACCCGCGCATCCCGCCGGACTACCTCGAGTCGCTCTTCGGGCCGGGCGTACACAGCGCCCTCACGACCTTGAAGACCGAGATGGACAGCGTCCGCAA
Organism: Dehalococcoidia bacterium; assembly: GCA_023382755.1. Classification (GTDB taxonomy): domain Bacteria; phylum Chloroflexota; class Dehalococcoidia; order Tepidiformales; family Tepidiformaceae; genus Amarobacter. The sequence continues at coordinate 275 of JAHDWR010000179.1, forward strand.
TGGCGGCTCCTCCGAGATGCTGAGCACCCTCATCGCCTACAAGTGGCAGGAACTCCTCGGCCCGTTCACGGTCGACCCGGCCACCCTCACGCCGAACGGCAACGGCCACTAAAAGGGGACACGCCATGTTCGTCTATTCGCTCGCCGGGCTCGATATCGAGGGCGAAACCATGCAGGACATGGAGCTTCCCGACAACGAAATCACGGCTCGCCTCGGCGTCTACCAGGCGCTGGCTCGTCTCATCGCATTCCCCGACGCAGACTCGCACGAGGCAGCCGCAGCTGGTGGGTGGCCAGAACGCCTGGCGCATGACGCCAAACTGCTCGCCTTCCCGTTCGACTTCGGCAGCGCCAGCATCGACGTCTCGGTCACGGCCGAGGACTTTCAGGCAGAGTACCTGCGGTTGTTCGAAGTCGGCAACGGCGGCGGGCCGGCCGCATCGCTCCTCGGCGGGGCCTACACGGGTGACCGTCCGAAAAGGCTCGAAGAGGTGGCCCGCTTCTACGAGTACTTCGGATTGAAGGCGTCGGCAGAGGACCCACGGCCGGCCGACCACCTTGCGACCGAGCTCGAGTTCATGAAGTTCCTGACACTCAAGGAGGCGACCTCCGCATCGCCCCGGCTGCAGGCTTCGTTCCGCCGCGCGCAGCAAGACTTTCTTGAGCGGCAGTTGCTGCCATGGCTGCCGGAGCTGGAGCGGCGCACTGCCGACCTATCGCCCATGCCCTTCTGGGGTTGGGCCGTCACGACCGCTGCCGGCTTTGTCCGAGCCGACACCGCTGCCCTCGGAGCGCCGGTCTCTTAGAGACCCGGCTCCAGGGCCACTTCAACCTAGCGAGAGGCGTGGAAGCCTTGCTTCCGGAGAGGTTCATGCGCAACTACATCCTGCGGCGAATTGTCCTGACGATCCCGGTCATCGCGCTGGTGACGTTCGGAGCGTTTGCCCTGCTGCGGATGATTCCAGGAAGCGTTGTGGACTTGAAGGCCGGGACGGCGCAGTCCGAGGAGGACCAACGGCGGCTGGAAAAGCAGTTCGGGCTCGACAAGTCCATCCCCGAGCAATTCCTGCTCTGGGTCTCCGATCTTGCCCGGGGCGACCTGGGCGAGTCGCTTTGGACGACGGAACGAGTTTCAACTGAGGTCAAACGGCGCTTCCCACCGACGCTCCAGTTGGCGCTCATGGCATCGGTGCTAGCATCGACGATCGCACTGGTCGCCGGTACGACTGCCGCCATCCACCAGGACTCCTGGCTGGACCGGTTGATCCAGTTCACAACGATAACCGGGCTCGCGATACCGAACTTCGTTCTTGCAACACTGCTCTTCTCGCTGCCCGCAATCTGGTGGGGAAAGGTGATCCCGGAGGGGTACGTGCCCTTTGTCGACCACCCGGCCGAGAACGTCCAAAAGATGATCTTCCCGGCGCTCATCCTTGGGGCCGCCCAGGCGGCCATCCTCACGCGCCTGGTTCGTTCGACCATGCTCGAAGTGCTCCGCCAGGACTATGTCCGTACGGCGTGGGCGAAGGGACTGTCGTCTCGGCACGTCATTCTCCGGCATGCCCTGCGCAACGCTCTGCTCCCGGTCATGACTGTCTGGGGCCTCCAGCTAGCCGCCGTCCTGGGCGGTACGGTGATCATGGAGACCATGTTCCGAATCCCCGGGATGGGTACTGGGACGCTCAATGCGGTCCAGCAGCGGGATTACGGGCTTGCACAGGTCCTGATTCTGATCTTCGGTCTGGTCTACATCTTTACGTCACTCGCGATTGACATCCTCTATGCATACGTCGATCCCCGAGTCCGGTACACCTGAAATGGAATCCAAAGAGCTGCAAGTTGTTCTTGGACATCTCGGTGCGGACGACTCGAAGAATCGCCGCATCTTCCGCGTTCGGGGGTTGCGAGGGGCCTGGACATTTACCAGGCAGAAGCCGCTCGGTGCAGCCGGCGTGCTTGTCATAGTCGTGTTCTGCCTCGTCGCGGCCCTGGCCGACGTGATCGCACAGAGCGACCCGAACGACATCAACCCTGACGCGCTGCTTCAGCCTCCGAGTAGGCACGCCTGGTTTGGGACCGACAACCTCGGGCGGGACATGTACTCGCGTGTGGTCCACGGTTCGCGCGTCGCCCTCCTCATCGGCTTCGTAGCCGTCGGCATTGCCACCGCTGGCGGCACAGCCATTGGCCTCGTTTCGGGCTTCTATGGGGGGAAAGTGGATCTTGTCATCCAGCGGTTCGTCGACGCGATCCTGGCCTTCCCGGTACTCGTAATCGCACTCGCGGTCGTCACGGCCGTCGGGCCTTCCCTGCGGAACCTCGTACTCGCCATCGCATTCATCATGATGCCCGGCTTCTCCCGCGTCGTCCGGGCATCTGTGCTCAGCGTCAAACAGAACCTCTACATCGAAGCGGCCCGGGCAGTCGGCCAGACCACGCCACGCATCCTGTTGCACCACGTGCTGCCGAACGTTACCGCGCCGATCATCGTTGTGGCCACCGGGGCAATCGGTTCGGCAATCCTCGCCGAGGCGAGCTTGAGCTTCCTGGGCCTCGGACCGCCGCCGCCAAACGCGACGTGGGGATCGATGCTGGCCATCGAAGCTCGCTTCTACATCACCACCGCCTGGTGGCTGGCCGTGGTGCCAAGCACTGCTATCACCCTGGCAGTGCTCGGGTTCAACCTTTTTGGAGACGCACTGCGCGACGTTTGGGACCCGCGCTTGCGCGGGAGGAGGTGATCTCCCGACCGCGCATTTCGCTTTCGTGGCGCCACAAGCGGTCGGAAATAGTCAACGGGACACTGGTCAGTCATTTGAGGAGGGAAAGGACGAATGTCAGCAGACGACAACTATTGGGAGCGATGGCACAGGCGCACGGCGCGCCGGCGCGGGTTCCTTCAACTGAGCGGCATGACTGCGGTGGGGGCCGCCGCTCTCGCGGCGGTCGGCTGCGGCGACGACGACGCCAACGAGGACGTCACACCCACCACGGCCGGCGGCGGCGCAACGACGACGTCCGGGCCCGGTGACACCGCCAGCCCGCTGCCGGACCACCCCTTCTACAAGGGCCTTGCGGGTGGCAAACGTGGCGGAAAGTACGTCTTCGCTCTGTCCGAAGACGTGATTGGCGCGGACCCGCACAGTCACGAAGAGCCATCGTCGCTTATCGCGGGGATGCCCTCCTATAACCACCTCTTCTTCCCCTGGGTCGAAGGCCCACCCACCCAGGTTGAAGTGCTGGGCGAGTTGGTCGAAGAGTGGGAGCAGCCGAGCGATACTGAGCTCATTCTGCACCTGCGCAAGGGTGTGACCTTCCAGGACGTGGCGCCGCTCAACGGGCGGCCATTCACGTCGAAGGATGTCGAGTACAATATGCAGCGCATGCGGGATACCACCCGTCCCGAAAACCGCCTGCGCGGCATGTTCGACGTTATAGAGAGCACCGAGGCGCAGGACGACTACACAGTCAGGATGAAGCTCTCCCAGCCGTTTGCGCCCCTCTTCTCCAACCTCGCTTTCACCTGGGCGGCGATGGTTGCGCGCGAGGTGGTAGAGGCTGGCAACATTGAGAAAACGCCAATCGGCACCGGTCCCTTCATCCTGGACAAGTGGGATCGTGGCATCGCGCTGTACTGGAAGCGAAACCCCAACTACTGGAAACCCGGCCTCCCGCTGTTCGATGAGGTGGAGGGGCAAATCATTCGCGACCGGGCGGTGCGCGATGCGAAGCTCCTGGCCAAGGAACACGACGTTGGCTCAGTCCAGGTCCTGGGCTCCTCCAAGGAGACCATCGAGAAGCAGATGGCCGAAGTCAGGGACAAGATCTCTGGCGTGACATTCGTCGAGACTCCCGGCGCCGTCACGAGCATGCTCAAGACTTATACGAACCTTGCCGTGAAGCCATTCGACGACCCACGCGTGCGGCAGGCGATCACCTTCGCTATGCCCTACGACCAGATGATCCAGACGTACTTCGGCGGGCGAGCCATGCGGACCGGCCCGTCGTCGTCCGCGAACATCCCGTGGGCGATGCGTTCCGAGGACTTGCCGCCTACGGATATCGCGAAAGCGAAGCAACTCCTCCAGGCCGCGGGCTACGCTGACGGCTTCAAGACCGAGGCATGGGTCTCCCCGGCAGGCTCCTACGGAGGCGCCATCCTGGGTCCCATTGTTGCCGGCCTCCTCAAGAAGGCACTGGGTATCGAAATCGAGCTCAAACAGCTGCAGGATGCTGAGTGGCTCGCCGAGGTCTACCGCGGCAAGGGTGCATACCCCATGACGGCGCAGGTCGACTGGTCGTTCGACGACCCCGACCGAACGCTACGCGAGTACTACTCCTCCAAGGGCTCCGCGCAGCACCAGAACATCAACGACGCAGAACTCGACGCCATGCTCGAGAAGCAGCGTGCCGAGCTCGACACCAAGGCTCGTCAGGTGCTCATCCAGGATATTCAGAAGCACATCATCGACAACGGCTACATGACTCCACTCCTTACCCAGGGATCGATTGGTGTGCGTCCACCGTGGACGCACATACCGGACATCCGGACGGGCAACAGCAACGCCTACCGCGTCCGTGACATTGGTTACCTGGATGGAGGCCCGAGAGGACCTTCCGCCTGAGAAGGGGCCGACTGAGCACTGATGGTTCGAGGATGCGACCAAGATCTGCCGCGGCACAAAGAACGTGCCGAAAAGGGAGTGTCGTTGCTGCGGCAGATCTTGTGACCACTGCCGGCACGTTCTTTGTGCCGCGGCAGCCTTAGTGGGCCACAGTGAACCGTACCAGGGTGAGCTCGACTTACTGCGTCGTGAGTGGCACCACCGACCAGACCGCGAGGCAGAGAGCCGTGACGACAATGAGGGATGGGCGCTGCAATAAGTCACAGCTCCCATCGCGAGTACCGGGAGCTGTAGGGCAGGAACTCGGTGGTTCGGGCTGCGCATCGTATCAATTGCTAGGAGGTCTTCGAGATGTCGGAGGATGCAAATCTCACTTGCGTCAAGGTGGGCCAAGAGGTTGTTCAGATGGTCGAAGGCCCGATTCCCGAACCGGCTGACGGTGAGATCATCGTTCGCACGACGCTCACAACGATCTGCGGGAGCGACTTGCACATTTTGGATGAATCGCCGCTCAACCCAGCGATGGTTCCCGACCACATGCGCGGGCTTCCGATGGGGCACGAGGCCGTCGGGGTTGTGCACCGTATCGGTGCTGGTGTTCGTCGCCTGGCCGTCGGCCAGCGCGTGATTAGTTCCTGCTTCACAGCCTGCGGATGGTGTACCCAGTGCCTCGAGGGCCAACTAAGCGCTTGCACGGGAGGAGGTGGCCTACTCTTTGGCTGCCAGAGCCGCTACTACCGTGTTCCATACGCCGATATCTCGGCAGCACCAATTCCAGATGAACTCAGCGATGAGCAGGTGCTGTTCGCGACCGACATCATGTCGACCGGGCTCGGTGCAGTGGAGCGGGGCCGGGTCGGGTTCGGTGACACAGTAGCTATTTTCGGACAGGGACCGGTTGGGCTGTGTGCCACCGCGGCCGCGCGCGCTCGGGGCGCCGGATTGATCATTGCGGTGGAAGGCGTTCCGGAACGTGCGGCCATGGCTCGACGGCTAGGAGCCAGTCGCGTGGTCGCTCCTGGTGAGGATACCGTGCAGACGCTCCTCCAACTGACAGATGGCGGGGGGGTCGATGTCGCCATCGAGGCGGTCGGCGTTCAGGTCACGCTCGACATGGCAACGAGAGTTGTGCGTCGTGGCGGCACCGTGTCGAGCGTTGGGATCTATGGGGGCCTGGCGGGCATCACACTTCCCTCCGGTGTGCCTTCGTTCTATCACCGCAACGTGGTCTTCACGCTCTGCCCCGTCGGGCACGACAGGCTCAAGCGGTTGATGCGGTTGGTACAGCATGGCGCCTTCGACTTGATGCCGCTCATTACCCATCGAATGACGCTTGCTGAGGCACCCTCTGCGTACGAGCTATTTCGGGCTCGAGAGAGTGGGACGCTGAAGATTGGTCTCATTCCGTAGGCTGAGGCGAGCGCCGACCGAATGTCTGGATCCCGGCTGCGGACGCGGGGGCGAACCACGCGTCGGTGGGCGACCACAAGCATTGAAGGAACTTGACACGGGTGCTCCCGGGCGAGCCAGGAGTTCCGCCCGATCGAGCCGGAACAACATCCAGCCGCCGGTGCCGCCGATGACCACGAGGCACCCAAGGGCGATCCAGCGGTAGCGCATGCCGGCGTTCTTGCAAACGACGCCTACCCGGGAGCCCGGCACCTCTCTGGGCCTACCGCAGCACCCACTCCATGGTCAGTGCCCGCCGACGACATTGACCGCTCCAGGCCATCGCATGCAGCCAACCACGCAGTGTCTCCAGGACTGCTCGCCCCTGTCGGCCCGCAGTGTGCCGGTCAGGCTTCCCGTCGGTAACCGGCCTCTGGTTGCGTTCGCCCGGGCTGTCGACGGAGAAAGGTGTGCGGGTACGGTGTCTGCAGCCGCGGCGAACGCGAGACCGGTGCGCGCTTCCGTTTGAACCTGCAAAAGGCCAGGCCTACCTTGCCTGCCTTGGCGAACACGGGACTACTCAGGACGGCCACCCCGCGCCCGGCCCGACTCGAGTCCGGCGCGATTCAGCGTGGCCGACCCCCGGGAAGCACAAAGGTGCCGGGCGGCGCGTCGGAGCCGAGGGTGGCGAGGGAGGCGCCACCGCCGTGGGGGAAAACGGCGGCGGTGGCGTCCTGGAACTCGCCGTTGGCCCGCGTGTCGCCGGTCCACTCCGGACGCACGTCGAGCCTCTCGCCATCGCGGGCAGCCGCCAGCTACGCGCGCGTGATCCGGCTGTAGCTCCGCCTTGCCCAGGCTTCGCGGGTGTACTCCGTGGGCTG
>JAHDWR010000180.1 GCA_023382755.1 Dehalococcoidia bacterium
CCATCGCCGAAGGGCTCATGCGCTCCTGCAACCCGGTCTTCTACGAAATTGCCCTCACGCTCTATAACGAGACCGACGGCGCGCTTTCACAGATGGCGCGGGCTTTCGGCTTCGGCACCGAAACCGGGGCCGCCGGCATCGCCGAAGAGGACGGCCAGGTGCCCGACGCCGAGTGGAAGCGCGCCGCGACGGGCCTCGCATGGTTCCCCGGCGACGAGGTGAACCTGGGCATCGGCCAGGGCGACCTGCTCATCACCCCGCTCCAGCTCGCCAATGCCTACAGCTCCCTCTACGCGGGGGAGCTGCGCACGCCGCGCGTGTTGGCCGATGCGGTTGCCGAGTCCCGCGGGGCAATCCCGCTCACACCGGAACAGTCGGACCACCTGAAGCTCGGCCTGCGCCTGGTGACAAGCGCCCGGGGCACCGCCTCCGCAGCCTTCGCCCTCGCCGGCTACACCGGCTTCGCCGGCAAATCGGGCACAGCGGAAGATGCCGGAAGCCAGCAACACGTCCTCTTCGTCGCCATGGCCCCCGCAGCTGCCCCGCGGGCGCTCGCCGCCGTGGTGCTCGATGAGGGCCAGTCAGGCTCCATCGAGGCCGGCCCCATCGCCCGCGACGTTGTGCTGGCAGCCCTCGACTAACGCGCCTGCCAGCGCGGTTCGCGCTTCTCCCTCGCGGCCGCCATGCCCTCCCGGGCGTCTTCGGTCGCGCCGGCCACGCGCCGCATCGTCTCGCCGAACCTGATCGCTTCGACCCAGGGCATCTGCTGGCCCCGCCAGGCCACTTCCTTGGTCGCCCGCACCGCCAGCGGCGCCGACTTGCACAGGCGCTCGGCCAGCGCCCGCGCTTCGTCCATCAGCCGATCGTGCGGGACAACCTTCGAACAGAGCCCCATTTCCTTCGCCCTTGCCGCGTCCACGCGCTCGCCGATAAGCAACAGTTCCATCGCATTCTGCCAGCCGACCTTCTGGGGCATCCGCACGGCGCCCTGGATGGTTGGCACACCGATGCGCACCTCCGGGAAACCGAACTCGGCACGCTCGCTCGCGATCACGAAATCGCAAGCGGCCACCAGCGTGCAGGCAAACCCCAGGCAATACCCGTTGACCGCCGCGATGATCGGCTTCCACACCTCGATGCCGTTTTCGAGCGAAGTCAGGCTGGGCGTTTCCCAGTGCGTCGATCCCCTTGGCGGCGCATTCCCGCGCAAGTCCGCCCCCGCGCTGAACGCCCGGCCCGCGCCGGTCACGATCGCCACCCACGCCTCATCGTCGTCCCGGAACCGGACCCAGGCCGCATCCAGGTCCAGCCGCAGTTCGGCGTTGATTGCGTTCAGCGCCTCCGGCCGGTTGTAGGTAATCGTTGCGATGTGCCCATCGCGTTCGTACAGGATGGTGCCGGGCATCGGAGACCCCCTCGCTGTTTGTGCTGGCGGGAAGTCTAAGCGAGCTGGGGTTTTCGCCGCCGCGCCTATTCCAGCTCCACTTCCGCGTACAGGTCTTCCGAGCTCCCATCGCGGTATGTCCGCGTGATGTCGATGCGGATGGTGTCGCCGGGCTTCCGCGATCGCAGCACATCGCAGAAGTCCCCGATCGACTCCATCCAAACGTCGTCGGCGTAGTAGATGAGGTCCGAGTACCCGAGCCCGGCGTCGTCTGCCGGGCTTCCCGTGTCAATGCCGGTGATGAGCAGGCCATCGGTGTAGGCCAGCTGGATGCCCAGCTCCTGGGCGAGTCCGGCGTAATTCGCCCGGATCCGTGCGCCGATGTACGTGATGTTTTTCCCCGTTGCCAGCTTCTCCGCCACGAATGCCGCTTCGTTGATCGCGATCGCGTAGTTCTGGCTCTGCTGCCCGAGGAACGTCAACGTATTGATGCCGATGATCTCGCCCCGGCCGTTCACCAGCGGCCCGCCGCTGTTCCCCGGGTTGATCGCGGCGTCGGTCTGGATCAGGTCGCTCTTCCCGTCGAGCGAGTCCTTCAATTTGCTCACGATGCCGCGCGTGACAACCAGCTTGCTTGACCCCTGATCTGTGTAAGTCGCGGGGTACCCAAGGGCGATGACCTCCTCGCCCGGCTCCAGCTTGTCGCTATCGCCGATAGGCGCCGGCTCGAAGTTGCCACGTTGTACCTCCAGCAGGGCGACATCGTCGCACGGGCTCAGCCCCACCACCTGTGCTGCGATCTCACGGCCGTCCTTCGGGTCGATCACTTTGATCGAGCCGGCACCCAGGACCACATGCGCGTTCGTGAGGATGTGCCGGCTGTCCTCCCATACGATCCCGCTCCCTCCGCCTGCCCCCTCCGGAGACGTGGTGGCGATGTTGACGACAGAGAGCGAGAGCGACTCGACGATCTCCTGTGGAGTCAGGTCACGCGCCTCGCGCTCGGCCGTCGGAGTGTCCTCCTTCCCCGGGTCCTCATCGTCGTCACCGCAGGCGGCAGCACCCGTGAGCAACCCGGCAACCAGCACGGCAGTCAACAAGCGAACAAACACGCAGCCCACCCCTGGGAGGTATCCGGCGCGAGCATACCCGACCCTACCCCGTCCTTCTAGCCGTCCGGCCGCCCCCGGGGACGCGATTTGGTTTGACGGCGTTCGGTGAAACCAGATAGGCTACCCGCGAAACCCGAACGAGATTCGGATAAGGAGGTTGGCGCATGGCCGACAGACTCGAAATCGCGAAGAACTACATGGCCCTCCAGGGCGCTGGAGACGTGGATGGGGCGGTCGCGCTCCTGGCCGATGACGTCACGATCAGCAACCCCATGACCGGGAGCACCACCGGCAAGGACGCTGCCGCAGCCGGCATGCGGAACCGCCCCGGTGGCGGCGCCGCTCCCGGGATCACCTGGCGCGAGCCCGTCGCCGATGGCGAAAACGTGAAGATCGTTGGCGATGGCAGCCCCTTCGGCCCCGTCCGCATCCTGATCTCCTTCACCGGCGACGACAAGATCCAGAAGGTCGATATCGGCCTCGGGAGCTGAGCGGTCCCGCCTTGCCTTGATCACCGAAGGGCGGAGTGGCTACACGGTAGCTACACCGCCCTTCCGCGTAACCTGTCCTGCTTCCCCGGCTTCGCCGTCAATATGTCCAGGAACTCCTGCCAGTAGCGGCTGAGCAGGTACTGGCCGGCGAGCGCCCCCGCTACCGCCGTCAGGACGATCACCCAGTCGCCCGTGTGGACCTCGGTGAAGTCGAAGAACTCGCGCAGCGACGGCGTGTAGATGGTGAACAGGAACCCCGCCACCAGCAGCGCCCCAAGCAGCGTGGTCATCACCGGCCGCGTCAGGCTGCGCCACGACGCTCCGTGGAAGCCGAGCACCTCGACCATGAAGAACAGTCCCGTGATCCCCATCGTCAGCGATACCAGGGTCCGCGCCTCGGCGATCGTCCGGTTCAGCAGGCCCTCGGTGAACAGGTGCACCAGGATCGCCGAGACCGCAAGCGCCACCGAAGCCGGCAGCGCCCATGACAGCACGTTCCGCGTGAAGTCCCGCCCCGCGTTCGGCGGCGGCACGCTGATCGAGATGAAGATCGCCGGGATGCCCAGCGTCAACAACGCCGTCAGCGAACCGTGGCGCGGCAGGAACGGGAACTCCAGCCCCAGCATGTTCGTCGCCACGATGATCAGGTACGCGTAGAGGCTCTTCGCGATGAACAGCTTCGAAAGCCGCGCAGCGTTGCCGAGCACGGCCGTCGCTTCCTTCGCGCCCCGGATGAGCGCCTCGAACGAATCATTCAACAGGATGATCCCCGCCACCGCTCGCGTCGTGCCGGTACCCGAGGCCATGGCTACCGCGACATCCGCCGCCCGGAGCGCCTGCACGTCGTTCGCACCGTCCCCGCACATGGCGACAAAGTGCCCGTTGTCGCGCAGCGCCGTGACGATCCGGGCCTTCAGTGCCGGCGTGATTCGCCCGAACACGCTCGTCCGCTCCACCATCGCCCCGAAAGCCTCATCCTCCAGGTGCTCGATGTCGGTCCCGGCCACGATGCCGCCCTTCAACGTGATCCCCAGCTGGGCGAGGATCGCCCGCACCGTCTCCGGGTTGTCGCCGCTAATCAGCTTTGGTTCGATGCCGAGTTGTTCCATCATCGCGAAGGCCGAGCGGACCTCCGGCCGCAGCTCGTCCCCCAGCGTCAGCAGTGCCAGGGGCCGCAGTCCAGCCATCGCAACCCCCGGGGATGGCAGGCCTGGCGCCTCGGCGAACACAACCCCCCGGAGCCCCGTCTCCGCCGCCTCGTGGTACGCCGCCTGCAGCGGTTCGCCGCCTTCGCACAGCGGCAGCACCGTCTCCGGCGCGCCAAGCACGAATGTCCGCTGCTGCCCGTCCAGTTCGAGGCTCACCGCGCTCCACCGCCGTTCCGAATTGAATGGCACGTTCCCCGTCGCCCGCGCCCCGTTACTCTGGGCGCCCAGCCCTTCGGCGAGTGCCTGGGCCGTATTGCTCTCTGCCGCGCTCGCTACCGTGAATGCCGCCAGCCACGGTCCATAGCCCTCGGCACCCGCCATCCAGCGCACGTCCCGCAGCGACATCCGGTTCGCCGTGATCGTCCCCGTCTTGTCCAGGCAGATCACGTCCGTGTAATTCAGCGCCTCGACCGCGTTGATGTCCTGCACAATCGCGCCCGAGCGCGACACGCGCACGGCCCCGACCGCGAAAGCCACCGTCATCCCGAGCAGCAGACCCGTCGGCACCACGGTGGTCACGGTCGCCGTCGTCGCCTTCAACGCCTCGGCGAACCCCCGGTCCTCCAGGTTGTACGAAATCATGAGCAGGGCTGCGAGCACGCCCGTCGCAGTTAGCAGCACCCGCAGGATCCGCCGGAAGCGGATCTGCAGCGGCGTCGCGCGCCGCACGAGTTCGCGCGACTCCGCCGTCAGCTTGACCGCGTACGCCTCGGTCCCTACCCGCTCGGCCGTGTAGTAACAGTCGCCCGCTGTGCAGAAGCTCCCGCTTCGCAGCTCGTCGCCCGGACCCCGCCGGATCGAGTCCGACTCCCCGGTCAGGAGCGACTCGTCGATCTCCGCCGTGCGGGCCACGATCTTCCCGTCGGCCACCACCTGGTCGCCCTTCTTCAGGTGGATCAGGTCCCCCTGCACCACTTCCTCCGCGGGGATGTCGCGGTGCACGCCATCGCGGACCACGGTCGCCTTCGGCGCCGTGAGCGCCTTCAACTCGCGCAGCGTCCGCGTCGCTTTCAGCTCCTGGAGCGTCGCCACCGCAACGTTGGCGATCACAACGATGCCGACGAAGAACCCGTCCTTGAACTCTCCGACGGCCAGCAGCGCAAGGATGAGCGCCGCCAACACCACATTAAAGAAGGTAAGCGCGTTGGCCCGGACGACATCGCCGTCGGTCCGGATCCGCGATCGGTCGACGTTCCCGAGACCCGCCGCCGCTCGCGCGATCGCGTCGGACGACGAAAGGCCGCCCTGGATCGGAGGCTCGAGCATGCCGGGCAAAGCTGTCTGCGCAGCCGGAGTCACCCGTTAAGCCTGACGTAACCGGCGGTTCGATGAAAGTGCGCGGGTTAACCCTCGACTAACACAGCCGCCGCATTGCGAGAGTGCGCGCCAGGCACGTCCTCCTTGGGTGGCGCATCGCCAAACGGCCAGCTGCTCCCTCCGGCTGGCCGCCTTCACCCTGTAGCGCCGAAACGGGTTGGCGCGCCCCGCTGACACTCTCAACACGGCAGTCCAGAGGGGTTGTGCGGCGGGGACTCCTCCTCCCTCCTCCGGTCAGGCCTGGAGCCCGATGATCGACAGCGAGATCAACATCCCGATGAACACTGCGCAACCCAGCGAAAGCCATCCGATCGTCTGCCACATGTGCGGTCTCCCCATTTGAACTTCTGCCGGCGGCCTGTGGGGCCCCGGACCTCCATCCTACCGCCGGCCGCACCGTCGGGCGAAACCGGTCCAAGCCGGTAGTATAGATGGGTGGAGTTCTCCCCCGGCGTTCCGGTCAGGGCAGTCGTGCTTGCCGCTGGCGATGGCGGCCGCCTCGGCGCGCACACCGCCAGCACCCCCAAACCCCTCGTCCCCATCGGCGGCCGCCCCATCATCTCCTACACTCTCGATGCCCTCCGCCAGGCCGGTGTCCGCGAAGCCGCCGTCGTCCTCGGCTACCGCGGCGTCCAGGTCCGCGACGCTCTGCTGCGCGACCCCCACGGCCTTCGCCTGGACTACGCCTGGAACGCCGACTTCCACGATGGCGCCTCGCTCTCCCTGCGCGCCGCCCGCTCCTGCCTCGGCCCCGAACCCTTCCTCCTGGTGATGGCCGACCACATGCTCAGCGCGGGCATCATCCGCCGCCTGCTCGAAGCCTGGCGCCCCGGCGGCCCCAGCCTCCTGGCCACCGATGCCGCTCCCTGGCACCAGGCCTACATCGATGAGGCCACGCGCGTCGCCATCGACTCCCCCACCCGCCTCGTGACCGCCATCGGCAAGCACATCCCGCGCTGGGACGCCCTCGATACCGGCGCCTTCCTCCTCTCGCCCTCGGTCTGGCAGGCCGTCGAAGCGGCGCCCGCCGATTGCGAGCTCGGCGAGGTCTTTGCCCGGCTCGTCGAGACCCGCCAGCTCGCCGCGGTCGATGTCACCGGCGAAACGTGGTACGACATCGATACCGAGGAAGACCTCGCGGGCGCCGGCGAGATGCTGGCCGCCGGTGGAGCTGCATGACCTACGACGGCCTCGTCTCGCGCTACCTGAACCGCCCCATCAGCCGGCCCGTGGCCCGCGGCCTCCGCCCCACTCCGCTCACGCCCAACCAGGTCACCGCCTTCACCCTCCTCCTCGCCATCGCCACCGGAGCCATGGTCGCCGCCGGCTGGAACATCGCCGGGGGCATCGCCATCCAGGCCGTCAGCGTCATCGATGGCGTCGACGGCGAGCTCGCCCGCCTCAAGGACCGCGCCACCCGCTTCGGCGGCGTCTTCGATGCCGTCACCGACCGCTACGCCGACGCCATCATGCTCGCCGCGATGACCGTCTACGCGGTCCGCTTCGAAGACCACGCGCGCCCAGAGTTCGTTGGCGCGCTCGCCCTCGGAGCCGCCCTCATCGTCAGCTACAGCCGCGCCCGCATCGAAGCCGACCTCCCCGACGTCGCCGCCTC
>JAHDWR010000181.1 GCA_023382755.1 Dehalococcoidia bacterium
CCGGCGGGGAATCGCGACACGGACGGTCGTCCCCATTCCCGGGATCGGTATCACTGTGAGCTCGGCTCCCAGTCGCTCGCATCGCGTGCGCATCGTAACCGTTCCCAGCCCCCGTCGTGTTGACGCTTCTTCGAACCCGACGCCGTTGTCCTGCACCGTCAACACCGTCGCGTCCCTCGTCTGGCGCAGGTCTACCGCGATCTTGGTCGGCGCCCCGTGCCGCACCGAGTTGCTCAGCGCTTCCCGCGCGATGTACAGCAAGTCTTCCGATTCTCGCGCCGTCAGTTCCTGCAACGCCGCTGCCGAAATATTCACCACCGATGCGATCGATGGCGGCACGATCTGGCGGATCACGAACGCCAGGTCACGCGTCAGGTTCGGTTGCTCGAGCGGCGTTGTCGCTTCCAGCATCGTGATGTACGTCCGGATGTCCGCGATCATCTCGTTGATCCGCTCCACACCATTGCGCAGCGAGGACCGGACCTCCGCCGGGAACTCCGGCCGGATCGAGAGCGCGTCGAATTCCAGCCCGAGGGCGTAGAGCGACTGGATCGTGCCGTCGTGCAGGTCGTGCGCGATCCGCGCGCGCTCTTCCAGCAGGAAGACGCGCCCGCTACGCTCCCGCGCCAGCGCGTAAGAGACACTCACGCCCGCCTGCAGCGCCAGTACCAGCGCCGCCGCCTCATCCACTTCCGTAAACGGTGACCGCCCTGCCTCACGCGTCATGTAGAGCGACCCGATCGCCCGCCCACCGGCACGGACCGGTACGCCCAGGAAAACATCCATGTCCGGGTGTTCCGGTGGCCAGCCCGAGAACTTCGGATGCTCGCGGATGCTCGCCAGCCGGATGGGCCGTTCCTGGCTCGCCAGCTCCCCCAGGAGGCCGCGCCCCGTCGGCGGCTCGCCCAATCTCCGGGCATGCTCTTCGCTGATCCCCGTGTAGATGAACCGCGTCAGCAATCCCTTTTCGTCGAGGGTCGAAATGGCCGCGTAGTCCGCGCCGGTCACATCCTTCGCCCGTTGCGCGAGCCGGTGGAGGATCTCGGCAAGGTCATCGCTGCCCACCAGGATTTCGCTGGTGACGGCCATCTCGCCCAGTTGGCGAAGTATCTCCGGAGCCGCTCCGGGAGCCTCTCGTGGTGTCGCCATTGCGTTCCATACTAACCGCTAAACCGGCCCCCCCGCATCTCGGGGCCCATGGACCCCCGCATTCCGGTCCCGTTTGGCCATCGTGCACCCTCACCATTCAGCCGACACTTACGCCTGTGAATCCTTCAACCATCCGGGTCATCACGGCCGATCCCGCGCTTCGCAATGCGCTTGTCGGTCAGATTGAGCGCTCCGGACGGTTCGCCCTCGCGACTCGCGGCGAGCCAGTCCTCGACGGCGCCGGCCTCGATGACATCGTGATCACCACGCCCGCTGACTGTACGGCCGAGGAATGCCTCGCCATGGTCGAGCGCGGCGCCCGCGTCATCATTCTCACGCCCGTCCCCCGCGAGCGTGAGCGCCAGCTGTATACCGGCTCCGGCGCCAGTGCCTACCTTCCCATGGTCATCGATGGCGGCCAGTTGATGGACGCCGTCGACGCTGCCCTGCACCCCGTATCGCCTCCCTACCCACTCTCCTCCGACCCGTGCCCCTGTTGAAGCGCCTCGCTCAACGCCCCTCCCCGCACCGGACCGCCGCCCGGGCCTGCTCCACCCAGCGCCAATCGCCAAACCGGTCCCCCTCGTAGAGCCACCACTCCGCGCCCCACAGGTAGATGCGCTCAGCCCCGGTCCGCCGGGCGTAGGCGATGTTCGTCGCCAGCCGCCCGGGCGAAAGGTTGGGCGAGGGGTCTTCCGGGGTTACCAGGCGAGCGTCCTCATCGGTCCACGGCTCTGCCTGCAGCTCGGTGACCCAGAGCTGTTTCCCGGCCGCCCTCGCCTCGCGCGCCTGGTAGGCATAGTTCGGCATCAACGGCCCGATCTCCATGATGTTCACCACGAACCCCCGGCCCAGCGCCTCGTAGTTCCGGAACGGGTACAGGCTTTGCCCCAGGATATCGCCGTCCGCCAGAGCGTCCTTCCAGCGCCGGTCCATCACGAAGTGCTGCGCGTGGTTGATCGCCACGGGACGGTCGAGCGGGTCGTGTTCGCGGATGGTGGCCGCCACCTCTGCCACGTACTCCCGGCTCAGCGTCCAGTCGTTCGAGCGCGGCGAGGCGATGTACCCCTCGTTCTCCGCCCCCCATGAGTCCACCACCGGTGAGTCGCCAACGTGCCGGACCACGGCGACGACCATGCGCAACGCGCGCTGCCGCAACGCCCGGTTGTCCGAGAGCACCACCCCTCGCGGAAGGTCCAGGCCTTCGACCGCCCACGCAGGAATGTAGAACTCCGGGTGCCGCTGGGCCTTCATGCCCACCGAAAGCGACACCGTGGCCCCGCGCCGTTCGGCGACCGCCAGTTGCGCGTCCAGGGTCTCGAAGTCGAACGCTCCGGGCCGCGGCTCCACCTCGTCCCACGGCACGCTCAGCCGCACATGCCGCGCGCCGGTCAACCCAATCAGGCGCTCCAGCGTCTCCGCGCACCAGGCGGCGCGTCCCGGGCGGCGGTCATCCACGTACCCATCCGGACCGGCTTCCGGGTCCTCCAACAACAGGTACTCCGCCTGGTCGCAACTGAAGTTGAACCCGATGAAGGAGTCCGCCAGCGGTTCCCGGTGGGTCCAGCTCAGCGTGCGAAACACCCACACCTGTGCCACAAGCAGCCCGAACGCGGCCACGGCGCCCACCACGATCCCCGCGACCCATACCCGCCGGTGCGCACCCATACTCCAAAGGCTCACGTCTCCGCACCCAAGACACAAAGCCCGGGTCACAGGCGCGCGCCTCAGCAAGCGCGTGACTTTCGGCCCACCCGGCCGCAACTCTGACACCCCACCCCGACTCCTCAAGCAGAGATCCGAGCGTAGGGGAGGCCCTCGCCCACCACCTCTGCGCCTCCGCGCCTCCCTGTTGACCGTCCCGCCTACACGACCATCCGCCGCACGATCTCGTACATCAGCTCGCACCCCATCTGGAAGTTCTCTACCGTCATGAACTCATCGTTCCCGTGGAATCCCCGGCGCTCCTCGGGGCTCAGGAGGCACGGGATGAACCCGTAGGCCGGGATGCCCATCGCCCGCAGGAACCGGTTGTCGGTCCCGCCGATGGTCATCCCGGGCACTACGATCGCGTCTTCCATCGCTTCCTTCACCACGTCGTTGATGGTCCGGAAGAGCTCCGTATCCCACGGCACGCGTTCGGGCTCGCCCTGGTCCGGCGAATACAGCTCCACCTCGATCCGGTCATCCGCGATCTGCTCGCGCACCTGCCGGATCCAGTCCTCTTTCGTTTGTCCGGGCAGCAGCCGGCAATCGATGACCGCCTCGCTCCGGGCCGGGATGACGTTCGCCTTGATGCCCGCATCGAGCATCGTCAGGTTCAGCGTGTTCACGAACATCGCCTGCATCTCCGGCGACTGGCGGATGCGCTCTTCTACCTCGGCCCGGTCGCGCGGCATTAGTCCCGCCTCCGCCAGCCGCTCCAGGTACGCCTCCGTATCCGGCGTGAACGTCAGGGGCCGTTCCCATTCCACCAGCCGGTTGAGCGCCTGCACCAGGTACACCGCCGAGTTGTCCGCGTGCGGCACGCTCCCGTGCCCCGGCCGCCCCACCGCGGTGAGCTTCAGCCAGCAGATGTCCTTCTCGTTCGTCGCGATGCTGAAGAGCTTTGTCTCTTCGCGCCCAAACCGTGTGGTGCCGCCCCCGCCCTCGCTCAGCTCGAACTCCACGTCCACCACGTCGGGCCGGTGCTCGCACAGCCACACCATCCCCCAGTCGCTACCCGCTTCCTCGTCGGGGACGGCGCAGAACACGACATCCCGTTTCAGCGGCACTCCCTGGCGCTTCAGCAGCAGGAACGCGATCAGCTGCATCACGCCACAACCCTTCATATCCACCGCGCCGCGCCCGTAGATGCGCCCATCCGTCACCAGGCCTTCGAACGCCGGCATCGTCCAGTACTGCGCCTCCACCGGCACCACATCCGTGTGGTTGCAGAGCATGATCGGCCGCTTCGATCCATCACCGCCAAGCCGCGCCACCAGCACCTCGCGGTCCGGCGCCGTCTCGATGTACTCCACGGCGATGCCCTCGGTCTCGCAGAGCGCCCCGAGGAAGCGCGCCGCCGGCTTCTCGTTCCCCGGCGGGTTCGACGTGTCGATTTGCAGGTAGCGCACGAAGATCTCGAGCGCTTCGCGGTGGATGGCCGGCCAATCGATCATGCTGCGAGCTCCCCGGTGGCGAATTTGCGAGGGCCGAATCGTAGGCTCCCCGCACGCTCAGCGCCAAACACCTCAGCGCCAAACGAACATAAAGGAAACCACGGCACCTGTTTTCGGCGTATACTGAATGCAAGCCGAGTTCCCGTCGCACGGGAAGCGGGGGACCCAACTGTAGGGGTGTATCGCGCAAGAGCGCGTAGGCAACTCCCAATGCCGAACCCGTCAGCTAACCTCGTAGGCTTTTGGGAGAGACCGTAGCTTCACCGCCCAGGTCTCTCAGACGCAATCGCCAGGCCGCCCGCACCGGTGGTCTGGATGACGTTGTGGGGTAGCCGGGTGGCTGGCACGTCTTCTCGTACCTTCGGTCTCGAACGGGGCATCTATTACTGCGCGAAGTTCCTCGCGCAAACCTCCCAGAACCTCTGGCTGGCTTCGCTCTTCCTCATCGCCGGCACGGGCAGCAGTCCCGCGCTCGGCCTCAGCAGCCTCTTCCTCGCGACCCTCCTGCCCTCCATCCTCCTCGGCCTCCCCGGTGGCGCAATCGCCGACCGCCTCGGCCCGGCCCGCGGCTTCGCGACCGGCGCGGTCCTCCGCTTCCTCCCCATCGCCGGCGCCCTCTTCTTCCTCGATGGCGGCACCAGCGCCTGGATCTTCGCCTTCGCCTACTCCACCGGTTCCCAGGTCTTCACTCCCGCCGAAATGGCCCTCGTGAAGCCGCTCCAGCATGCCCGGGCCGGCAGCGTCCATTCCTGGCTCGTCGCCCTCCAGTACGGCGGCCAGGGCATGGGGATGCTCGTGTTTGCCCCGGCCCTCTACTTCCTCGGCGGGCCGCGCCTCATGCTCGCCGGCGCCGCAGCCGGCTTCCTCGTCCTCACCGCCATCACCGCCCTGCTCGCCTGGCGGCTCGACCCGGTTGCGGTAAAGGCTCCGGCGTCTGTCGCTAGCGCCATGCGCTTCGGCGACACCGTCCGCTTCTTCCGCAGCGAGTACCGCGCCCGGTACGCGCTCGTGGCCCTCGGCCTCAAGATGGTCGTCGCCAAGGGCATCGTCGTCGCCCTCCCCTTCTACCTCGAACGCGACCTCGGGCTCGGCCTGGGCGGGCTCGCCTACCTGATGGTCCCCGGCGTCATCGGCGTGCTTGCTGGCCTCCTCTGGTGCGGCCGCTCCCTCACGCTCGACCGTGCCAACGATGTGATGCGCCTTGCCATCCTCGGCCTCGTCGTCTCCGTTGCGGCGCTCGCGGCCCTCGACTATGGCATCACCGCTGTCGCCCAGCTGAGCCATGTGCCGCCGGTCATCCGGCTCGAAGCCGAGATGAACACCACCTTCGCCGTCGCCATCCCGGTCGCGTTCCTGCTCGGCCTCTGCCTGAGCGGCCTGCTCATCGCGGCCCGCGTCGCCCTCACCGAGACCGCCCCGATCGGTCAGCAAGCCCGCGTCTTCGCCGTCCAGCTCACCCTCACCGAGTCGTTCATCGCCCTCCCGTTGCTCCTCATGGGCGTCGGCACCACCTTCGCCGGAGCCCGTCTGACACTGGGCGTCCTCGCGATGGTCATGGTCGCCGCCTTCGCCCTCGTCGAAGTCGATCGCTGGCGTTCCACCAGCGCCCGCTCCCTCCGGCGCCTCGCTCTCCCCGGGACCGCCTCCGCCTGAACTCTGCCCTAGGCGTTCCGGCGCGCCGCCTCGACGAACGCGCCGAACAGGCGGTCCGCGCTCTCACCAATGCCCGGCTGGCCGGCCATGTCTTCCGGGTGCCATTGCACCCCCACCACGAACCGGCTCCCCGGCACTTCGACTGCCTCGATGACTCCGTCGGACGCCCGTGCCGTCACCACCAGCCCGTCCCCGGGCCGGTCGATAGCCTGGTGGTGGCGCGAGTTCACCTCTATCCGCGTACCGCCCACGATCCCGGCCAGGCGGCTCTCCGCCCC
The DNA here is from genome assembly GCA_023382755.1 of Dehalococcoidia bacterium. Classification (GTDB taxonomy): domain Bacteria; phylum Chloroflexota; class Dehalococcoidia; order Tepidiformales; family Tepidiformaceae; genus Amarobacter. The sequence continues at coordinate 6,242 of JAHDWR010000181.1, forward strand.
AACCTCCACTGCGTGTGCCGGGCCGTGTCGCGGTTGCTGCACCGAATGCGCGAGCGCCCCCTCCACCATCGACGGGATGTCCTGCACCAGCGAGCCGCCGAGCGCCACGTTGAACACCTGCATCCCCCGGCAGATCGCCAGCACCGGCAAGCCGGCCCGCTCCGCCGCCGCCAGCGCCGCGAACTCCAGCTCATCCCGCGCCTCCGAGACGCCAATGATGCTCTCGTGTGGCACATGTCCGTACCGCCTGGGCGCAACGTCGCCACCGCCGCTCAACACCAACCCCGAACACCGGCCAAGGGCCGCCTCCAGCTGCTCACGTGCCATCCCGGGGGTGAGCACCAGCGGCACCGCCCCGGCCGCCTCGATCGCGCGAAGGTAACTCAAGTTCAGGCTCGCCCGCTCGAATCCCCGGCTGTCGAAAGCCGTTGCCGCCGTCACACCCACCAGCGGCGCGCTCACTTCGCCACCTTTGGCCGGTCCGCGCGCCGGTACACGAACCGCAACCCGGACCACCGCTCGTCGATCGCGCAGACTTTGTTGTCCACCAGCCCCGCCGCCAGGCCGGCCTCGCGCACCCTGTTTTCGCTCAATGCCGCCGGTTCGCCACGGGCCCGCTTCGGCCAGGCAATCCAGAGCCCGCCCGCAGGATCGAGCAACGGCTTCAGCGCCAGGAAACGTCCCGCCAGCTGCTCCTCGGCCGTCACGAAGCTCACGGCTACGTCCACACCACCCTCGCCCGCCGGGACGAACGTGACACCCGGCGGCAGCTCGCCCAGCGTCCGCCTGAAGTCACCCGGCGCATCCACCAGCGCG
>JAHDWR010000182.1 GCA_023382755.1 Dehalococcoidia bacterium
CCGCCAGGCGCGCGAGCACCTTCAGGATCTGCGGCCGCGGTGTATCCGGCCGCACCCCGAGCGCCGCGTACCAGTCGACCGACGGGTCGCCCGTATACGTGGCCGGGCCGGTCCGGGGGGCGTCTTCAGTTGCTTCGAACCCCCGCGGCGGCCCCCCGCCGGCGGTGGGAGCGGGCCGCTGCGGCCGTTCCGCTGGCGTCCTGCGGACCGTGCGAACCACTCGGCGCGGGGGCGCAGGGCGTGGCCGCGTCCGGTCATAGGCGGCCCGGAGCTGCGGGTCCCGCAACACTTCCCACGCCTCGTTGATGAGGACCATGAGCGCCACCGACTCGGGGCTCCCGCTGGTGTCCGGGTGATGCAGCCGCGCCAGCCGCCGGTAGCTGCTGCGGATCTCCTCGGCGGTGGCTCCGGGCTGCAGCTCCAGGAGTGCATAGTAGTCAGCGGGCGCGGCCACGGGCCGATCGTACCAGCCGCACGGAAACAGGCTGCTTACTTACCGTCCGGTAACTTCACGTTCGCGTGAAGGTATGATAGGCTCCCCACACGAGAAGGGGGACTCTCCGTGCGCTGGCTGTTGCGCCTCATTCCATATCTCAAACCGTATAAGGGCAGGATCGCGCTCGCCTGGCTCTCCATGCTCCTGGCGGGCTCGTTCGTCATGATCAGCCCACTCCTGATCCGCTTCGCCATCGATTTCGGCCTCGACCCGCAGCGCGATGACGCCGATAGGCTCATCGGCCTGCAGGGCAACGAGAAGCTGCTGGTCCTCGGCTCGCTCGCCATCGTCGTATTCGCCATCGGGCGTGGACTCGCTTCGTTTGGGCAACAGTACCTCGGCGAGACCGTCGGCCAGAACGTCGCCTACGACATCCGCAACAAGATCTACGACAACCTCCAGCGGCTCAGCTACGCCTACCACGACAAGGTACAGACCGGCCAGATCATGTCCCGCGCAACGCAGGACGTAGAGAACATCCGCATGTTCATCAATATGGGGGCGCTCCGTTTCGCCTTCATCATGCTCATGCTCCTCATCTCCGTGGTCGGGATGTTCATCATCAACTGGCAGCTCGCCGTCGTCAGCATCATCAGCCTGCCCATCCTCGCCTGGCGGTCGATCGTCACCAGCCGCCGCCTCCGCCCCATCTGGCAGGAGATCCAGCAGAACCAGGCCGAAGTCACCCAGGTCGCCGAAGAGGGCCTCACCGGCATCCGCGTCGTCAAGGCATTCAGCCGCGAGCCGTTCGAAAGCGAGAAGTTCGCCGAAGCGGCCCGCAAGCAGGCCGACCTCAGCTACACCTCATCGGTCATCCAGGCCCGCAACCAGCCGATGCTCCAGGGCCTTTCCGCCGCCCAGATCGGCCTGACCGTGGGCGTCGGCGCGTGGCTCATCTCCCGCGGCGATGCGAGCGCCTCCGATGTCCTCGCCTTCACCCTCTGGCTCAACCTCCTTCAGCTCCCCATGCGCTCCATCGGCTTCATCATCAATATGTTCGCCCGCTGCATGAGTTCCTCCGAGCGCGTCTTCGAACTCATCGATGCCCAGTCTGTCGTCCAGGAAAAACCGGATGCCGTCCCCCTCGAAAACGTCGCCGGCAACGTCCGTTTCGAAAACGTCGGCTTCGGTTACGACAGCCTCAGCGCGGTCCTGAACGGCGTCGACATCGATGCGAAGCCCGGCCAGGTCATCGCGCTCCTCGGCCCCACCGGCAGCGGAAAGTCCACCGTCGTCAACCTCATCCCGCGCTTCTACGATGTCACCGAGGGCAGGATCACCATCGACGGCGTCGATGTCCGCGATGTCACCATCGAGTCCCTCCGCCGCAACATCGGCATCGTCCAGCAAGATGTCTTCCTCTTCATCGGCACCATCCGCGACAACATCGCCTACGGCCGCCCCGAGGCCACCCAGGAGGAGATCGAGCGCGCCGCGAAGGCTGCCCGCATCCACGACTTCATCGTCAGCCTCCCCTATGGCTACGACGAATGGGTCGGCGAGCGCGGGGTCACCCTTTCCGGCGGCCAGAAGCAGCGCATCGCCATCGCGCGCACCCTCCTCCTCGACCCGCGCATCCTCATCTTCGATGACTCGACCGCCAGCGTGGACTCCCAGACCGAGTTCCTCATCCAGCAGGCGCTCCAGGAGCTCATGAAAGGCCGCACCACCTTCGTCATCGCGCAGCGCCTGCGGACCGTCATCCGTGCCGACGAGATCATCGTCCTCGACCGGGGCAAGGTGGTGCAGCGCGGCCGCCACCAGGACCTTCTCGAACAGGAAGGCCTCTACCGCCGCATCTTCGACCTCGAACTCAAAGACCAGGAAGAGGCGCTCGGGCGGGTGGCTCCCACATCCGTGGCCGCGGGCAGCAGTGGCAACGGCTCGGCCGGCACACAGCCCGGCCATGCCCCGGTGTTCACCCCATCGCCCACCCAGTCGGGCGCGGGAGGTGCAGCGTGAGCACCATCGCACAGCAATCGCGGTTCGCCGCCGGGGGAGGCCGGTAATGGGTATGTTTGGTGGCGCCGGCGCCGGCGGCTGGAGCTCTGGCATCGGGGGCCAGGCAACCGGCCCCATGCGGCACAGCCGTGGCTCCGATGGCTGGGACGACGAATACCTCGGGAAGGCCTACGACGCCCAGGTCGTCCGCCGCATCCTCCCCTACCTCAAACCCTATAAGAAGCAGGCCTCCCTCGCGCTCGCCTGCATGATCATCTCGGCGGTCACCAGTTTCCTCCAGCCGCTGCTCATCGGCCTCACCGTCAAAGCCGGCGTCGAAGGCAACACCGGCCAGATCTGGACGCTCCTCGGCATCATGATCGGCGCCGCCTTCGTCACCTGGATCTCCGCATACATCCAGCTGCTCACCACCGCCTGGATGGGCAACCGCCTCCTGCTCCAGCTCCGTACAGAAATGTACGACCACATGCAGGGCCTCTCCCTCAGCTTCTACGACGAGATGGAAGTCGGCCGCATGATCAGCCGCCTCACCAGCGACGTCACCGTCATGCAAGAACTCCTGACCAGCGGCTCCCTCACCTTCCTCGCCGATTTCGTCGGCCTCACGGTCGTGGTCATCGTCCTGCTCACCGTCGATTGGCAGCTTGCGCTTGTCACCTTCGCTATCGTGCCCCCGCTCATCATCGTGATGGTCTGGTGGGCGCGCCACGCCAAGGCCGCCTTCGTCAACGTCCGCGTCAAGATCAGCGCCCTCTATGGCACGCTCGCCGAAAACGTCTCCGGTGTGCGCGCCGTCCAGTCCATGTCGCGCGAGGACGAAAACGCCCGGCGCTTCGACGCCCTCAACCAGGAGAACCGCCGCGCCAACATCTGGGCCGGCATGCTCAGCGCCGCCATCATGCCTGTCATCGAACTCGCCGTGGCCATCGCGACCTGCGCCGTGGTCATCGTCGGCGGCATGCGCGCGCTCAACGCCTCCGATGTCAACGTCGCACACCTCTTCCTCGTCCTCACCAGCTTCACCCTCTACGTCGGCCGCTTCTTCGACCCCATCCGCGACCTCGTCCTCCAGTACACCATGCTCCAGCGTGCCATGGCCGGTGGCGAGCGCATCTTCGAAGTGCTCGATACCGAACCGCGCATCAAGGACCGCGAAGACGCAATCGAGCTCGAAGAAGTCGAGGGCCGCGTCGACTTCGACGACGTGCACTTCCACTACACCGAAGGTGTGCCGATCCTCCGCGGCATCGACCTCCACGTCGAACCCGGCGAGACCATCGCCTTCGTCGGCCCCACCGGCGCCGGCAAGACGACCATCACCTCGCTCGTCAGCCGCGGCTACGAAGTCACAGGTGGCGCCATCCGCATCGATGGCCACGACATCCGCGATGTGAAGCGCCGCTCGCTCACGAAGCACATGGGCGTCGTCCTCCAGAACCCCTACCTCTTCAGCGGCACCGTGCGCGAGAACATCGCCTACGGCCGCCCCGAGGCCACCGACGAGGCCGTGATTGCCGCCGCCAGGGCTGTCGGCGCCGACGAGTTCATCAGCCGCCTGCCCCAGGGCTACGAGACAGTCCTCCAGCAGCGCGGCCAGAACCTCTCCGTTGGCCAGCGCCAGCTCATCAGCTTCGCCCGGGCCATCCTCGCTGCCCCCCGCATCCTCGTGCTCGATGAGGCAACCGCCTACGTCGATACCCAGACCGAGGTCATCATCCAGCGGGCCCTCCGCGAACTCCTCAAGAACCGGACCTCGTTCGTCATCGCTCACCGGCTGTCGACCATCCGCGAGGCCAGCCGCATCGTCGTCCTCGACCAGGGCCGCATCGCCGAGATCGGCACGCACGACGAACTGCTCGCCAGGGGCGGCATCTATGCCAACCTCTACAAGATGACCTACGAGCAGGAACAGGCCCAGCAGGCCGCCGCCATGGTCGGCGAAGACGAAGCGTTCGCCCGCCGCCGCCGCGGCGAGGTCCAGCCCCCGCCCCAGCAGGCCCCCTCCCCCGCCGCGGGGAGCTGACCCGGCGCCGGAAACCACGTCCACGAGGCCCGGGTCACCCGGCCTCGTTGCGGCGTCACTTAGCGGCTGCAAAAAAATCGCATTTGCCGGGCCTAAGGCGCAAACCGTATTTGCCGATAACTACGGTGCATCCTTTGAGCGAGGTAGGGGAATCCTCATGCTCAACACGCTCGCCGCCCTTGGACGCCTCGCCGCAACTCCGGCGCAGCAGGTCGGCGAAGGCACCGTCCTCGCCGCCTGCGGCCTCGTCAAGGACGTGCTCGGCGCCGAGGACGCCTATGTCATCCGCGCAGGCGACCCCAACTTCGTCCGCCTTGGCAGCACCGAAGACCCGCGCGCCTACGAGATCAAGCAGCGTGGCTACTGGCTCGTCTGGCGCGAAGGCGCCGCCAACCCCGCCCTCCCCGGCGGACTCTTCTCCGTTACCGACCGCATGGTTGTCGATGCCCATCCGCTCGAAGCGGGTACCCCGGCCACCCATGTCGCCACCCTCCTCCCCGGCAACGAGAGCAACTCCGAAGTCCTCATCGTCCGCGGCCCGTGGCCCGAGGGCCTCTCCGGCGACCAGGTCGACCTCGTCGCCTCCATCCGCCCGCTGCTCGCCTACCTGGTCGGCAACGTGCTCGATGCCGAGCGCCAGGAGCGCCAGCGTTCCCAGCTCAGCGCGCTCGCCGATGTCGCCGAATCGTTCAGCCGCTCCGATAACGTCAACGAAGTGTTGACAGGCCTATCCACCGCCCTCGCCAAGGCCTCCGGTTACGCCTGGGTCGCCATCACCCTCACCGACCCCGCGATCGAACACGTCACCGACCGCGCCCTGAATGTCGGCCGCCACTCCGAGACCACGATCGCCGAACAGGGCCGGACCGGGAATATGGGGCCCACCGCCATCGAGCGCGACCTCCGCGTCGCCCGCCACCTCGCCTGGACGCGCATGCCCTGGCTGGTCCCCGATGTCTTCGACCCGAACGAGCAGATGCTGGTCGACGACAGCCTCCGCGGCTATTACCAGCAGGCCCATATCCTCTCGATGGCCTGCTTCCCCATGTTTTTCCGCGACCAGCTCCTCGGCAGCGTCACCTTCTGCGCCTCCGAAACGCACTCCTTCGAAGAACAGGAGGTCGGATTCCTCGGGGCGCTCGTCTCCCAGGCCAGCAACAGCGTCACGGCCTTCCGCTTGAACCGCGAGCTCCGCGAAGCCGAGGCCCAGTTGCGGGCCGTCTTCGCCAGCTCTCCCGCCCTCATCACCGTCATCCAGCCTGATGGCACCATCACCCTCTCCGAAGGCGCCAGCGTCCCCCGCGCGGTCAGCGCTGGTACCGCGCTAGCCGGCAAGAGTGTCTTCGACGTCCTGCCCCCCGGGATCGCCGAGGCGACCCGCGGTCACGTGGCGCGCTGCCTGGCCGGAGAAGCGTTTTGTGCAAACTCCAGCACCTACGGCCGCGAGTACGAGACCCAGTTCGCCCCCCTGCGCGACGACTCCGGCGTCCCGGTAGCGGTCATCACGGTCACCATGGATGTCACCGAGCGCGTCCACGCCGAGCGCGAACTCCGGACGTTGAACGAGGCACTCCGTACCGCCAAGGAACGCGCCGAGGAGCTCGCCCGCGTGGCCGAAAACTCGCGCCGCCGGGCAGAATACCTCGCCAGCCACGACGCCCTCACCGGCGTCCTCTCCCGCCGCGCCTGGTTCGAACTCGCCGAATCGCGCCGCCCATCCGCTATCGCTATCTTCGACGTCGATTCCTTCAAGACCATCAACGACACCTGCGGTCATCCCGGCGGCGATGTCGTCCTGCGGGCCGTTGCCGAGCGCATCACCGAGGCTGTCGACTCGATCGGCACCGTCGGGCGCCTGGGCGGAGAGGAGTTCGCCGTGCTGTTCCTCGGCCCCGTGGCCGAAGCCGAAGCCGCGGCCCAACGCGCTGTCGAACGGGTCGCCGCCGAACCGGTGACGCTCCCCGGGGGAGACTCCCTCCGCGTGACTGTGAGTGGCGGCCTCGCCCCCTGCCGACGCCAGACCGACACACCCGCGGTGACGCTCGCTCGCGCCTACGACCTCGCCGACCGCGCCCTCTACTCGGCCAAGGCCGCCGGCCGCCGCCAGCTCGTCGTCTCCAACCGGGCGGCCTGAACCCCACACCCCCCCCGCCCCCCCCCCCCCCCGGTGCACCCCGTACATTGTGGATTAGCCCGCGCACCGGGCTACCCGCGGGCCCCGCCCGGCAGCCAGGGGCCCGCACCCCCCGCGCCCACCCACGCCCCGATTGACGATTGACGATTGTCGATTCGCCTGCGCACGGGGATCCCGGCGAGCCCCGCGCGTCAGCAAGGGCCACGCACCGCACCCTCACCATCGCCACCCACTCGCCTACCCCGCCCCGCCCCGCCCCGCGCCACCGGCAAAATGTGCGCACCCCCACCCATCCCGGCGAGCCCCGCGCGTCAGCAAGGGCCACGCACCGCGCCCCCACCATCGCCACCCAACCGCCCACCCCGCCCCGCCCCTCACCCCCGGCGAAATGTGCACCCCCACACCCACCCCGGCGAGCCCCGCGCGCCAGCAAG
>JAHDWR010000183.1 GCA_023382755.1 Dehalococcoidia bacterium
ATGGCAGCTCGGCGAGGAGCGCGGCCACGAAAGCGGCATCGAATTCGCCGGGGTCCGTGGTGCCGCCCCGCACGAACACCCGGATGCGGCCTTCGCTGGCCCCGCTGGCGGCGATGGCGCGGGCAAGCTCGCGGGCGAGTTCTTCAGGCGGCATGCCCGTAGTTTGCGGCAACCTCACTCGCGCCGTCAGGTGCGAAGGGGCCCTCGCGCGGGGGTCGCCCGGCGTGAAGATTTGCGCCGCTGTGCCATCCGGGGCTTCGAGGTGGCCACACCGCCCCCGCACCATCGGCCCATCCCCCAACGGAGGTAGACCCATGGCCCTCACGCTTGTCGAGGCCGCGAAACTCAGCAACGACACCCTCCTCTCCGGTGTGATCGACACGATTGCCCAGGAGAGCCCCGTCCTCCAGCGCCTGCCGTTCATCGAGATCGTCGGCAACGGTCTGACCTACAACCGCGAAAACGCTGCCCCCTCGGCCGACTTCTACGATGTCGGCGACGACTGGGACGAAAGCACGCCAACCTTCACCCAGGCCACCGCCACGCTGAAGATCCTGGGCGGGGACGCCGACATCGATAACTTCCTCAAGAGCACCCGCTCGAACATCCAGGACCTCGAAGCGGCCGTTGTCCAGCTCAAGGCGAAGGCTGTCCAGTCGCTTTTCGACGACACGTTCGTCAACGGCGACGATGCCGGCAATCCGAAGAGCTTCGACGGCATCGACCTGCTGTGCGCGGGCGGCCAGACGGTCAGCATGGGGGTGAACGGCGGCACGCTCACGCTCGAAAAGCTCGACGAGCTCATCGACCGGGTGCGCGGCGGCAAGCCGGACCTGCTGTTGATGAGCCGCCGATCGCGCCGCACGCTGAACGAGCTCGCGCGCGCCTCGGGCGGTTTCCTCGAAGCGGACCGGGATGAGTTCGGCCAGATGCTCCAGTTCTACGATGGCATCCCGATCGGCATCTCCGACTACATCGGCGATGCCCAGACCGTCGGGACCAGCAACGACTGCAGCACGGTTTTCGCGATGCAGTTCGGCGAGGGCGCGCTGAGCGGCCTGACGGCGCCGGGAGGGCTCACGGTCGAACGCGTCGGCAGCCTGGAGACGAAAGACGCCAGCCGCATCCGGGTGAAGTGGTACGCCGGCCTCGCGCTCTTCAACACGGTAAAGCTGGCGAAGCTGACCGGCGTCCGCGCCTGAGCGGCCGTTGGCCGTCGTCCAGCGGCCGTGAGCGAAGGGGGTGGCGCGCGCCGCCCCCTTCGTGTGCGCAGAAGCAATCCGAGGCGCACCAGGGATGGCGCGCTGCAGCGGGGGCACACCACAGGCGCAGGCGTTGAGAGGGCACGGTTGGCTCGCCGGGGCGGTCGCGTTCGAGCAGAAGCAATCCGAGGCGCACCGGGGGTACCACCGGCCAAAACGCCAACGGCCAACGGCCAGCTACGCCGCCGCGCCCTCGTCGTCCTCGTCGGGGTCACTGCCCGGGTGGTCGATCGAGGCGATGGCGCACTTCGTGTGTTCGAACACGTTGCCCGGGCCCAGCATCTCCAGGATGCCGAAACGCTCCAGCAGCGGCCGGATCTCCGGCTGGATCGAGGTCAGGATGATGCGCCCGCCGTGGTTCCGGCGGTGCTCGATGATCCCTTCGAGCGACAGCAGGCCCGAGGTGTCGATGTGGCGGACGTCCTTCATCCGGAGGATGAGCGGCCGCTGCACGTCGCCCTGCAACTGGTATTCGAATGCCGAGGCGCTGTGGAACGAGAGCAAACCCTGCGCGGTGAAGAAGTCGATATCCGGACGGGATTTGATGAGTTCGCCCAGCTCGGGGGAAACCTGCGCGATCCGCCCGGTTTCGTCCGGCATCAACGCCGCCGCCGCCGGCACCCGCGAAAGGCGCCGCACCAGCAGCACCGTCGAGGCGAGCACGCCGAACCCGATGGCGTAGGTCAGGTCGAAGAAGAGCGTGATGAAAATGGTCGAGACGAGCACCACGAGGTCCTCGCGCGGCGCGCGCCTCAGGAGGTTCATGACTTCCGGCACTTCGGCGATGCGCCAGGCCACAACGAACAGCACGGCGGCAAGCGTCGTCATCGGGATGTGCCCGGCGAGCGGCCCCAGCGCCAGCGTGAGCGTGAGCACCGTGAGCGCGTGGAACACCCCGGCCATGCGCGAGGTCGCGCCCGCGCGGATGCTCGCCGCCGTCCGGGCGATGGCGGCGGTTGCCGGCATCGCGCCGAAAACGGGGCCAATCAGGTTCGCGATGCCCTGGCCCCGGAGCTCGCCGTTGGGGTCGTGACGCACGCGGCCCGAGACCATGCCGTCCGCGACGACGGCGCTCAGCAGTGACTCCACCCCGCCGAGGATCGCGATCGCGATCGCCGGCCGCAAGAGGTCCAGGAAGAGCCCGGTCTCCCAGAACCCCAGCGAGGGGCTGGGGAACTCGCGGGGGAGGTCGCCGTATTTGCTCGCCAGCGTCGGCGTGTCGATGCCGAATCCCCAGGTCAGGGCGGTGATGAGGGCAACGGCGACGAGAGCCGCGGGTACCCTGGGCACGATGCGTGGAGAAACGAGAAGGACCGCCAGCGAGGCCAGACCGACCAGCGGCGTCGTCCAGCCGACGCTGCCCAGGTGCTGGAGGGTGTCCCACGCCTTCGCGTGGAAGTGTTCGAGCTTTGGATCCGTCCCCGAGACGGCCAGGAACGTGTTGACCTGGCCGAAGATGATCGACAGGGCGATACCGGCCGTGAACCCGATGATGACGGTGCCCGGCATGTAGCGGACGAGCGACCCGAACTTGAGGCGGCTCATCGCCAGCAGCAGGACGCCCGCCATCAGCCCGACCATCGGCAGCGCAGCCGCGCCGTGCACCAGCACCACATGGCTGAGCAAGGGGACGAGTGCGGCCGTCGGGCCCGTAATGTTGAAGCGGGACCCGCCAAAAATCGATGCGGCCCCGCCCGCAAACACAGCCGTGTACAGGCCCACAATGGGCGGCACGCCGACTGCGACGGCGAGCGCAATCGAGAGTGGAAGCGCGATTACGCCGGCGACGAGCCCGGCGACGGCGTTGGCGCGGATTTCGCTGAATGCGGGGATGCTCGCCCGCCGGGAGACAGGCAAAACCGCAGGCACGGAGACGTGCACGAATCACAACCTCATCGGGTGGTTCGCTTCCGTGGCCTGCGAGGTGAGCTGACGGGTTCGGGCGGAAGTGCCCGTCCTTCCGGGGCTCCAGAAGGATTCACCCCAAGAGTGGGTCCCCCGCTCCGCCGCTCGCGGATTCGGCCGGCCACCCCATGACAGGATGGCCTCGTGTAGTAAGCATCGGGTGGATGACGGGCACGGTCTATGGAACTCCGTGTCCGGATTTATGTGTGGTGTGTTCCCAAACGCCAACACGACCGCCGTGCATGCCTTGTGCCGGTAGCTCCGTCGGCCCTAGTATCCCGCCCGACGGGACAAGAACTGGGGGACACTACACATGGCAATGGTTCAGCACGAACGGCCGGCCCTGTGGCCGGAGATCCGCACGCTCCTGCTCGCGGCGATGGCGATCTTCCTCTACACCATCGGCATTGGCATCCTCAACGGCACCGACCTGGTCGACTTCGACCAGCGGCGAATCCTCTCCCACGTCCATGGCGGCACCCTGGGCTGGTTGACCCTCGGCGTGTTCGCGGCGGCGCTCTGGCTCTTCGGCGATGCCGCCGGGGTGTCCCGCCGTGAGCGCCAGGTGGTGCGTGCGCTGACGGGCGCGGCCATCCTGGCCGTCGTCGCGTATGTCGCGGCCTTCGCCTTCACCTATGGCAACTGGCGCCCGGCGCTCGGCACGGTCACCACCGTGGTGATCGCCGGTTTCACCGGGTGGGTCATCTACCGCGCGAAGCGCACCGAGCTCGGCGTGCCACACATCGGGTTCCTGGCGGCCCTGGGCACGTCCATCGTCGGTGGCGTGCTCGGCATCCTCCTTGGCCTCGAACTCGCGACCGGCAAGAACTGGTTGCCCGGCGACATCGGCGCGCACCCCGCCACCATGGTCGTTGGCTTCCTCGTCCCGGTCGGGCTTGCGATGGCCGAATGGGCGTTCTTCTTTCCGAGTCCTCCCAGGGCGACCCGGCTGGGCGCGCTGCAGATGGCTTTCCCCTTCGCGGGCGGCCTCGTCCTGATGCTGAGCATGCTCCTCGAAGTGACCGCCCTGGCGCCGATCGCCATCCTCCTCCAGATCGCCGGCATCGCCATCTTCGTGAAGCGCCTCTGGCCGGAGTTCCGAGCAGTGTCGCTCACCGCGGCCAGCCCTGGACGGCATGCGATCATGGCCACGGTGGGCCTGGCCTTCGTGATCGGCCTCGCCCAGTACTTCGTGATCAAGTACGAGGGAGACTTCGACCTGGTCCCCACCAACCAGCTCCTGGCGCTCGACCACGCCCAGTTCATCGGCCTCATGACCAACTCGCTCTTCGCGATGCTCATGGCTGCCACCATCGGGCAGCGCGGGAACCGCGTGGACCAGGTGGTGTTCATCCTGGTGAACGTCGGCATCGCCGGGTTCGTGGTGGGCCTGCTCGGCGATTGGACCGCCCCAAAGCGCATCTTCACGCCGCTCATGGGCACCGGCCTCATCGTGGGCCTGGCGGTGTATGCGGCGCGCCTCGCCGAATTCCCCGTGCCCGTCCTCAACCCGGAGCGAGGCGACCGGATCGGAGCGGTTGGCAAGTAGCCGGCCCCACTTGCCGGCTCTCCACCGAAGAAAAACAGGCCGCCCAACCGGGCGGCCTGTTTCGTTGTGGCGGGTGCCGGGCGCTTAGCTGACGCGCTCGAAGATGGTGGCGATGCCCTGGCCGCCACCGATGCAAAGGCTGACGATGCCGAAGCGGCCGCCCGTGCGCTCGAGTTCGTGCATGAGCTTCACCGTGAGGATCGCGCCGGTGGCCCCGAGCGGGTGGCCGAGCGCGATCGCGCCGCCGTTCGGGTTCACCTTCGCCGGGTCTAGCACGAGTTCGCTGCTGCACGCGCAAGAGACGCTGGCGAAGGCCTCGTTCAGCTCGATGACATCGACCTGGTCGAGGGTCATCTGGGCCTTGGCGAGCGCCTTGCGGATGGCCGGGATGGGGCCGCTGCCCATGATCGACGGGTCCACGCCGGCTTCCGCCCGTGCCACGATCCGCATCCGCGGGGTGGCGCCGAGTTCCTTCGCCTTCGAGGCGCTCATGACGGTGACGGCGGCGGCGCCATCGTTGATGCCGCTGGCGTTGCCGGCGGTCACCACGCCGCCCTCCTTGAAGGCCGGGCGGAGCTTACTCAGCGCCTCGACGGTGGTGGCGCGGGGGTATTCGTCGACATCGAAGACCTTCTCCTCGCGGCCGATCCTGACGGTCAGGGGGGCGATCTGGTCGACGAAGCGGCCGGCTTCGATGGCCGCGATGGCGCGGCGCTGGCTTTCGGCCGAGAACTCGTCCTGGGCGGCGCGGCTCACTTCGAACTGGTCGGCAAGGTTTTCCGCGGTGATGCCCATGTGGTAGCCCTTGAAGGGGTCGCTGAGCATGTGGATGATGCCGTCTTCGACGCTATCGTGTCCGAGGCGGTAGCCCGCGCGCGCCTTGCGCAGGTAGAAGGGCATGCGCGTCATGTTCTCGGCGCCGCCCGCGACGACGACGTCGGCATCGCCGCTCTGGATGAGGCGGGAGGCCGTGTTAATGGCCTCGAGGCCGGAGCCGCAGATGCGGTTCACGTTCATGGCGGGTGTGCCGATGGGGAGGCCGGCCTTCACCGTCGAGTGGCGCGAGAGGTAAGCGTCTTCGGCGACCTGACCGACGATGCCCATGACCACCTGGTCGACGTTTTCGGGGGCGATGCCCGCGCGGGAGACGGCCTCGCGGATGACGTGCGCTCCGAGGTCGGAGGCGGGGACATCAGCGAGGGAGCCCTGGAACTTGCCGATGGCAGTCCGGACGCCGCTGGTAATGACGACATCTTCCATTGTTCAGTCCTGAGTGCGGAGTGCCGGGGTGCCGCCGACGCGCGGCCCGCGGGGTGCACGGTTTCGTCATTGTACGGAGGCGGAGAACCCGATGCCAGTGGATGGGAAGGGATGGAGCCATAGGTGGGGACTATGGGAGCCCCGGCGGCACTCAGGGCTCCGCCGCCAGCCCCCGGGCCGAGCCGCTTCGCTCGAACGCCATCCCTTCGCGCTGCATCGAGACGAAGCTGGTGGCGCCGATGACGACGTGATCCAGCACCTCGATATCGAGCAGCTTACCCGCGGCGATGAGGCCCTTCGTCACGGCCACGTCCTGCGGGCTTGGGCGGGGGTCGCCCGAGGGGTGGTTGTGCGCGATCACGACGGAGACGGCGTCGTGGATGATGGCTTCGCGGAACGCCTCGGCGGGGCGCACCGCCACCGAGTTCGCCGCACCGCCGTTCGCCGGAGAGATTGAGCCGAGCAGCCGGCCACGCGTATCGAGCGGGAGGACGTAGAACTCCTCGCGGCGGCGTCCAACAAGCCGCGGTCCCAGGAGCTGGAACACGGCCTCTGGCCGCAAGAGGATGGGACGATCCGTGGGATCGAGCTGCTGCGCGCGGCGGCCGAGCTCGATGGCGGCGGCTATCTGCGCCGCCTTGGCAGGGCCGAGACCGCGCGAGCGCTGGAGCACCTTCGCATCGGACCGGACCAGGCCGCTGAGCCCGCCAAGCGAGTCGAGCAACCCCCGCGCCATATCGACGACGTTTTCGCCGGGCATACCTGAGCGGAGGACGATGGCGATCAGTTCGGCATCGGAAAGGACGCCGGGGCCGTGTTCGAGGAGGCGTTCGCGGGGGCGCTCATCGCCCGCCCATTCGCGGATGGTTCGGTAGGCGGGCCGCTCGGATTCGGACATGGGCGGGATTGTACGCGAGGATTAGTCGCGCGCGACTGCAGGGATGCGGATTGGCGGGGGTGACGACCGTGGGGTTGGCGACGGCGATACGGTCGGCGTATGAGTCGGGGTCGCTGTCGCGGTTGGCGTCACCGACGGTGTGACAGTCGGAGTTGGGGTGGCAGTGTGGGTGGGA
>JAHDWR010000184.1 GCA_023382755.1 Dehalococcoidia bacterium
CCGTGAAGGCTGGATGCGCCGCCGCCGGTCGGGTACCAGTACTTGCGCTCGGGGTGGTAGATCAGGCTCTCAACGGGAGCCCAGCTCTCGCCGCGGTCCTCGCTGCGGAAAAGGCCGGCGGGCTGGGTGCCGGCCCACACGACGCCGGGCTGGCTCGGAAGCCCCGGCGTGATGGCCCACACGTTTTCGACGCTTAGCGGGCCGCGGTCGGTGAGGCCGCCCGATGGGCTGAAGTTGAGGTTGGGGATGGGGCGCGACTCGTCCTGGGGGAAGGCCAGTCCCGGCGTCCGGAGTTCCCAGTTCTTACCGCCGTCGTCGCTGCGGGCCACCGAGCGGCCCCACGCCCAGTGATTCGAGGCGGCGAAGAGGCGCGGGCGGCTCTCGCGGGTATCGACGGTCATGCTGAAGATCGAGGAGCCGCGCATGAGCGGCTCGGAGACTTCCCAGTGGGTGCGGTCGTTGTTGGAGGTGTAGATGAAAGCGCCCTTGCGGGTCCCGACGAGCACGTGTGCGCGCGGCATGTGGGGTCCTCCTGAGGTGAGTGGAGGGAAAGTATACTAACTGTACTGGGCGATCAAGATGGGCGCCCGGAGGCGCCCATCGGGGACTTACACCAGGAGGGCCCGTCAGTCGTCGACGCGAAGCTGGGACGCCTGGTTGGCGATGACCCAGTAGGCGCCGCCCTTGTTCAACCGCGCCAGGTTGTTCAGGTAGGCCGGAAGGCCCGGGAAATAGCGGTGCCACTCGCCCGTCGCGGCGTTCCACTCGTACACGACCTTGATGGAGGTGTTACCGGAGAAGGCCTGGGCGGGAGAGACGTTGTCCCCGGGCCAGGCAACGAGGTTCGCCCCCGGCGATAGCGGCAACGAAGGTGCGCCCGCGGCGGCGGTTGGCGTCGGCGTCAGGGTTGGCGCGGGCGCCGGCGTGTTGGCCGGTACGGTGGCGGGAGTCTTTGTTGGCGTGGGCGTCGCGGGCGGCGGCGTGGTGGCCGGGCTCGCCCCTGACGGCCTGGGAGTCGGGGTCGCCGTGGGCACGAAGGGGGTCGGCGTGGCCGTCGCCTGTCCGCCGCCAGAATCGGACGTGGGCGTGCTTGTGGGAGGCACGGAGGTGGGGGTCGCGGTCGGCTGGATCGGGGTCGGCGTGTTCGTCGGCAGGGGGGTGCTGGTGGGCGGGAACGGGGTGTTGGTCGGCTCGGTACCGCCACTGCCGCCGTCACCTGCGCCACCACCGCCCGAGCCGTCGTCGGTGGTGCCGAACGTGGTGGCCCAGTACCAGCCGTACTGGGAGCCGGCGAGGTAGAACCGGGCAATACCGATCTGCTTGTAGTACTGGCCGAGCATGTTCGCGTTGTGGCCGGGCGAATTCTGCCATGCGTTGAAGGCCGCTTGCGCTGAACTCCAGGCGCCGCCCGCCGCGAGGTTCTCGCCCGCCCCGGAGGGGTAGCCGCAATCAATGGCGCGCTGGTAGGCCGAGCGCCCCAGCGAGTCTGTGTGGGCGAAGTAGTTGTTGGTGGCCAGGTCTTCGGTCATCCAGGCTGAGCCGCGGTTCAGGTTCGTCGAGATGGTCAGCGTCCCGAGGCCGTTTTGCGTCCGGTAGTTGTTGATGAGCGAGAGGAAGGCGAGCTCCTCGGAGTCGTTCCCGTCGTGCGAGACCTCGCAGTTCGTGAGCGCGCCCGCGCGGTTGTCGTCGGCGAACGTCATCGCAAAGCTGGCGAGGAGTGCCCCGACGATGATCAGTGCGAGCGGTAAGACGCCGCGATGAGTCCTGATGTGCATCGAATCCCCCAGGGCGCCGTGTCTTTCGCAAGGAGCCTGTTAGAGGAATCGACCGGGGAGCGGGTCCAACCGGTTACTGGCCGGTGACCGGGGTGGGACGAAGCGGGACGCCTTTCCATTGTGAGCACGCCGCGTGCGGGAACCTCAGGACGTACGGGCGCGGTAATCGGCGATCGCGCCGCGGAGCGCGTCAGCCGCGAGCACGCTGCAGTGCACCTTGTCGCCAGGGAGCCCGCCGATCGCCTCCGCGATGCGCTCGCGGGTCAGGGCCTCGACTTCTTCGAGCGTCCATCCGCGCACCATTTCGCTGGTGAACGAGCTCGTGGCGATTGCGGGCGGGCAGCCGCGCGTCTGCCAGCGGACCTCCGAAAGGCGCCCATCCGCGACGCGGATGGTGATGCGCATCCGGTCCCCGCAAACGGGGTTGGACTTCGTGGCCTCGCCGTCGGGGTGTTCGATCTCGCCGGCGTTGCGGGGGTTCTGGAAGTGTTCGATCACGGTGTCGGAATAGGCAGCCACGCAGAAACGGTAGCAGGTCGGCGGCACGCGTTGGCAAGCATCAGGCGAGGCCGAGCGCGCGGAAGATTTCCTCGAAGGTGGCGACGCTGCCGGGGTTGAAGTGGGGGAGGGCGTAGGTGGCCCGTCCATCCTGGCCGATGATGACTACACCGCGCCGCGACTTCGCCTCATCCGGGTCCCACATGCCGTATGCCTTCACTACTTCGGCGTGGAAGTCGCTGATGAGGGGGAAGGGGTAGTGGTCACGCTCCTGGAAGCGCTGGTGGGAACCGAGCCCGTTGGTGTTGATTGCCAGCACCTGGACGCCGGCTTCCGCAAGCAGGGCGTGCTCCTGGGCGAACGCCTTTAGCTCGCTCGTGCAGATCGGCATCCCATCGTCCTGGTAGAACACCAGCAAGACCGGCCCCGAAGCGAGCAGTCCGTCCAGGTCGGCGTCGAACTGCGAGCCGTCCGCGCGGATGGCCGGGAGGACGAAGAGCGGTGCCGGTCCGCCAGGCGCGAGTGGCGTTTCGCGAGGGGTCAGAATCCGTGGGCCCTCGCTCACGGGACAGCCTCGAACCCGGGAGGCACGCCTTCGAGGCCGCGCGTGGCCGCGAGCACGCGGATGCGGCCGAGCCCGGCGCCATCGGTGAGCTGTTCGAGCGCGCGCCGGCGGGTGAAGTACTCCTGCATATCACCCCGCGCGGAATCGACGAGGCTGCCGATGCCGAGCGCGTACAGGAACTCCGTCTGGGAGACAGGCCCGGACACCGCCATGCCTTCGTCTTCGGCGGCGGCGGCGAGTTCGGAGAAGTTGACGTGGGTGGTGATGTCCTGTTCGCCTACGTGCAGGTAGGGGTCTTCATGGGCCGTGTGCCGGTAGAAGCAGAGGAGCGTGCCGGTGGTGCGCCACGGCGCCCAAAGCTCCTCCTCTGGATAGCCGTAGTCGAAGACAAGCACGGCGCCGCGTTCGACGAGCGAACAGAGGCTGCGCATCGCGGGATACGCGCGCTGGTTGACTTCGAAGCGCCCTTCGGCGGGCGCGCCATCGATGGAGGCCACGCCTCCGGGCTGTTCCACGAACCGCTCGCCATCCCAGCGGACGAACACCTCGACGGGGCCGCGCGGACCGGCATCGAAGAGCCGCACCGGGAAGGCGTCGACGAGCTCATTGGTGACGACGACTCCGTTCGGGGCCGGCGCCACGGGTGGGGTGGCCCACTCGACGCGGGGGTCCGACCCCGGGTTGTTGGGTTCAAGCGCGACGTAGCGGAGCGCATCGCGGACGCCGCCCGCACGCCCGGCGGCCCCGTCCCGGACCGGGGCGGGGCGGGCGCCCCCGCCCGCGGCCGGTTCGAAGATGGTGAACTCGTCCGGCTCGCCGAGCCGCGCCCAGGCATCGCGGCACCACGCCGCCACCGCCCAGCCGAACAGCGGGTGGATGATGGGGCTGGTAAGGAAGTCGCCCTGGCGGCCGATTCGGCCGGGCTTGCGGTAGTAGCCGTGCTCCGGATGGTAGAGGGCGAGCTCCATGAAACGCTCGAAGGGGATGGCGCCGCCCGCCATCTCGCCGATGATGGCCTGGATGAGGCGGGGGTTGCCGAGCGCGGCGGTTCCGGGGTCGAGGTCCAGCGCCATGGTCCCAGTATCGCCATCATCCGGCTGAGGATCACGGGCTGCCGCCCGGATTGTGACCCGCGGCCCCTGTCGCCTTCGGCCCGGAGCCTGTTACCCTGCGGTCTGCGAAGTCCTTCGCACGAGGCTAACCGTGTCGACTTCCCCTCGGGCGTCCCAGCACGCGGTTGATACCGCCATCCAGTATTTCGGTAAGACGGTCAGCATGTTCGATCCCCTGCGCTTCCGGGCGTGGGCGGAAATGGGGCTGACAACGGCGCAGTTGCGCGTCCTGTTCCTGGTGCGGGAGTCGCCGGGGGTGACGGCAGGCGAGCTGGCGCAGAAGATCGGCGTCACGCCGCCGACCATCTCCGGCATCGTCGACCGCCTGGTGAAGATGGACCTGGTGAGCCGCGAGGACGACGATTCGGACCGGCGGCTGGTGCGAAACATCCTCACCGAACAGGGCAACGCCACCTGCAACCGCATGGAACAGGGCACCGAAGTCTTCACGCGGCGCATCCTGATCGAGATGGACCATACAGACCTGGAGGCCTTCATCGCCGGCCTCAAGGCCTTCGTCAAAGCCAGCGATTACGTCTCCCGCGTGGAGCCGGACCTCGCGGCGGTAGCCATGCCGGGGTTGAATCACGCATGACAACACGGAAACGCGTCCGGACGATTGACCTGGAGAACCCGTTCGCCGAATCGTTCGAAGGGATGTGCGAGGTGTTGCTCGTGCGTCACGGCGAGCAGCAGTTTTTCGATAACATCCCGCTCGGCCAGGCCTACGACGCGCCGCTCTCGGCGCTCGGGCAACGCCAGGCCGAGGCGGTCGGCCAGCGGCTGGCGCCAGCCCGCATCGGGCGTGTGTACAGCAGCAACATGCGCCGCGCCCACGACACCGCGAACGCCATCGCGCGCCACCACGGGCTCACGACAGTGGTCGTCCCGGACCTCCGGGAGATCGACCTCTGGCAGCGCGCGCCCCAGGACAAGGGCCTGCTCGACATCTACACGCGCGAACAGCTCGCCGACATCTATCGCGAGGTGACCCGGACGCGCAAGCACGAGGCCTACCCCTACTGTGAGGACGTGGATGCGTTCCGCGAGCGCGTGTTCGGCGCTTTCGACCGGATCGTCGATGAGAGCGTCGGCATGCGTGTGGTCGTCGCCTGCCACGGCGGCGTCATCAATGCGATCCTCAGCCGGGTGCTCGGCTCCGTGTTCGATCACCTGGTCTCGGTGCACCACACGAGCATCACTGTGCTGCGGGCGGCCGACACCCGCCGCTTCTTGCTGACCATCAACGACTACTCGCACGTAATGGAATTCCAGAACTCGCGCGGCGACCTGAACGCCTGATGGACGTGCTCAAGGCGGACGCTTCGTGGTTCGAAGTCGACCCGGAGTACTACCGGCACGGCGGGAGCTGCCTGAACCCCGCGGAAGCCGAAGGGGCCGATGTGCGCGCCGGCCAGTCCATCCTCGTCGCGCCCCCGGGCAGCGGGGAGGAAGCGCTGTCGTTGGCAAACCTCGGCGCCGATGTCACCGTGCTCGGAGGCGACCCGGCCGTGGCCCCGGCGCGAAAGCTTGCCGATGGCGCGGGGATGAACCTGGCCTTCGCCGCGGGCGACCCGGGCGACCCGGCGGCCTTATTCGCGGAGGAGACCTTCGACACGGTCTACTGCCCGTGGGGCACGCTCGATGGTCTGGAAGCGTTCGACTCGTGGGCCGAAAGCGTCGCCAACGTGCTCAAGCCGGCGGGGCGGCTCGTCCTCTACGACCGTCACCCCGTCTCGAGTGTCGGGGCGGCCCACAAAGGGCTGTTCGTTGTCGGCAGGTCGTACTTCGGCGACGACGCCGGGGACCATGGCAGCTGGACGCTCGGCGACCTCATCAGTTCGCTCGGGGCTGAAGGACTTGCGACCATGCTCTTCGACGAATTCCCCGGGTCGGAGCGGTTCTCAACACCCCTGGACGCCCTGGGCATCCGCTGGGACATCCGCTGGCGGCTGCCTGCGGCTATGCTGCTGGTAGCTATCCGCGTCCGGTGATTCGCGGGAGGCGCACGTGCGATTGGCCCTGTTCCTCGGCTGGCTTCTGGCGCTGCCGGCGGCCCTCGGCATCGCGCGCCGCCGCTACCGCCGCTGGGAGGTCAGCGGGCGCAGCATGGCGCCGGCGCTCGAACCGGGCGATTGGCTCATCGTCGAGCGTGTAAGCAGGCGCGGCCGGAGGGCCCGGCCCGGCGACATCGTGCTCGCGAGAGACCCCCGGGAGCCGGCGCGGACCCTGGTGAAGCGCCTTGTGCGCATCGCGGATGGCGGTGGCGCGTGGCTGGAGGGCGACAACCCGGCGGAAAGTACCGACAGCCGCCACTTCGGCCCCGTTGGCCTCGACGAGGTCTTCGGGCGCGTGCGTTGGCGCTACTGGCCGCTCCGGCGCGCCGGCACTGTCCGGTAGTGCTGGCCATCGGCGTTACCAACCGCCTGGCCCCGCGTTAGGCTGTAGTGATGGAAGAATCGGCGCTGGTGGCCGCGGCAAAGGCTTCGCCCGATGCGTTCGCCGCGCTCTACGACCGGACGCAGCCGGAGGTCTACCGCTTCGCCTATTCGCTGGCGGGCAACCATGCCGGCGCCGAGGACCTGACCGCTGAGGCGTACCGGCGGGCGCTCATCCATTTACCGAAGTACGAAGACCGCGGCAAGCCGTTCGCCCGCAAGGCGGGCCGTGAAGTGCCGCTGATGGACCACGACCGTCCCATCGACGACTGGCCTGGAATGGAAGCAGTCCGCTCCGAGCAACGCTGCCTGGTGCAGGCCGCGGTCGCGCGGCTGCCGGAGGTGCAGCGCCAGGTCGTCGTCCTCCGGTTCGGGCACGAACGCTCGTGCCGGGAGATCGCTGACCAGCTCGGCAAGACCGAGGCTGCCGTGAAACAGCTGACCTACCGCGCGGTCAACCGCCTGCGCGACATCCTGGTGGAGGCCGGATATGAACATGATGGCTGACCCTGAGACCGACCTGCCCGTCAACGTGCGCGAGGAACTCTCGCGGACGGCGGACCCGGGGTTCGCGAGCCGCCTGCGCTCCGAGCTACGCGCCCGGCAGGCGCGGGCCACCCGCAGCCTGAGCTGGTTCGACCTCGAACTGCCGGTCGG
>JAHDWR010000185.1 GCA_023382755.1 Dehalococcoidia bacterium
CAGAGCCGCGTTTCGAAGTGGCCGTCCTCGCCGTGCGGGATGAGGCGGACGATCGGCTCGGCCGTCACGCTTCACCGTCCGCGTCCGGTCTCAGGGCGTAGGTGTAGTTGAAGGCGGCACGGCCCAGGCAAACGTCAAAGCCGCCCTCACCGATCTCGACATCGGCGAGGTGGTGCAACGCCGCGATGAGCTCAGCAATGGTGTCGGTCCAGCCGGCGTCCGGGTTGGGGTCGTCTCCGATCCCGGTCAGAGACCGGAACCGCAGCGCGACCGCTCGTGCCGCGTCGACATGGCGGCGGTCGGGAGTGGGCGAGCTCATCGCTATCCCGCCTTCCGCCGGCGTTCGAGGGTCACGACGCGGGAGCCGTTGAGACAGCCGTCGCCGTGACGGTGGTCCATGCCGGTCGCGTGTTCGATAGCACGCGTAGCTGGAAGCGGTTCCGGGTGAACTCCCGTTGTCCAGGCTGAGTGGCCGTGGTCGTCGAGGTGGAGGTAGTTGCGCGAGTGGCGGTCCTTGTAGGCGAAGAGCACCACTTCCGCGCCATCGATGTAGCGTGCGCGGCAGCCCATCGCCATGAAGTCGGCGGGGTAGAGCCAGAACCCGCAGGCGCTGGCGTAATTCCAGAGGGGCTGGAAGCTCAGCGGGTTGAAGTTCGCCGCCTCGTAGCGATGCCTGCCGTGCTGCGGATGGAACCGGCAACGGTCCGACTCGGCCGGGAAGCCGAGCCAGTCGCACGAGATGCCGCCCGCGCCTTGCCGGCCGCAGCGGAAGACCGGACCTTCGCCGGGCGGGTACGGAGTCGCGATCACCGCAGGCACTCCGTCAGAGGACGTGGCCGCCAGTAGAGGTCGCGCTCGACCGGCAGACCGAGCGCGCCGCGGACGGCGACCAGTTCAGCCATATCGATGCTGCCGAATTCCTGCTCGAAGCCGTCTACGAGGCCCCAGGCGATCCGGGTCTGCCGGTCGTACCCCGCGACGTACCAGGTCCAGCCTCCGTTCGGGTCGAACAGCTTCACACGGGCGATGGCGTCGGAGTCATCGCCCGCCTGGTGGGGAGACGGCAGGCCGTCCGCCGACGTGATGTAGATATAGGCAGGCCCTGTCAGGTAGGGGCTCGCTTCGTAGGGGTGGTGGCTCATGCTGTGCCTCCTTGGGTGGTTTGGAGGGCGTGAAACGCAGCACGGCAGAAAGCCCGGCTGTGGCCGGGCTTCCCTGCGTCGTGCTGGTGTGAAGGACCGGTCGCTATCGGCCGGTCGTGTTAGTCGATGGGACAGCGAAAGCGTCGACGAGGGAGCCGTCGTCGTTGAAGGTCTCCAGCAGGTGCTGGATGACCGACTCCGCCGACACTTCGCCGGCGAAGGTGAGCCGGAGCACGATCGTGTTCAGCGTCGCGGTCTCAGACCGCCGCGATGAGGTCGTAGACGCGCTGCCGGGCATCGGACACGGTCCCTTCGAGAGAGCCGACCATCCGACGCTCCAGGATTTGCGTGCTCTTCGTGGGATCGACCCACTCCATCCACTCCGTCGTGGCGTTGAAGAGTCCCCAACGGTTGTCGAGGCCGCCGGCGCTCACGATCGTCGGCAGCTCCTGCGCGTGCTGCAGGAGGGTCATGAAGCTGTCGTGACGCCGGATGGCGCGGGTGCGCTGGCGCTCCGTGAGGCTGACTTCGACCTTTGCCGGGTCCGGCGCGACCAGCTCCACCACCTGTTCGACCAGCGTCTGGCCGGCGTTCATCTGGGCGAGCTGTTGGAAGCGCTGCATCATCTCCGCCTGCTGCCGGGACACCAGCCCGAGCGCCTGGGCAGCGGACTCGATGTTCGCCTCGGCCGAGGCCGTGTGCCGGATGCCGATCCGCTCGCCCTTCTCTCGGAGGGAGACGTTGAGCGTGTTCTGGCAGACCACGCGGGTGGAGACGAGCTTCACGCCCAGGCCGCTCGAGCCATCGTGGCTGTTGGTGACGAGGGCGTAGGGCGTCACCGGGTCCGTGCCCGCGATCGTGAAGTCCTCGCCGATGCGGACGAGGATGAAGACCTTCCGGCCTTCGTCGAGCGCGCCCGCCGTCTCGTACTTCACGCGGCCATCTACGACCCAACGGTCGATGGCTCTGAAGGCGGTCACGTTCTGGACGACGGTATAACGGGTGCCGACCACGCCAAGGACGAAGCCGGTGTCGGCGTACACCGTCGCGAACTTCTCCGGCACGGCGACGGGCTCGCCGCCGACCATGGTGTAGAGCGGGACCAGCGCGACGGTGCGGTTGAGACCGGCGAGTTCGCTGACGGTCTCGGAGTCCTCCATTCCCGGGGGAATGGCCTGGCCGAGGCCGTGCCAGCCAGGGCGTCCGGCGTAGGCGAAGGATGCCTTGCCGTTGGTGATTTCGAGGTTGTGTGCCATTTGATGTCCTCCAGACAGAAAGGCCCGGCGTGGCTGCCAGGCGGTCGGTGGTGGATTTCCGGTTCTCAGGTAGTGAGCGGCGGGCTGGGGTGCCGAAAGCGAACACCCGCCCTGCATTGGACGGGCGTTCGCGTATCAGGGAGACCTACCCGGAGAGGTACTCCCAGTCGTCCATGACGGCCTTCGTCACAGGAGTGGGCTCGTCGTCATCCCCGACGACGATGAGGAGGAGTTGATCACTGCCCTCCTCGCGGACGAGGAAGGTGACGCCCTCGTGGTCGTGGCGCGGGTCGTCGGCGAGCAGGCGGTCGACGGCCTCCTGCGGACTCTTCGCGTCCAGCCAGCCGAACGGGATGGAGACGTAGTAGCGCGGCATCGGCGTCACCCCAGGAACTTCCGTTCCTTGAGGCTGACGAAGGCGTCTCGCCCAACGATGACGTGGTCGGCGACCTCGATGCCGAGGATCTCTCCCGCCTTCACGAGCTCTTTGGTGAGCGCGATATCGGGCGGACTTGGCTCGGGGTCTCCCGAGGGGTGGTTGTGGGCCAGCACCAGCGAAGGCGCGTTGGTGATGACCGCTTCGCGGAGCACCTCTGCCGCGCGGAAGTTCACCGAGCTGACGTTGCCCTGGTAAACAAGGACCACGTCGAGGACGCGGCAACGGGTGTCCAGCAGGACGACCCGCACCTGCTCCTGGAGGAGGTGCTCCATCTCGGGGCGCACCAGCTCATAGACGTCGGCCGGCCGGGACACGCAGCGCCCGAGGGGGCCGCCACGCGCGACGGATCGTCCTTTGGAGCGCAGCTCGGCAAGGAAACGCAGGTTCTCCTCGACGAGGTGGAGGAGGGCGGCATCGCCACCCTCCCGCAAGCACCGCACTGGCGCGCTATGCGGCGAGCGGGCCATCCGGCAACTCGTCGATGCGGTCGTAGACGGTCAGGTGGAGCGGCTCGTCATCTCGGCCCGGGCCAAGAGCGGTGACCGCGTAGGTACGCCAACCGGGCAGAGCAGAGACGGCCTGCCGCACCTGGACAAGCTGGCGTGTGCCGGAACGGGTAGCGACAACCCTCACCGGCTGGCGGAGGAGGAGGGCCATCTCAGGCCGCCTTCCGTCGCTGGGCTCCGCGCTCGTTCAGCTCGCTCGCGAGCGCCTTGATGGCGCTGGAGAGTTCGCGCTCCGCAGCGTCATCGAGGTCCAGTCCGCACCGTTCCTGGAACCAGGAGCGCGTGCGCGCTTCGTCGACTCCGAGCCTTTCGGAGAGCGCGACGACGCGCTGGCGCATGTCGTCCAGCTTCGCCGGGCTCGCGAGTGTGCCCGGACGGCGCTCGTTGAGGTTGCTCCCGAACTGCTGGCCAAACTGCCGGAACGCACGCTTGATCCCGTCGGTCGCGGCGGCCTTCGCCGCATTGGAATGCGATTCCAGCGTCCGCTCCGTGACGAAGCCACTGCCGATGTCCCCCTTGGGAGGACACCCTGAGACAGTCACCCGCACGGCGACCGTGTAGAGGCCGAGTGCGAGCAGTTCGCCGCTACTCGGATCGACAACCTCAACGGCCTGGTACCGGGGTTCGCCGACCACCTCGGCACCCCAGCCCCCGTAGCCGAAGATGCGGTTGGCCTGGTCGATGATGGCCTGGCCCTCGAGGTAGGCGAAGACGCTGCCATCATCTCGTGCACGCTCGCGGACGAGCGCGAGGTCGAGCGGCTGGGCGAGGAGGTCGAAAACCTCCTGCGAGAGGCCGCCGTTGGTTCCGTCGGTCATGCGGCGCGTTCTCTGGCGGCGCCGGCTTCGCGACCGGCATCGAGAATGCAGCGCGTGAACACGCTGCGTCCGTCTCGCTGACAGCCGAGGCCGTTGAGGTCGGCCACCCCCCGTGGGAGTTCGACCGGGACAGCGCGATCACCAAGGCGCTCGTGAAGCTCCTCGGTCGCCTCCCGCCCGGCCTCGTCCGGATCGAGGACGAGATAGACATCCTCGAAACGCTCCAGTGACTGCGCCACCCTGCCGGGGACGCGAGTCCCGAGCAGGGCGACGGCCCAGAAGCCCCACTCGACGGCTGTGAGCCAGTCGAAGGGCCCTTCGGTCACGACCACCGCTTCGCTCTTCGCGCTCGCCAGCCCGAGGAGTGGCTTCGGGAGGCGAAGGTTGAGGTAGCGCGGCTCGCGGTCCGTCAGGCGGCGTCCGGTGAACCAGGTCGCCCGGCCGGCGACGAGGTCGGGAATGATGATCCGCCCGGCGAACCACTCGCGGTCTTCGTCCAGAAGGCCGAGCTGCTGTGCGGTCTCGATGTCCAGGTTCCGGTCGCGAAGCTCGGCGACCAGGCCCGGAACGCCGAAGCCCAGCCGGAAGCGCCGTACCGTCCGTTCGTGGATGCCGCGCGACGCCAGGTAGTCCAGCACCTCCGGTCGCGACCGCACCGCCTCCTCGTAGAAAGCGACGGCCGTTTCGATGATCGGCGCGGCCTTCATCGGATCGACCCCGGGAACCGCCACCCTTGGTGCGTCTGGAGCACCTGCCGGCATCGTGGGCGCCGGAGCCCCGGCCAGCAGCGTGACCGCTTCCCTGAAGTCCACCCTGTGCAGGCGGCTCATGAAGTCGATCACGTCGCCGCCCGCTCCGCAGCCGAAGCAGTAGTAGCTCTGGCTGGCCGGGTAGAGGACGAGGCTGGGGCGGCTGTCCCCGTGGAAGGGACAGACCGCGGCGAGCCTCCCGCCGGTGAGGCGCAGTTCGAGTCCGGACGCGGCGGCCACATCTACGATGGGGTGGCCGCGGCGGATCGCATCGGTGTCATGCATCGGGACACACTCCGCCGCGGAAGGGGGCCGCCCCCGAAGGGACGGCCCCAGGGAACCCGCGACGGAAATGCCTTTCAGGCAGCGAGTGGACGGGCGCCCTTCAGCGCCCTCACCGCGAAGGTTCGGCCCGGCGTCCAGCTCGGAAGTCCGATGGCGCTGACGACCTTCAGACGAGAGTCGCACCCGCTGTCGGGGACGAGCATCGCTCCCTTGCCCGTGCCGGGGCTGTAGTGGACCGCTTCCACGAGACCGAGCCTGCGGCAGGACTGGAGCCAGCAGCCGTAGACATCGCGTACCAGGACGGAGGGCATCCCGGAGAGGTCGAGTCCGCCGAGAATCTCGACAGCTTGGCCAGGTTCGCGGCGGTGAAGCCGCCTTGCTTCGGCAAGCGCGCGCTCGACCTCGAGGGTCTTGACAGCGTGCGCCTGCCGCCGGATGGTGTCATGACACGAGGCCAGTCCGGGCATGTTGGGATTCAGTTTCGACGCAGAACCCAGCAGCCTGAGGGCCTCGTTATATTTGTGCTCCGATGCCAGCGCCTTCGCACGCTCGATCGCGGCGAGGGCCTGCTCTTCGCGCTGACGCGCCTCCCGCTCGGTCCGCTCGATGGCGAGCAGCCGCGAGAGGTCTTCCCGCTCCTCCAACTCGGCCAATTCCGCCTCGATACCCTTGAGCCGGTTGGCGGCGACGGTCGCGACCGCCGACGCGGTGGCCACGAGTTGGTCCGCCTCTGCCTGACTCCGGGGAAGGAACGCAGTAGCGACGACTTTGAGCGCTCCGTCCACGACTTCTCGCGCGTCGCGGTCGATCTGGAGATAGCGACCGGCCTCATCCTTGAGCCGGCGGTGCTGTTCGAGGACCGTCTCGGCCTCCCGGCGGGCGGCGCGATCCCGCTCGCTGAGCCGTTGCAGCTCGCTCGCTGACCGCAGAATGGCCTGCACGAGCTGGTCGGGCTGGTTGTCTAGGGCTGGTGGTGGCATGGCCACCTGGGTCGCGATGGTTGGCTCCGGATCGCTCGCGAACTCGTCCTGATATCGGGCGAGCTCAGCGAGGTCCCGAAGGACGATGGACTGGCTCACGATGCCTCTCCTTCCTGGTAGTCGGTCACCCTCGACAGTGCGAAGGGATCCGCGTCCTGGCCGTGGCCGTTGGCGACCACGCTGGGCTGGGGCCGCAGCTCGACGATCGAGCCGCCGCCGTGGACTGGCAGACCTCGTTGGAGGTCAAGGGCGACGGTGAGGACCGGCTTGCCGATGGCGTCGGCGAAGACGGCTGACAGTTCGTGGCGGAGTGCCGCGATCAGCTCCCCGTCGCTGACCTCGAGCCCGTTTACCGACAACGCAAGCTGGATGACGTAGCGCCTGGCGCCATCTGCCTCGAAGGCGGTGAGCAGGCCGTTGACCTGCCTGCCGTCGAAGACGACGCGCTGGACGATGATGGCGAGACCGTTTGGCAGCGAGACGCCAAGGGCGTTCGCGTAGCTCCTGCCTGTCCGCCGGACGAGCCGCCGGAGCTGCCACGCCTCACGGCGGGGAGCGTCGGCGATGATGGTCAGGCGCCGGCTGCGGATGCGGCGGTAGATCTGTCGCACCTTGCGGGCGCCGGCGATGAGGATGCGCCGGGTCTGTCCCCGGAAGGCGATGGTCCAGCGGCAGAGCAGGCACTGCTGCTTCCTGGACCGGCGTCGTGTGGTGGCCATGTGATTCCTCCTTTTGGCCTTTCAGAACGGCCAGCTCTTGACGGCGACGAGCACCGTCGAGCAGACCGCGATGACGATGGCGGCGAGCCGGATGTGGCGCATGAGCCATCCCTCCTCCCGCACCCGGTAGGGTCTCGATGACATGGCTT
>JAHDWR010000186.1:0-1756 GCA_023382755.1 Dehalococcoidia bacterium
CAGGTGAGGACCTCCTGGCCTTCACCCGTGATCTCGCGGGCGTGGAGCGCGGCGACAACGCCGAAAGCGGCCATCATCGCGCTCGCCGTGTCGTTCACGGGGATCTGGTAGAAGACGGGCTCATCGTCGCCGCCCTGGGCCGCCATCAGGCCGCTGCGAGCCTGGACGAGCGGGTCGAACCCGGGGTCGACGGCCAGCGGGCCCGACTGACCGTAGCCGGTGACCGAGCAGCTGATGATCCGGGGGTTGATCGCCCTGAGGGTCGCGTAGTCGATGCGGAGCCGTTCGCGTACCCCGACGCGGTAGTTATCGAGGATGACATCGGAGACGCGGACGAGGTCGATCAGGAGTTCGCGTCCCGCGGGGTCCTTCAGGTCGATCGCGAGGCCGCGCTTGCCGCGGTTGTAGCCAACGAAGCCGAGGCCGTAGGTGCGGAAGGGGTCACCCTCGGGTGGTTCGACCTTGATGACGTCGGCGCCCCAGTTGGCGAGGATGGCCGGCGCGAAGGTGCCCGCGATGAACGCGCCGAGGTCGAGCACGCGGACGCCGGCCAGGGGACCGGCGCCGGTCGCCGCCGGAGGCTGCTGCGTGGCGGGCAGCGAGGGCGTGTGGGCGGGCAGTGAATCGATCGAGGCGGGGTCGGGCAGGTGACGGACGCTTCCCGGTGTGGCCTGGAGCTTCACGGGGACGCCCGGGATGACCACGGTGCCGTGGCGGGCGTGGTCGAACACGAGACGCATCTCGTTGGCGGCGACGGTATCGCTGGTGAACCACTCTTCGGCCGTGCCGACAGGGCCGCGGGGGACGCCGGCCTCATGGAGGATCTTCAGCCACTCATCGAGGGGTTTCTCCTTGAAGCGCTCGTCGAGGGCGGCGATGACCTGCTGATTGATGCCGGGCTTGAGCAGGTTCGTGAACTCGCCTTCGACGCCTTCGAGGGCCATGAGATGGAGCAGGTCGGTAGCTTCGAGGGCCTTGAGGAAGAACTGGGGCGTCAGGGTGCCCAGGAAGAACCAGCGGCCATCGGCGCACTGGTAGAGGCGGTAGTTCGGGACCCCGCCGCGGCTGCCGCGGCCACCAAGGCGGAACATCTCGGTCGTACGGATGGTGCCGCCGCTCTGGACGGCCGAGACGGCGTGGAGGCCGCTGACGACGACGGACTGCCCGAGGCCCGTACGGCGGCGCTCGAGCAGGGCTGAAGCGAGGGCTCCGGCCCCGAGCATGCCCTGGCCGTAGCTCACCTGGGGCGTCACCAGGTACGTGGGGCGGTCTTCGTACGAGTACTGGAGCGCCGCCGCCCCGCCGAGGGCAGTGAGGAGGCCGTCATCCGGCGGGAGCTGGCTCCAGCGGCCAGTGGGGGAGTAGGGCGGAAACCACGCGTGCAGCAAGGCGGGGTTCGCTGCATGCAGGCTGACGGTGTCGAGGCCGCTCCGCTCCAACTCCCCCGGGTGCCAGTCGAACACGGCGGCATCGGCTGTGGCAAGGAGCGAGCGGGCGTCACGCAGGCCTTCAAACCGGTGAACATCGAGGGTGACGACCCGCTTGTTGCGGTTCCAGCATAAATAGCCGGGGTGGTCCTTCATACGGTCGCCGCCGGGAGGCTCGACCTTGATGACCTCGGCGCCGAGGTCGGCAAGGAGCATGGTGGCCATGGGCCCGCCGATGCCGGAGGAGAAATCGATGATGCGGGTACCAGCGAAGGCGCTCATGGTGCGGGACTATACGAGGGAGGAGGGAGGAGGGAGAAGGGAGGAGG
>JAHDWR010000186.1:1856-7036 GCA_023382755.1 Dehalococcoidia bacterium
GCGCTCATGGTGCGGGACTATACGAGGGAGGAGGGAGGAGGGAGAAGGGAGGAGGCCCGCGCCCAGCCCGGCCCCGATTCGCGATTCACGATTGACGCCCCGTCGAACCGTCCGCTCGTCCGAGGCGCGCCAGGGATGGCGCGCTGCGATGTCACTCCCACCCGGACCGCCCATCCACACCCCGGCGCGAGTTCCGATTCACGATTGACGCACGGCCCAGCCCCCCAACCCCCCGGAGTCGCGGGGCTCCGCCCCCGCTAAGCCCCGGGAGGGGCACCCTGGCCCCGCACCCAACCCGGCCCCGAACCGGTGGGAAGTGCGAAGGACGAAGTTCGAAGTGCGCACTGGCGATCCCCTCACCGCCGTGGCGAAACCGAAACCGGGAAGGTAGCGGATCGTGCCAAGAGCGACCGGCCTGCAATCGCGCGGCACATGCATCCCAGCGCGCCATTCGACGACACCGCACGCGCGGTGACTGCGGTGGTGCCACGCCGGATACATGAGTTTGGGCTGACATCAGCCGGCGAACATCGCGAGCACCCCATCGATCAGCGCATCGTGCTGGGCGCGAGCCGCTTCCAGCTCGAAGGTATCCGCGGGCATCACAGCGGCTCCAGCAGGAACCTGCGACAGTGTGCCTTCGATCAGCGCATCGTGTTGCAGCAGCGCGGACTCGAGGGCGCGGGCGTTCGTGGCGGCCGCAGCGGCCCCGGCCGGGAACTGCGACAGCGTGCCTTCGATCAATGCGTCGTGCTGGAGCCGGGATGCCTCGGCGATGGCCGCGCTGGTGGTGGACGTGTCGCCTCCCGATGACTGGCGGACGACGATGGCCGCGACCAGGGCAGCCGAGACGATAGTACCGCCGATGACGGCCAGGGCGGTGCGGCCGGCACCGAACTTGATGTGACGGGACAGTGTGTGGGTGGATGTGGTGTGAGTGTTCATCAGAGTCTCCTTTTTGGGCTCGGCGACCTTTTCGCCAGCGCACCAGGAGCTTCTGCTTTCGCGAGGACACCACCATCGAGAGAACTACGCAAGTCTCATGGCGTGGTGGATGGGGCCCGTGGCAAAGACTACGTACGCAGGGCGGTGCCGGGAGCACGGCCGCGTCTACGCAATCCCGTGGCGGATGGCGTAGGCCGTCGCGTCGGCCCGGCTGTGAGCACCGACCTTGTTGTAGATGTTTGTCACATGGCGGCCCACGGTCCGCACGCTGAGGACGAGTTGCTCGGCGATCTCCCGGTCGGAACGCCCGGCCGTGATGAGGCGGAGAACCTCGACCTCGCGCGCGGTCAGACCATCGGGATTGGCTGCGGCCGGGTCGCCATCGCCAGCTATCCTCTCCCGGATGGCGAGCGCCCGATCGATCAGTGGCCGACCGGCGCCGTGGCGCGTGTAGATGTCGATGGCCGCGTCGACCCGCTCCAGCGCCGGCGTTCGATAGCGGCGACCGTGTGCTGAGAGAAGCTCTGCCCAGAGCAGCAGTCCGCCTGCTTCCTCCCAGGGGAGGTGGTAGCGCCGGAGGATTTCGATCGCTTGCTCCAGCAGCCCCTGCGCGTCTTCGACCCGCCGCTCTGCGGCGGCGAGCACTGCCTCGGCAAGGGTCACGCGCCCGGCGGCGCCTCGCCAGTCCTCGCCGAGGGCCAAGACGTCGCGGCAGCGGTCGACCTCGGCCCGGGCCTCATCCAGGCGGCCCTGCGCCGCGTAGGCCATGGCGAGTCCCGGGCGGTCGCGCATCTCTTCGCCAATGCACCGCTCGTCCGCCAATTCGAGGGCATGCGTGAAAGCCCCAATTGCCGCCTCGTAACTGCCACTGGTGCCGTGAAGCCGCCCGCTCCAGTGGGCGGCGAACAGCCGGTTGAACTGGCTGCCGTTCGCGTGGGCCCAGCCATCCCAGCCATGCAGGAAACTCTCGGATTCTGCCCAGTCACCCCGCCAGATCCCGGCCAGCGCGCGCGGAATGAAGCTCATATTCCCGCCACGGGAGACAGTGAGATCTCCCGCGATGACCGCGGCCTCGCCCGCTATCGCTCCCAGATAGCCGTGCAGGTATGAGCCCGGGGGTTCGCCCGATTGCTCCAGCCAATTGACGACCCGCTGCTCCGCGCTAACCGGGTCCTCGAGACAACCGAACTCCGCCATCGCCGTCATAAGAACTCCGGTGTAGCTCCCAGTGCGGCCAGAGCGAATGGCCGCCTCGGCAGCCTCCTGCATGAGCCGCAGGCCACGTCCCACTTCGCCGCAATGGGCCACAAGCGCGTATCCGTGGAGCCCCGCGGCCCGTGTCCAGATGACTTCCTCCCCCAGCCGGCCGGCAAGCTCCATAGCCCGCCATGAATACTCGAGGGTTTCGGTGCACGGGCCAGAGTAGAAGTAGCACCCCGCCATTCCGTCGTAGAGCGCCGCGAGGTCGCGGTCCTGCGGGCCGCGGGTCAGCACAGGTTCGGCCGCCCGGAAGTACTCCATCGCCCGGGATGAGTCGACAAAAGCCGGCAGCCTCGCCAACATCGTGCCGATGCGCAGTTGCAGCCGGGCAAGGCGGCGCGGGTCGCCCCCTTCGTGTTCCAGCAGGCCGAGTGCCGTACGGAAGTGGCTGATGGCCTCGGGGATGGCATACAGCGCCTGGGCGGCGTACCCCGCGCGGATCGAGTACTCGATGACCTTCTGGGGGTTCGCCAGGTCGCCGGCGGCCCGATAGAGGGATGCCAGTGCGGGGATGTACGGATCGAGGTTCCGCGCATGGAGGCGCTCCAGTGCATCGGCGGTTGCGAGGCGCAGGCGCTGTTTCTGCGGCCGGGAGACCCCACCGAGGATCGCCTGGCGGGCGAGTTGATGGACAAAGGCGTAGAGCGTAGCCCCGGCGGAAGGCGAGCCCACCACCGGCCGGGCGGAGTCCAGCGATCCCGGCGGCAGTCCGGGCGCGTGCGTACTTGCCGGCCGAACCTCCTCGATCAGGTGCGCCGCACAGGCTTCCTCGACCGCACCAATGAGGTCCTCCGGCGCCGGCGCGGGCATGCCTGGCACTTGCTGGCTGCACACATCGCGGACCACTTCGTACTCGAATACGCGTCCAGCCGGGGCAGCACAGGCCAGGAACTCACGGCAGGCGGGGCTCAGCCTCTCCAGGCGGAGCTCGATCGCCCGCCGGACGGAATCCGGAATGCCGGCCGCCTGGAGGTTGGGGCTCAGCAGCCAGTGCCCGGCCGGATCGATGAGCTTCCCCTCCTCCAGCAGGTGGAGCACGAGCTGATGGAGAAAGAACGGGTTGCCTTCTGTGGCCTGGAGCAGCGCCGGCGCCACGAGGCTGGGCGGCGGGCCGGCTCCGAGATTCCGCAGCATTTCCATCACGTCTGCTTCGGCAAACGGCGCGAGGCCGAGAGGGGTGGCAAGGCTCTCCCGCGTCAGCACCTCGGTTGTTTTCGCAAGGGCCGGCGTCTCGGAGACACTGGCGTTGCGGTGGGTCGCGAGCACGAGGATCGGCACTTCGCCCACGCGGCGTGCAAGGTATAGGAGAAGCCGGAGAGTGGACTCGTCCGCCCAGTGCAAGTCTTCAAGCTGGATGAGTAGCGGCCGGGCCCGGGCGCTCCGCTCCAGGAAGCCCGCGACGGCTGCAAACATCGGCCGCTCTCCAGCGTCTGACTGCCAGTCACCCGCCGAGTTCAGATCCGAAATGACTTCGCGGACGTCGGGCACGAGTCGTGCAATCTCCCTCGCGGCGGACCCACCGAGCCGCTCGCGGGCTTCCTCGGGTTTCAGACGCCTTAGGACGCCTTCGAGCACCTCGACCCACGGGCCAAAGGGAGGGCGGGCGAGGATCTCATCGCAGTGACCGGTGACACAGAGGAAGCCGGCCTGCCGGGCCATGTCCGCGGCTTCGCGGCAGAGGCGGCTCTTGCCAATGCCTGGTTCGCCGCTCACGAGCACAACGGTTCCGCGGCCCTCGCGGGCCTGCTCGAGGCATCGGTCGATCTGTGCG
This sequence comes from Dehalococcoidia bacterium, assembly GCA_023382755.1. GTDB lineage: Bacteria > Chloroflexota > Dehalococcoidia > Tepidiformales > Tepidiformaceae > Amarobacter. The sequence continues at coordinate 5,833 of JAHDWR010000186.1, forward strand.
AGCTCCAGCTTGCGGCCGGTGATGGGCGAGGAGACCCGAGCGTCCCTCGGCGGGAACGCGGCGGACACCGGTGCGGGCCGAGGCTCCTGAGCCATCGCTTCCGCCCCCGCAGAATTAGCACATTGTTTTCTCAACCATATGAGATGTCAACGACACGCTGATGGAGGGAGGAGTGGCTCCACACCATTGCCTCCCGGAAGTTGCGAATGACGAAAGGCGAGGCGCCGGGCCATCGACCATCGCCCTGCAACGCCGCTACCCGGGACGGCGCTGCAGGGATTCCGCGCTCGCCCAGCCATCGTGGCCGCCGGGGGTGGTGACCGCGACCCAGGTTGTGGCGCCTTCGATGCGCGTTTCGCCGCGCTCGAACAGGAGGACGCCGTCGCCGTAGCAACCGAGGCTGGTAGCGGCTTCGGATGGCGTCTCGCGGACGTTCAGACAGTCGCTGCCGGTCGCTACGCGAGCTACGCGTCCCAGGACGGCTCCGCGGACAAGCGGCTGCTGGTTCGGTTCCAGGCCCTCATCGAGTTCGCGGAGGGGGAGGATGCGCCCCGAGTCCAGGTCGATGAGCGCGGCCGGGACATCGAACGGCGCCGCGCTCCCGGGCTGGATCGGCAGTTCGACGTTTGCGAGCAGGAGGCCGTTCCCGGCCAGGTAGGGGCCATTCCAGGTGGCGACCCTTTGGGGCGTGAACAGGGCAACCGGTCGGCCCGATGCATCGACCTGGCCCAGGTAGGCTGTTCGCGCGTGGGGGTCGGCCGGGCGGTTCGGGACGTAGAGCCAGACGCCGTGGAGCGAGCCATCGGCCGTGCGAGCGGCGAGGCGGGCTTCCAGGTTCGGGTCGGGCTGTGCGGCTCCAATGACAGCACCGGAGGCGTCGTAAACCGGCTCAGCGCCGAACTTCCGGTCCGCGTAGGCGGGCTCCCAGATGAGGCCCAGGCCGGGCACAACGCGCGGCTCGGTGTAGGGTACGGGCGGCGTGACGGCCTCGCCCGAAGGGAGCAGGAAGAAGCGAAACACCGGCCGTTCGGCGGCATCCCGGCCCTGCCACTCCGCCATGATGGTGCCGGCCGGCGTGACCGCGCGGGGAAAGGTCATCGCCGAGACCTGCCCGGACGCTGACCAGGTGATGCCGCCATCGGTCGAACGGTAGACGTCGAACTCGCCCTCCCAGCCGCCGACGCTGACACCCCGGCAACGCCCC
>JAHDWR010000187.1 GCA_023382755.1 Dehalococcoidia bacterium
CGTCTCGTTCCTGGACGAGGTGTCACCCGTCTGAGGCCGGCCCCTGGAGGTGCGGCTCGCTCTCATCATGCATGGCGATGCGCTGTCCGACGAACACGGCAAGGCCGAAGGCGAGCCCGAACGGGAGCCCCAGCAGCATGGCGGGGATGATGGTGACGAAGATGGAGGGCCGCTCCGAGAGGGTGAAGGCGATGGCACCGGCGGAGTGGAAGCTGCAGGCGACCTCGCCATCCTTCTCGGCCGGTTCGATGGTGACGGTGGCGCCGGGGCGGATGAGCGCGCCGCCAATGTAGTGTTCGGCCTCGTCGTTATTGGTGATGGTGAGTTCGCCGGTGCGCCCGAGGTCGAGGTTGGCGGGGATCCCGGGGGCGGGCTTGCCCTCGGCGATGAGGGCTGCCGTGCCCGGGGGGATGACGAGCTCTTTCAGGTCATCCTTGCCGGCGGGCTCCAGCAGCCACCACCAGAAGAGGCTCACGAGCCAGCCGACGGCGATACCGCCGGCCGCCCACAGGATCCAGTGCCGAGCCGCGGGGGATAGCTTCATACCTTCCAGTCTAGCTGGTCAGTTGACCAGGTAGAGGGCCGGGTAGAAGAACACCCACACGACATCGACGAAGTGCCAGTACATCACGGCGCCGGCGATGGGCCAGTGGTCGCCGCTGGAGTAGCGGCCGCGGAGGAACTGGACCCAGACGAGGACGAGGATGCCCACGCCGCTAATGACGTGGCTGGCGTGGATGCCCGTCATCGTGAAGAAGAGAGTGCCGAACGCCTCGTTGCGGTGGAAGTGGGCGATGCTCCATTCGTAGCCAACGCCGACGGCGAAGAAGGTCCCGAGCAGGATGGTCGCGATGAGGCCCCAGTTGGCCAGCTTGCGGTTGTCGTGCTCGATGGCGGTCTCGGCGGTGAAGGCGGTGACGGAGCTGAGGAGCAGGACGATGGTGATGCCCAGGCCCAGGAGCTGGTCCAGCTCTTCGCGCTGGATGCCCTCGAGGTAGAACCGGGCGCTGAGGAGCAGGCCGAAGAGGACGGATTCGGAGAAGAAGAAGATCCAGAGCCCGGCCCGGTTGAGCTTGAGGTGGTCGTGGACCGGGTGGTAGGTCTCGGTCGGGGCGACAACCGCCATTAGTGGGCCTCCTCAACCCGCCAGAGGCGGTAGACGTGCATGAAGTAGTAGACGATGAGGGCTGCCTTGCCGATGGCGGCGAAGCTCAGCCCGATGAAGCGGATGGTGTCGTCGTCGAAGTTCACCGCGAAGACGTACTCGACGATGGTGAGGACGGCGAGGATGAGGGCGACGACGAGGCCGGTTTGCATTGCCTTTTGCATCGATACGACTCCTTACTGCCCGCCGCCGCCCGCGGGGGCGCCCGCGATACCGCTGTTCGGGAAGACCCCGTGGACCGACCCTGGCACGCCGTAGTCGTAGGGGTGGCCCTTGATGACGGGCTGTTCGGGGAAGTTCTCGTGGGGCGGAGGCGAGGACACCTGCCACTCGAGGGTGCGGGCGCGCCACGGGTTGGATTCGGCCACCGGCCCGCGGATCCACGCGTTAATCATGTTGTACATGAACACCAGGAACGACGCGCCGAGGAGGAAGCCAGAGAGGCTCACGAGCATGTTCAGGTTGTCGAGCGAAGCCGGGAAGTCGGCGATACGCCGGTTCATGCCCTTCACGCCGGGGAGGTGCATGGTGAAGAAGGTGAGGTTGAAGCCGATGAACATCCACCAGAAGTGGAGTTTCGCCAGGCGTTCGTCATACATCCGGCCCGTCATCTTGGGGAACCAGTAGTAGATGCCCGCGAAGAGGGCGAAGATTTCGCCGCCGACGATGGTGTAGTGGAAGTGGGCCACCACGAAGTAGGTGTCGTGGAGGTGGATGTCGGTGGGCACGTCGGCCAGGAAGATGCCGGTGACACCGCCGCAGGCGAAGTTGAAGATGACGGCCATGGCGAAAAGCATCGGCGTGCGGAGCCAGAGCTTGCCCATCCAGATGGTCCCGAGGGCCGAGAGAAAGATAAGGCCGGTCGGGATGGAGATGAGTTCGGTGGCGACGAGGAACGGGCCGTGCAGGTAATTCGGCATGCCCGAGGTGAACATGTGGTGCGCCCAGACGACACCGCTCAGGCCGAGGATCCCCAGGAATGCTCCGACCGCGTAGCGGTAGGCGAAGAGCGGTTTCCGGGAGAAGTGGCTGATGATTTCGAGGGCGAGGCCGAAGCCGGGGAGGACCATGATGTAGACGGCCGGGTGGGAATAGAACCAGAAGACGTGCTGGTAGAGGAGCGGGTCGCCGCCGGATTCGGCGTTGAAGAACGCCATCCCGGCGACGCGGTCGAGCATGATCATGAGGAGCGCGACGGCGAAGCCCTGGGTGAAGAAGATGGCCAGCCACGAAGTCACGAACATGGACCAGACGAAGATGGGCAGGCGGCCCCAGGTCATCCCGGGGGCGCGCATGAAGATGATGGTGACGAGGAAGTTCAGGCCGCCGAGGATGGAGGTGAGGCCGAACGTGATGATCGCCAGGTCGAAGAGGATCTGGGAGCTGTTGGTGGTGGTGGAAAGCGGCGGGTAGGCGGTCCAGCCCGTTTCGATGCCGCCCAGGAAGGGGGTGGCCAGGAGCGCCACGGCCACCGGGGGGATGAGCCAGAAGGTAAGCGCGTTCAGCCGCGGGAACGCCATGTCGTCGGCGCCGATCATGAGCGGCACCGCGTAGTTGCCGGCGCCGCCGATAACCGCGGCGACGGCCACCGCGATCATGAGGATGCCGTGGAGGCCCATGGTGCCGTTGTACTGGTTGTGGTTGAGGAACTGCATGCCGCTGGAGGCGAGCTCGAGGCGCATGAGCATGGCGAGCGCGCCGGCGAGGAGGAAGACGACGATGAAGGTGACCAGGTATTGGATGCCAATGACCTTGTGGTCGGTATTGAAGGTGAAGTAGCGCTGCCAGCCGGGGGCGTGGCGCTGGTGGGTCTTGAGGCCGAACCACTCGCGGCTCCAGAGGCCCCACATGCCGATGCCCATGAGCCAGCCGACTACGCCGAAGACGTAACCGCCGACGATGTTGATTTCGCCACCCCAGGCATCGGGGTAACCGAGCATGGCACGGAGTACGGCGACGAAGCCGAGCCCGAGATAGAAGCCGATCATGCCAAGGCCGGCCGCGCCGGCCACGGATTTCAGAGCGTGCATTGGGTCAGTTCCCCCCCCCGTTCAGGCTGGCGAGCCAGCTTTCGAACTCCTGCGGCTCGACGACGCGTATCGGGAACAGCATTGCTGCGTGGTCAAGTCCGCAGAGTTCCGTGCACTGAACGCGATAGGCATCGTCACTCTGGTATTCGCCGAGCTTGTGCGGCTTGACCGTGGCGTAGGTGGTGCGCCCGGGCAAGGCGTCGATCTTCATGCGGAAGGCCGGGATCCAGAATGAGTGCACGACATCAAGCGCGTTGACTTCGAACTTGATGGAGGTCTCGTTCGGGAGGACGAGTTCCTTCCCGGCGGCGACGCTGACCTGGGTGCCATCCGGATACTCGAAGAGCCACTGCCACTTGAAGGCGGTGGCCTTGATGACCATTTCGGCATCCTGGTCTCCCCAGCCGCTGGCTCCCTTGTCGCCCTGCTGGAGTTCGGCCAGGCCGGTAAGTCCCGGGTAGATCATGACGAAGATGGCGAGGCTACCGGTGACTGCCAGCCACGCGCGCGGGAACCAGCCCTGGCCGCGCATCACGGGGCCGTCCTCGGTGGGCACGGCGGTGCGGATGCGGAACTGGAGGGCCGCGTAGATGAGTGTCGCGAACACAAACGTCATGACCGGTACCCCCAGCAAGAGGAGGAACCGGAAGATGTCGTCGAAGTCCTGTGCCTCGTGGGAACCCACGGTTGGGTACAGGTCAGCGACAACGAGAAGTTCGCCCACCGCGGTCAATACGACCCACAGCAGGCCCGCTGTGATGAGATGCCTGACGTGCAAAAGCTGCGCTCCCTGGCCAGCGAGGCTCAAAGATAGTGCGGTGGCTCCCCATTTCCGCCGCCGCAGCAGTGCGCATTCTGTCGCGTGCCGCGTCTAATAGGAAATAGCCCCCGGGCAATCTCGGGGTCTTCCAGGTGGGCCATTTGAATCTGAGGCAGTTTGGGCCATATACCAGATTCGACGTAAGCACTGAATACCCTATTATTCCCGGTGAGGTAAAGCCATGAAGGTCCGCGAACGCACCAGCCTCGTTTCCGCCGCGGCATAACGGCCGCCGGCGAGTACCAACCGGGCACCCGCCCGCGGCCCCGGCTCGCCGGGACTGCCCTGGCGTGCCCGGGAGCGCTGCCGGGCCGGCCCCGCCCCTCACACACCAGGAGCCTCATCGCGTGCGTTCGCGTTTTGCCACGGGCCTGTGGGCCCACCCTGACTTCGTCCGCCTGTGGGCGGGCAATTCGATTTCGACGTTCGGGTCGCTCATTGGCGGCCTGGCTCTGCAGTTCACGGCGATCCTCTGGCTGGATGCTTCGGCGGGAGAGGTAGCGGCCCTGGCGGCAAGCCAGCTGGTGCCGGGCTTCCTCGTGAGCATCGCCGCGGGCGTGTGGGTGGACCGCCTGCGGCGGCGGCCGATCATGATCGCGGCGGACCTGGGGCGGGCCGGGGCGCTGTTCAGCGTGCCCCTCGCCGCCGGCTTCGACAGCCTGACAATGGCGCAGCTCTATGGAGTGGGGCTTGCCGTCAGCACGCTCTCGGTGTTCTTCGATTCGGCCTACCAGTCCTATCTGCCAACGCTGGTGAAGCGGGAAGACCTGATCGAAGGGAACGCGAAGATGCAGGGGACCGCATCGGCGGTGGAGGTCGTGAGCTTCTCCATCAGCGGATGGCTGGTGCAGCTGCTGCGGGGGCCGGGAGCGGTGGCCGTCGATGCGGCATCGTTCCTGGGTTCGGCCTTCTTCGTCTGGCGGATCCGAACGCCGGAGGTGGCTCCCCCCGCTCCGGATGAGCGCGTGGGGTTCCTGAGCGAGGCGGCCGAAGGGTTCCGGGTCGTGTTCGGGGACACGCTGCTCCGCCCCATCGCGCTGGCGACGGCGGCCCAGGCGCTGGCCTCGAAGATCATCAGCGTCCTCTTCTTGCTGTACCTGAGCGGCGAGGTGGGGTTTGAACCGGGCGTCCTGGGGATGATCTTCGCGATCGGCGGCGTGACGTCGCTGGCCGGGGCGTGGGTTGCGAACCGCGGGGCCCTGCTGTTCGGCGGCGTGGGGCCGACGCTGGTGGTGTCGGCGCTTTTGCGGGCGGGCGGCACGCTCTTCATGCCGCTCTGCACCGACGCCGGGTGGCTGGGCGTGAGCTTCCTGGTTGCGAACCAGCTGGTGACCGACCCGTTCTGGACGATGTTCGATATCCACGACGTGAGCCTCCGGCAGTCGGTCACTCCGGAGCGCGTGCAGGGCAGGATGTTCGCGAACTTCCGCCTGCTGGAGTTCGGCTTCGCGCTGCTGGGGACGGCCGCGGCGGGCCTGCTCGGCGCGACCGTCGGGCTGCGCGCGGGGCTCTTCGTGGCGTGCGGCCTGATGTTCGTTTCGGTAGGGATCCTGGCGGTCTCGCCGGTGATGCGGGTGAAGCGGGCGCCGCTCCGCGCGGCGGCCGCAGAGGTGGCCTGAGGCCGGGGAGGAAACGGAAGCGCCCTCGCGAGGAGGGCGCTTCCGGGGATTGCACTTCGGGCCGGCGGGTGCCTAGCGGGAGCCGCGGAGGCGGGGGTCCAGCACGTCTCGCAGTGCATCACCAAGCATGTTGAACGAGTACACCGTGAAGAAGATGACCAGGCCGGGGAAGATGGCGAGGTGGGGGAACTGGACGAGCTTTTCGCGAGCCTCGTTCAGCATGCGGCCCCACGAAGCGGTGGGAGGTTGCACGCCATAGCCAAGGAACGCGAGCGACGATTCGACCAGCACGGCGCTACCCACCTGGATGGACGCGCCGATGATGAGGATCGGGAACACGTTCGGGGTGACATGCCGGAAGATGATCCGGAGGTCGCTCGCGCCGATGACGCGGGCGGCTTCGACGTACTGGTTCTGCTTGGCTGAGATCGAGGCGCCGCGGATGACGCGTGAGGAGCTCAGGGCAGTGAGGGTGCCAACCGCCAGCACGATGCGCATGTTCACGGGGATCTGCTGGAGGCTGGTGACGACGAGGATGATGAAGATGAGGCCCGGGAGGGCGATACCGACATCGACGAGGCGCTGGATGAGCGTATCGAAGAGGCCGCCGTAGTAGCCGGAAACGACGCCCAGGATCAGCGCGAAGGACGAGCTGATGGCGACGACGCCGAAGCCGATCATGATCGAGTTGCGGGTGCCGTAGATGATGCGGCTGTAGAGGTCGCGCCCCTGCTGGTCGGTGCCGAACCAGTGTTCGGCGGAAGGCCCCTGGAAGCGGTCCAGGAGGGCGCTCTTGTTGGGGTCGATGGTGGTGAAAATCTGGGGCACGAGGGCCATGGCGATCAGGGTGAGGACGATGACCGCGCCAAAGGTGCCGAGGGGCTTGTGCCGGATGAAGTTGACGACGCTGCGGCGGAGCCGGGCGCCGAAGGAGACTTCGGGGCGGAGCGAATAGGCCTCGAGGACTGCTGCTGCATCACTGGCCATTTATGAGTACCTGATCCGTGGGTCGATGACGGAGTAGAGGAGGTCTACCCCGAGGTTTGCGAAGACGACGACGAGGGCAACGATGATGTTGATGCCCTGGATGACCGGGTAGTCCTTCGAATCGATGGCGGCGATGTAGTAGCGGCCCATGCCGGGGATCGAGTAGACGGACTCGATGATGACGGTGCCGCCGACGAGGACGGGAAGCTGGAGGCCGACCACGGTGACGACCGGTATGAGGGCGTTGCGCATCGCGTGGCGGACGATGATGACGCGCTCTTTGAGGCCCTTGGACCAGGCGGTGCGGATGTAGTCCTGGCGGAGCGTTTCGAGCATGGTGGAGCGGGTAAAGCGCATCACGCTGCCAGAGAGGCCGCCGCCGAGGATGATCGCCGGCATCAGCATGAGCTTGA
>JAHDWR010000188.1 GCA_023382755.1 Dehalococcoidia bacterium
GACCTCGTTGATGCTGAGCGCGCCGACGCCGTCGGTCCGCATCATCTCGCGGGCGGCATCGAGGATGGCCTGCCGCACCATGGGATAGCCATGGTGCCGCCGTCCCCGCGTTGAGGGTGTGCCGTTGGTGTTTTCAATTACCATACGAATTATCGAATGCTATTAGGTAGCTACAGGCGCGTCAACCCCCTGTGGCGCAACCACAGCGGGCCCGCGAACGCAGAATGCTCGCGCCTCGCCTACCCGAGCAGGATATCCAGCACCCTGGCCGTGTCGCTCAGGTCATCCACCGCGAACTCTGCTCCATTCGCCAGCAGCTCAACCGCGGTGAAGCGTCCCGTGCCGACGCCAAGCGCCTTCGCTCCTGCCCGGTGGGCAGCCTCCACATCCAGCGGGGTATCGCCAAGGACGATCGTGTTGGCGGGGTCAGCCTCAACCCGGAGTTCTTCGGCCAGCTCGGCGATGCCCGCCTTCACGAGCTCGGCCCGGACTGTCTGGCGGTCGCCGAAACCGCCACCAGCGAACCGTCCCCACAGGCCGAAGTGCCCGAGCTTGGCGGCGGCTCCGCGCCGGAGGTTGCCTGTCGCCAGCCCGAACCCGGAGACCTCGCGATCGAGCGCATCGAGCAATTCCGGCACCCCTGGCAGCACCCGCCCGCCCTTTTGGGCGAGGAACCGCGGGAACTCCGCCAGGTAGGCCTCCGCGAATTCGCTCACCGCCGCTTCCAGCGATCCGTCCGCCACCCCATGCCGCTCGATCACCTCGGTGAAGATCGCCCAGTCGGTCCGGCCGTCAAAGCTCACGCCCGCCGTGGCACTCGTCACGCCGTAGAGGCGCTCGAAAGCCGTCTCCATCGCCGCCCGCCCGGCGCCCGCCGTCTGGATGAGCGTCAGGTCGATATCGAAGAGGACGAGCCGGGTCATGGCATCGAGTTTATCGCGCCTTCCGGCGAAGGACTTGCCTCACTTGCCTCATCCGCCATGATCTCCGGGTGACCAGCTGGTTCGATGAGTCCCCCGAGGTCTACGACCGGGCCCGCCCCTCCTACCCCGATCCCCTCTGGGACGAGGTCTTCGCGGTGCTTCCGCCGGCGCCCTTCATCGCGGAAGTCGGTCCCGGCACCGGGAAGGCCACCGCCGCCCTCCTCGCCCGCGACGCCACTGTCACCGCCTGTGAGCCCGGCCCCAACCTGGCGGCCTATCTCCGCGACAAGTTCCCCACGCTGAGCCTTGCTGTCCTCGAGTCCTCGTTCGAGGCCGCGCCACTCCCCCGTGCTGCCTTCGACGCCGTCGTTGCCGCTACGTCGTTCCACTGGGTCGACCCTCGCCACCGTCTTTCCCGGGCGCATGAGCTCCTCAAGACCGGCGGCGTCCTCGCCGTGATCGACACCAACCAGGTCGCCGACCCGGTCGACCGTGGCTACTTCGCCGCCTCCCAGCCCATTTACGACCGCTACTTCCCCTCCGATGCGCCACCAACCGCGCTCCCAGCCCGCGATCTCGTGCCGCCGATCGTCCGGGAACTCGCGGGGACGGACCTGTTCGACTCTCCATCCCTCTTCCGCTACGACTGGGACCAGCGCTACACCACCGCCGAATACCTGGATCTCGTCCGCTCCTACTCCAACACGGCCCGGCTCGGGCCGGGTCCGCGGGACTCCTTCCTGGGAGAACTCGCGGCCTTCATCGACGAGCACTTCGCGGGCTACGTGGTACGGCCCCTGGTTATCACACTCTGTCTCGCGAAACGCGCGCGCTGACCCCCTTTCGAATCTGGTTCGGATTCGCTATGGTTGCAGCCATCCTGGTCATTGGAGTGCCCCCATGACTGATAGCGACAGCGTGCCCCTGCCCCTCGGCTTCGAACTCACCCCGCTCAACCCTGTCTATCAGGACGATCCGTTTACCCTCCTCGACCAGATCCGCGAGGCCGGCCGCATCGTCCACGACCCACAGATGGGCCGCCACATCGTTGGCCGCTTCGAAGATGTCCAGGCCATCCTCAACGACCGCGACCTCGCCGTGGACCCGCGCAAGGCCACCGAAAACTCGTTCAACGCGCGCCTGCGCCGGCTCGATGAGACCGGTCGCGAACCGTCGATGCTCTTCCTCGATCCCCCCGACCATACCCGCCTGCGCTCGCTCGTCACCAGGGCGTTCACGCCTCGCGCCATCGAGCGCATGCGCCCCCGTATCGAGGAGATCGCCAACGAACTCATCGACCAGATCGGCAACCCGCCATCGTTCGACCTGATGACCGCGTTCTGCCAGCCCTACCCCACCATCGTCATCGCCGAAATGCTCGGCGTGGACCCCGCCGACCAGGCAGACTTCAAGCGCTGGACCGATGACAGCGTCGCCGCCGGGTTCGATCCTTTCGCCTCGGAGGAGACGAAGCAGAAAGCCCTCGTCGCCGGCGAGCAGATGGAGGCCTACCTCAACCGCGCCATCGCCGAACGCCGCGCCGAACCCCGCGACGACCTCATCACCGCGCTCATCCACGCCGAGGACGAGGGCGACTTCTTCAACGACGACGAAGTCCGCTCCATGGTCAGCCTCCTGCTTGCCGCCGGGAACGTGACCACCACCGACCTCCTCGGCAACGGCATGAAGAACCTCCTCCAGCACCAGGACCAGGTCCAGCTCCTCCGCGATGACCCCTCGCTCATCCCCAACGCCGTCGAGGAAATGCTCCGGACCGAGGGGCCTGTCACCTTCTCTGGCCGCATCACCGTCGACGACCGCGAGATCGCCGGCTGCCCCATGCACGCGGGCCAGTCGATCACCGTCGCACTCGGCGCCGCCAACTACGACCCCCGCCTCCACAAGGACCCCCACAAGTTCGATGTCACCCGCGAGGACATCGATCACCTGGCCTTCGGCGGCGGCCGCCGCTACTGCCTCGGCGCTCCCCTCGCCCGCCTCGAAGCCCAGATCGGCGTGCGGACGCTGATCACGCGGTTCCCCAACCTCCGCCTCGCCGAACAGAAGCTGCGCTGGAAGAAGGTCCCCGTCTTCCGGGGACTCGAAAGCCTGATTGTCCTAACCTGATCGTGTGAGCATCGAACACTGGCGCGGCGAAATCGACAAGGTTGATGAAGACCTCTTGCAGCTCTTCAATCGCCGCGCCCGCTACGCCATCGAAATCGGCCTGCTCAAGCGCCGCGCCGGCCTCCCGATCGAAGTTCCCGAGCGCGAGGCGGCGATCATCGCCCGCATGGTCGCCGATAACGAGGGCCCTCTCGATGGCGAAGCCATCCAGCGCTTGTTCGAGGCAGTGATCAGTGAGTCGCGCCAGGCCGAACGCGCCATGCTCGAAGGCTGAGCGCTACTTCCCGCCCGCCGCGACGAGGTCCTCCGCTGTCTCGTCGGTTGCCATTGCTGGCTCCCTCGCCGGGCGCGCGAACAGCACTGCTAGCGCTGCCGAATAGGTCAGTATCGCCGTGATCGTGAACGGGACCGTGTAGCCGTCCGTCGCATCGTGGATGACCCCTACCCCGATCGGCCCCAGGCCGCTCCCCACCTGCCCGGCAAGGCTGATCAGCCCGAACACCGTCCCGAACGAAACCATCCCGAAGATCTCGCCCACCAGCAGCGATTGCATCATGTAGACGTTGCCGATGGTCAGCCCGAAGATCAGCGTCAGCGCCCACGTCGCGGGCACGCTCTCGGTGTTGATGATCAGCAGGATGCAAGACCCCTGCACCACGAACAGGATCACTGTCAGCAGGCGCCGGTCCACCCCGTCCGCGAACATCCCCACCGCCAGCCGCGCGATGATGCTCCCCAGCGCCGTCACGCTCAGGGTAAATGCCGCCGCGCTCCGCGAACCGAGCCGGTCCTCCAGGAATGACACCTGGTGCACCACGTACCCGGTCTGGGCCACCAGCACCAGCAGGAAGGCGACGAAAATGCCCCAGAACCCCACTGTCCGCATCGCTTCGGACCGCGTCCACGTCCGGTACTGGACTGCCATCGCCTGGCGCGATGCGTCGGACGCTGGTGCGTCTCCAGGGCCGCCATCGGGCTCCAGCCCCATCTCGCGCGGCTCGAACACGATCACCCCGAAGATTACCGGCAACGCTACCACGATGACCAGCGCCCCTAGCACCGGCGTCGCCAGCTCCAGCCCGCCGATGTCGATCAGCTTGCTCGCCACCGGCGCCAGCACCACCCCACCCAGGGAGACGCCCGTGGACGAAATGCTCATCGCCAGCGCCCGCTTCCGCACGAACCACCGCGTCATGATCGCGTTCACCGCGATCGAGCTCGACATCCCGAAGGCCACCGCGAACACGAAGTACACCGCGTACAGCTGCCACAGCTCGTTCACCAGCCCGATGAACGCCGCGCTCACGCCGTTGATGAGCGTGCCCACCACCATCAATGTGGTGGGCCCTTTCCGGTCCACATACGGCCCCACCAGGGCCGAGGTCAGCCCCGAAACGCAGAAGTAGATCGTCGGCGCCCAGCTCACCTGCGTCGTCGACCACCCGTGCGCGTCCCGCAACGGTTTTAGGAAGATCGGGAGCCCGTAGTACCCCACGCCCACGCCCACGAACATCAGGCCCGCGCAGGCGATGGCGACGTACCAGCCGTAGAACCAGCGCTCCGGGAGCACTCGCGCAGCCGGTGGAGTGTGCCTTCGAGGAGCTGGGGCGGTCATTCACGTCAGTCTAACGGGATGAACACTGAGGCGCTGGGGCGCTGAGGTTCAAAGGAGACGGCATTCACCCCAACCAGTCCCGCGCTCTGCCCGAGCATCCTCCCAGGAACCTCCGCACCTCCGCGCCTCCTGTGAAACGCTTGGCGCGCTCCGTGCTCTCCGTGTCCTGGCGGTTCGATGCTTACCGTCCCTCGAATGCCGGCTCCCGTTTTTCCACGAACGCCCGAGCCGCGTTCAGGTGGTCCTGCGTGCGGCCGCTCGCGATCATGTTCTCCGCCTCGCGCGTCAGCGTGTCGGCGAAGCTGTTCGTCGCCCCGAACACGAAGTTGTCCTTGATCCGCCCGTACGCCAGCGTCGGCCCCGAAGCCAGCCGCCGCGCAAGCGCCATCGTCTCGTCCATCAGCGAATCGTGCGCGACCACCTTCGTCACCAGCCCGAGTTCCAGCGCCCGCTGCGCGTCGAACACGTCCGACATGAAGTACAGCTCTTTTGCCTTCATCGGCCCCACGAGCCGCTGCAGCAGCCACGTGCCCCCGAAGTCCCCGCTGAAGCCCACCTTCGCGAAGGCCGTGGTAAACCGCGCCTGGTCGCTCGCGACCCGGAGGTCCGCCGCCAGGGCCACGCTCAGCCCTGCTCCCGCCGCTACGCCGTTGACCGCCGCCACCGTCGGCTTGGGCATCTCAAACAGCAGGCGCGAGATCTCCTCCTGCTGCCGCAGCGCCTCGGCGCCGGTCAACACCGAACCGCCGCCATCTCCGCGATTGCCCGAGGCCATCGCCTTCACATCGCCGCCCGCCGAAAAGCCCCGGCCCGCGCCGGTGATCACGAGGCAGCGAATCGCCGGGTCCGAAGCCGCCTTGTCCGCCACGCGGAACATCGTATCCAGCATCTCCGGGTTCATCGCGTTCAGCGATTCGGGCCGGTTGAGCGTGATGACGCCCACGGCGCCCTCGGTGGTGAACAGCACGGTTTCAGACATCGGTCGTCCTTGCTCTGCAAACTGCGCGCGATTGTAGCCCACTCCCCCGGGACCGGCGCCAGCGGGGCCCTGCCCTACCGCACGCCCTCGGCCCGCTTCGCCGCCCCGAACCCCTTTGGTTCGCGGATGAGCAGCGCCGCCGCGATGGCCGCCCCAACCAGGATCACGCCGATGGTCACATAGACCGCCCCGATGCCCGCGAAACCGCTCGTGAGCCCTCCCCCCAGCGGGCCTAGCAACAACGCCATCGATTGCATGCTCGCCGCCAGCCCGAACGCGCTCCCCTGCTTGCCCTCCGGCGCGCTCGCGGCGATGAGCGCGTTCGTCCCCGGCACCATCGCCCCCTGGAAGATACCCACGGCGCCCAGCAGCACCATGAACGCCGGCAGGCTGTCCGCCAGTGCCACCGTCGGATAGAGCAACCCCGTGACCAGCGCCGCCCCCGCAACCACGTTCCGGTACCCCAACCGCTCCCCCAGGGGCGCCAGAGAGAACGCGGCGATCGTGCTGGTCAGCCCAATCACGCTGAACACGAACCCGGTGGCCGCCTCTTCCTTCAGGTCCGACTCCCACCCGAAGAGCTCGAAGTGCACCCGGTCCGCCCCGTTCGCGCTCGATTCGGCGAAGTCATCGATGCTGAGCGGCATCACCGGCCGCACGAAGGTGGTGCTCAGCCACAGCACGAATAAGAGGAGGAGCATCAGGATCACCTGCCGCTCCTTCACCACGAGCTTGAGGTTCTCTACGAGCCCCCCGCTGCCGTGGCGTGCTGCCGGGGCACCGTCCTCCATGCCCTCTTCGTCATCCGGCTCACCTTCCCGCACGAAGATGTACACCAGCACAGCAGCGATCACGTACAGGCCGGCGCAGAAGATGAACGACTCCCGGATCCCCAGGCTTGCCGCCACCAGCCCCCCAATGACTGGCCCGAGCATGTTCGCGGTGAACTGCCCGGTCTGCAGCATCCCGCGGGGTGCCCGCCGCCACCAGGGCCGCTGCCGCCCCCATCGTCCCCGCGAACGCCCCCATCAAGAACCGCAACAGCACAAGCTGCCAGACCGCCTGCGCGATCCCCATCACACCTATCAGGATCCCCGCCCCGATCAACGCTCGCAGGAACATCGGCTTCCGCCCGAACCGGTCGGCCAAAGACCCCCAGATCGGCGCCGTAAGTGTCAGCGAAAGCCCCGTCGCGCTCGCCGTCAGTCCCGTGTAGAACGCCACTTCCGACTTGTCAGTGACTCCGAGTTCCTGGATGTAGAAGGGGATGAACGGTAACACGAAGTTCGCGCCCATCAGCCCCACAAACA
>JAHDWR010000189.1 GCA_023382755.1 Dehalococcoidia bacterium
TCACGAACCCCGCCCGCCAGAGCATGATGCCCCAGATCCTCCACGTCTCCCAGATCCAGAACGGCGCCATCTGGGGCACCATGGCGTTCATGGCGACCCTCCAGTTTGGTGGGCCCAGCATCGGTGGACTGCTCGCCGATGGATGGGGCCTCACGGTTGCCTTCGCCGCCGAGGTGGCGATGCTCGCGCTCGGCGCGATCCTGTTCGGCCGGATAGCCACCGATGTGCCCGTACCCACCGGCAGGAGCGTCCGCCACGACCTGGCCGAAGGCATCCGCTACGTGCGAAAGAACAACTCGCTCCTTGGCATTCTTGCCCTCGGCACTGTCCCGGGCGTCTTCCTCATGGGCCCCTTCGCCGTCACCGTCGTGCTCATGGTGGAGGATGTGTTCGAAGCGTCGGACAAGTACGTCGGCCTGCTCTGGGGGTCCCTCGGCGGCGGGATCGTCTTCGGCTCGCTGCTCATGAGCATGTTCCGCACACGCCGCCGCGGGCTCCTGCTCTCCGGCTCGGTGCTGTTCGGCGGGAGCCTCTGGGCACTCTACGGTCTCAGTTCGTCCCTGCCCCTCTCCATGACCCTCGCCTTCCTCTCCGGCATCGTCGGGCCCGCCATCTTCATCAACTTCGCCGTCGCCCTCCTCCAGGAGAACACCGACCGCCAGATGATGGGCCGCGTCATGAGCATGTACGGGCTCTCGTTCAGCGCCAGTATCCCGATCGGCTACGCGCAGGCCGGTATCCAGGCGAGCCTCTGGGGCCCGCAGGTCACGCTCGTTTCCAGCGCGGTCATCGCCGCCACGATCGGCCTCTTCGCCGTCCTCTTCCTGCGCCCGGTGAACCGCCTCCCCTGACCGGACGGACCCCTTAGCCCACGGCCGAGGGCGCCATCTCGCGCATCGCCTTCAGCGTCAGCTCCCGCCTGATGGCCGGGTCCGGGTTCACGCTGAACCAGTTCAGGAACGCCGTGTCTACCCCGGCCTCCAGGTAACGCCGGACATGCGCGTTCCGTTCCTCGGCGGTGCCGTGCACCACGAGGTCGTCGACCACCTGGTCCGGGATCGCGGCCACCGCCCCCTTGCGGTCGCCGCCTTCCCAGGCGTCCCACATGCCGCGGAGCGCCTCGCTCCGGCCCAGCCACTCGTGGAACGACCGGTACACCGGCACGTTCAGGTAGGCGTTGATGAGCCGACGCCGCCCGATGTCCCCGTCCGGCCCCGGCGGGTCGATGTTCACCATCAGCCGGGCCGTGATCTCGATCTGCTCCGGGTCGCGCCCGGCAGTGCTCGCCGCTTCCCGGACTACCGCGACGGACTTCCGGCAGTCCGCGGCCGAAAGCCAGTTGATGATCGCTCCGTCCCCCACTTCACCCGCCACCCGAAGCATCCCTTCGCGCAGCGCGGCGACGTGGATCGGGATCGGTTGTTCGATGGCCCGCGAGAGCCGGAAGCCATCCACATGGAACGTCTGGCCGTAGAACACCACCCGCTCGCCCGCCAGCGCCTGCCGCAGGAACTGGACCATCTCCCGCACACGCGTCGCCGGCTTGCTGAAGCTGCCGCTGTTCCACATCTCCACGATGGGCTGGGACCCGGCCCCGACGCCCAGGTTGAACCGCCCCGGCGCCACTTCCGCGATGCTCGCCGCGGACTGGGCCAGCGTCGCGGGGCCGCGCGTGTACACGTTCGCGATCGCCGTCCCGAGCCGCATCTGTGTTGCGCTCCCCACAACCGCGAGCGGCGTGAAGCAGTCCGTGCCGTCCACCTCCAGCGACCATGCGTCCGTGTACCCGAGCCGTTCCGCCTCGCGCGCCAGTTCCGCGTGTTCAGCAAGGGTGAATCCCTCGAAGGGGACCGAGAGCGCCAGGCGCTTCCGCATCTGCCTATTCCCCCATCAGCCGGTGCATCCGGTCGACCAGTACCGGGACGTACCACTCGAACTCGGCGCTGGCCGGGTTCGAAGCCGTCTTTTCGAGGTAGTGCATGTACAGCCCCTCGAGGATGATCGCCAGCTTGTACACCGCCAGCACATGGTAGAAGGCGAAGTGCTTCATCGAACGGCCGCTCTTCCGCTCGTACAGTGCGGCCATCTCATCCACCCCTGGGAACCCTTCCAGCTCGGTCACCCGCGGGCCCTCGTTCAGCGTCCGCGTGTTCGGCGGGTCGCCGGGGTTGCCCCAGTTCGAAAGCAGCCACCCCAGGTCCGCCAGCGGGTCGCCGATCGTCGCCATCTCCCAGTCGAAAATGGCGATCAGCCGCGGCTCATCGCTGGCATACATCACGTTGTCGAGCTTGTAGTCGCCGTGCACGATGCTCACCGCGTCGGTCGCCGGGATGCGCTTCCGGAGCCACTCGGTCACCGCGTCCAGCCCCGGCAGCGGCCGCGTCCGGGGCTGGGTCAGCTCCCATTGCTTGCTCCAGCGCCCCACCTGCCGTTCGAGGTAGGTATCGCCCTTCCCGCCGATCCCTGCCGCCTCGTAGTCCACCGCGTGCAGTTCCACCAGCGCGTCGATCATCTCTTCCGCGACCTTCGCCCGGCCAGCCGGGCGGTCGTACGCCGGCGGCATCTCCGCCCGGATGACGACGCCCAGTTTGCGCTCCATCAGGTAGAACGGCGCCCCGATCACGCCCGCGTCTTCGCAAACCGCGACAGGCCGCGGTACGCGTGCCTTGCCGTAAAGCGCCGAGATGTACCGGTATTCGCGCACCACGTCGTGCGCCGTTGGGAGCAGCGGGCCTCGCGGCGGCCGCCGCAGCACCCAGTGCTCATCCCCGCGCGAAACGTAGAACGTCTCGTTCGAAAACCCCGCGACGTGCTTCTGCACATCGAGTATTCCGCGGCCGCCCGGCACGTGGTCGTTCACGAATCGCTCCAGCGCGGGCACATCGATCAGCTGTTCGAGAGTCGGTTCGGTCACAGGGAAACCTCGCGAAGGAGCGCCGGGCGCTCCGGCTGCTCCCAGAACTGGTGAGTCCCTGAGTCTTGCCCGGCACCGCAACCGCGTCAACTCACCCGCGCGCCCGTGCAGCGTACAATCGCTCCACACGCATGTGGCCGACGGCGGAAGGCCGCGCACGCCAGGGCAACATCTGGTAAGCTACCAACCACTCGTATTACCACCGGAGATAACCTCGTGATCGCACTGACCGATGAAATGAAGGCTGCCTTCGAGACAGCCCTTGCCGACGGCGCCCCCGTGCTCGTCGCCTCCGCCGGCAAGGATGGCCTGCCCGACATCGCCTTCAAGGGGAGCGCGATGGTTTTCGATACCGACCACGTCGCCTTCTGGGAGCGCGCCCTCGGCACCACCTTCCGCAACTTCCAGGAGAACCCGGGCGCCTGCGTGCTCTACCGCAATGCGAAGACACGCACCGCCTGGAAGATGTTCGGCCAGGCCACCGTCCTCACGGACGGAGAGGTGCGCCAGCAGGTGATGGACCGCACCATCCCCTTCGAGCTCGACCGCGACCCCGAACGCAAGGGCGCGGCCATCCTCATTCGCATCGACCGCGTGCTCCAGGCCGGACAGGTCATCATGGAACGCTGACTGCCGCTCAGGCCGGCGCTGGCTTGCCCCCGCGGAGCGTCCGGACCATCACGATCGCCAGTGTGATCACGGTCCCCGGCACCACGAACCCGAGCATGATGGCGCTGTATGCCCCGAGCGCGTCGTGCCCCGAGGCATCGAGTAGCAGGTAGACCGTGTAGGCGACGTAGTATGCGAGGAACAGCCCGCCCTCCCAGCGGTTGATCCGCCCCCCAACGAAGATCGGCAGGCACAGCACCGCCGCCGCGACCATCACCGGCATGTCGAACCGCAAAGCGGCATCAGCCACCGCGACTCCGCCGTCCGCCGCCAGCGCGGTCAGCCCCAGCACACCCAGGATGTTGAACAGGTTGCTCCCCACCACGTTGCCGACCGCGATGTCCCGCTCTCCCCGGATGCTCGCGAGCACCGAGGTCGCGACCTCGGGCATCGAGGTGCCGGCTGCGACGATGGTCAGGCCAATCACGAGTTCGCTGACGCCGAGCAGTTCCGCGAATTCGGTCGCCCCATCGACGAACCACTTCGAACCCAGCAGCAGTAGCCCGATCCCAACAATCACGAGCACGACATCGAACAGCATGCCGCCCCGGCTGCGGCCGTACTCGAACTCGGAATCGTATTCCGCCGCCACCTCCCGGCTCTCCCGGCGGCTCTTGCGGATAGCCCACACCGTGTAGACCACGATACCTAGCACGAGCCCGCCGCCTTCGATTGTGCTGACTGTCCCGCTTGCGGCGAAGGCCAGGAGCAGCAGGCTCGCCCCGATCATCAACGGCACATCGAGCCGGATCAGCTGCTGCGCCACCACCAGGGGCGCAACCAGGGCTGAGACCCCCAGGATGAAGAACACGTTCATGATGTTGCTGCCGACCACGTTCCCGACCGCAATATCGGCATCGCCCGTTAGGGCAGAGCCAAAGCTGACGGCAAGCTCCGGGGCGCCCGTCCCAAACGCGACCACCGTGAGCCCGACCACCAGCGGCGAAATGCCCGCCGATACGGCGATCCGTGCGGCCCCGCGTACGAGGGCTTCCGCGCCAACAGCGAGCAGCACTCCGCCCGCGACGAAGAGGGTGATCGTCAGAATGTCCATGGGATGAGGGACAGTATTGGCGCCTGTCTGCTTTGGCGGAACCGCCATCCGGCCCTGTCTTGGTGCTCCTGCCCGCCATTTCGTGAAGAATTGTCCCGCACCCCGGGCGCACCCCGGAGAGGACGGACACCGCCATGTACAGCTTTCATGTCCCGCCCCTGGACGGCTTCAACCTCCGTTTTGCCGCCGTTCTGGCTGCGGCAGCGGCGGCCGTCTTCGCAACCCTCCTCCTCCTGGACGCCACCGGGACGATGAACATGTCCACCGGCGAGACGGTGGTCATCGGGCTCCGCCTGTTCGTCCCACTCCTCATCCTCCGCTTCTGGGTCGCGGGCGGCATCGTGGCCATGCTCCTCGACGGCGCCGACGTGATCATCACCGACGCGCTCGACATGGGCGGCTTCGGCGATCACTACGCCGAGCTCGACAAAGTGCTCGATAGCTACTACCTCACGCTCGAGCTGCTGGTCGCGCTTGGCTGGCGCAACGCCTGGACGCGCCTCCCCGCTGTGGCCCTCTTCGCCTACCGGCTCATCGGCGTTGCGCTCTTCGAAGTGAGCGAGGCCCGGATCTTCCTCTTCATCTTCCCCAACATGTTCGAAAACTGGTGGCTCTACGTTGCGGTGGTGATGAAATGGTTCCCCCGCGCCGTCCCCCACGATGCCCGCACCGTCGCCATCCCCATGCTCGCCCTCCTGGTGCCGAAGATGGCGCAGGAGTACCTCCTCCACTTCGCCGAGGCCAAACCCTGGGGCTGGACACAGGACCACATCCTCGAACCCATCGGCATCGACTTCTAGCTCCGCCCGCTCACGGGCACTTCGGCACCAGCACGTCGAAGGTGTTGGATGGAATCGTGACCGCCGCATAGCCCAGCTTCGCGTTCCACGGCGCCATCGCTCCGATCGTGGTCAATCCGCACACACGCTCCAGCTTGTACGTCCCGGCCGGCACCCCCTGAATACCGAACGCCCCATTCGTCCCGCCCGTCGCCTGGAACGTCCCGCTGCTACCGGACAGGCGGATGATGCACCCCGGGCAGAACTGGAAGAGCGTGCCGTCGGGTGCCACCTGCTCCAACACACGCCCAAAGACGGGCGTCACCGGCCCGGGTGTTGGCGTTGGTGTCGGTGTCCTCGTTGCGGTCGGCGTCGCCGTCGGCGTTGGTGTTGGCGTGCGCGTGGCCGTTGGTGAAGGTGTGTGCGTTGCCGTCGCGGTCGCAGTGGCGGTCGCGGTCGCAGCGGTCGTGGGCGCAGCCGTTGCCGTCGCCGATCGCTGCGACGGCGTAGCCGTCGGAGATGGCGTGGCGGGCGTGGCCCCTGGCGATGCCGTCCCGGTTGGTGAAGGCGACGGTGTGCTGGGTGGCGTTGCCGTCGCGCTTGTATCCAGCGGCGCTGTCGGCGAACTCAGCGGCGTCGGCGTTTCCTCCACCCCGCCGCCCGGCGGGCCGCCACCGCCACCGTCCAGGAGCAGCGCCGTGGTGACCCCGCCGGCCACGATCGCCCCGGCGATCCCGCCCCCTATGAGGGCGATCTTCATCGCGCCCATGCCAAACAGGCCTCCCGCCGCTGTTGCGCCACCCATCCCCGTGACAGCGCCCCCTGCGCCCGCACCACTCATGCCGCTAACACTCCCAGCTGCCCCCGCACCCCTGGCCAATCCCGCCCTCCCCGCCGTGCCAGCTCCCGCGGCCAGGCCCGCAGGTCCCCCCGCACCCATACCGGCGGCACCACCCGCGGGCCCGGCCGCGCCCATCCCGGAAGCCCCTGTGAGCTGGGCGCCGGCCCCTGCTACGGCACCGCCCGCGGCCCCGCCCGACGAAGCCGCGAGACCCGCCGCCGCCGCCGCGGTCGCAAAGGCTGCGCCCACGACGGCCGGCTTGCGCCCACCCTCCGGAGCGCTCTCCGGGATTGGGCTCCCGCACTCATCGCAGAACCGGGCACCGAACAGGTTGGCCGACCCGCAGGCTGGACAGGCGACCGTCGAAAGGGCCTGCGCCGCCGGGGTGCTCAGCTTATGCCCGCAGTGGCGGCAGAAGATGTCTTCCGGTGTCCCTTCGGTTCCGCACTTCGTGCAAAACGTGTCCATGATGTCGCCTCGAGCCTATGGTGCGTGCGAGTTGAAGAGCTGCTCTTCGTTTCCGCCGCTCCGCAACCGCACGGCGGTCCGCGTTACTGCTGGCACACCGCGTCGATGCTCGGGTACTGCTGTTGGGCCGCCATGATGTGGATGTTGGCCTCGCCCAGCGCCTGTATCGCCGTCAGCATCGAGGCCAGGTTCCCGGTCGCAACCGCATCGTTTATCGCCACCAGCCCC
>JAHDWR010000190.1 GCA_023382755.1 Dehalococcoidia bacterium
GGGCCCAGACTTCCATTTCGCCGAAGCGCTGGCCGCCGAACTGGGCCTTGCCACCCAGCGGCTGCTGGGTGATGAGGCTGTAGGGGCCAGTGCTGCGAGCGTGGATCTTGTCCTCCACCAGGTGGATGAGCTTGAGCATGTAGATGTAGCCGACGGTGAGCGGCTGGTCGAACGGTTCGCCGGTCCGGCCATCACACAGCTTCATCTTGCCGAAGAGTGGCGGCGGGACGTTCGTCTCGCGGTAGACCGCCTGGGCCATGGCCTCGAGGTCTTCGCGGGAGTGCTTACCCTTCGGGAGCACGGACTGCCCATCGGCGACGCGCTTTTCGTTGAGCCAGATTTCAAGGCAGGCGCGGCTGGCCGCCCCGTCCTCGGGTGCGGTGAGGATGGGAGCGGGGTCGTAACCCTTTTCGCGAAGCCATGTCGCGCACGTTTCGACATCGAAACCGCGGTCGCGGGGGTCGACGTAGTACACGGCACCGGACTCCTGAGCCATCCAGGCGCGGGCGAGGGCGTCGTCGATCTCGTGGTCGCGGGCGCCATCGAAAACGGGGGTGATGGCGCGGAAGCCAAGGACGTTGGCCGCCCAGCCGAGGTGGGTTTCGAGGACCTGGCCGATGTTCATGCGGCTCGGGACGCCGATGGGGTTGAGGATGATGTCGATGGGCGTGCCATCCTCGAGGTAGGGCATATCCTCCCGCGGGAGGATGCGGCTGATCACGCCCTTGTTGCCGTGCCGGCCAGCCATTTTGTCGCCTTCGGAGAGCTTGCGGCGCTGGGCGATGCCCACGCGGACGAGCTTGTTCACGCCGGCGGGAAGGCCTTCGTGGTTGTTCCGGTCGAAGACCTTGACTTCGATAACCTTGCCCTTTTCGCCGTGGGGGACCCGCAGGCTGGTGTCCTTCACTTCGCGGGCCTTCTCGCCGAAGATGGCGCGCAGGAGCTTCTCCTCGGCGGTCAACTCGGTCTCGCCCTTGGGCGTGATCTTGCCGACGAGGATGTCGCCCTCGCGGACTTCGGCGCCGATGCGGATGATGCCATCCTCGTCGAGCTGGCTGAGGCTCTCCTCGCCGACGTTAGGGATGTCGCGGGTGATTTCCTCGTCGCCGAGCTTGGTCTGGCGCGCCTCGACCTCGTGCTTTTCGATGTGGATCGAGGTGAACTTGTCCTCGCGGATCAGGTTCTGCGAGATGATGATCGCATCTTCGAAGTTGTAGCCTTCCCAGCTCATGAACGCGACGAGGACGTTCTGACCGAGGGCGAGGTCGCCACCCTGGGTGCTGGAGCTGTCGGCAATCGGCTGGTCCTTCGCGACACGTTCGCCGCGGACGACGATGGGCCGATGGTTCAGGCAGGTCCCCTGGTTTGACCGGGTGAACTTGGTCAGGGGATAGGTAACCTGGCCGAGGTCCGGGTCGTCGTAGCGGATAACGATGCGGTTGCCGCTGGCTTCGATGACTTCGCCGGGGCCGGCGGCCGTCTTCACGTGGCCGCTATCGACGGCGGTGCGACGTTCCATTCCGGTGCCGACCAGCGGCACCTCGGGCCGGACGAGGGGCACGGCCTGGCGCTGCATGTTCGAGCCCATGAGGGCGCGGTTGGCGTCGTCGTGTTCGAGGAAGGGGATGAGCGCGGTTGCCACGGAGACCATCTGCTTTGGCGAAACGTCGATGAAGTCGACCTCGTCCGGGTGGACGGTCTGGAACTTCTCGTAGATTCGAATCTCGACGCGCTCGCTGACGAAGTGATTGTCCTCGTCAAGGAGGGTGTTGGCCTGGCCAACCTTCCACTTATCTTCCTGGTCCGCGGTCAGGTACACGATGTCGCTGGTTACCCAGGGGCGAATGACGACCGTGCGGCCGGCGGCGGCGAGCTTCCTGGCAAGTGCCTCATCGATCCGGTCGCCGGCCGTGGCGATGACCTTCCCCTTGTCGTCGAGGGCATCCTCGCGGAGGAACCGGCCGACGAGGTTGGGGTCGTCGGAGACCATCTCGCGGACGACGCGGCGGTAGGGCGTCTCAATGAAGCCGAACTCGTTGAGGCGTGCGTAGGTGGCGAGCGAGCCGATCAGGCCGATGTTTGGCCCTTCCGGCGTCTCGATCGGGCAGATGCGGCCGTAGTGGCTGTGGTGCACGTCGCGCACGTCGAAGCCGGCGCGGTCACGCGAGAGGCCGCCGGGGCCAAGGGCGCTGAGGCGGCGTTTGTGGTTGAGCTCGGAGAGCGGGTTGGTCTGGTCCATGAACTGGGAGAGCTGGCTGCCGCCGAAGAACTCCTTCATGGCCGCGACGACGGGCCGGATGTTGATGAGGGCGCTGGGCGTGGCCTCTTCCGGGTCGGTGATGGTCATGCGTTCGCGGACGACGCGCTCCATGCGGAGGAGGCCGACGCGGAACTGCTGCTGAATGAGCTCGCCGACGGCCCGCACACGGCGGTTGCCGAGGTGGTCGATGTCGTCGGAATGGCCGCGGCCGTTGTTGATGTTGACCTGCTCGCGGACGATGCTGACCAGGTCGTACGGGCGGAGCCAGCGCTGCTGGGTCGGGTCGTCCAGTTCGAGGCGGGTATTGAGCTTGTGGCGCCCGACGCGGCCCAGGTCGTACCGGCGCGGTTCGAAGAAGAGCGTCTTGAGCAGATTGCGCGCGTTGTCGTGGGTCGGCGGGTCGCCCGGGCGGATCTTGCGGTAGAACTCGAGAAGCGCGTCGTGCTTGTCCTTCACCAGGGGCTCACGGGGTTCCTTGGCGATGGTCGTGGGGAGGAACTGGTGGATGTCGCTGGTATCGACCGCTTCGAACATGGCGATGAGGCGTTCGTCGGTGCCGAGTTCGGTTTCGAGCTCGCGCGCGGCGGCGTCGCGGGCGCGGTCTTCGCCCGCATCAAAGGCGGCCCAGTACTTGGCGAAACGGGGGTTATCGCGGTCACCGGGCAAGAGGCCGGGGACATCGATGGCGCGGATGAGGGTGGTGACGGGGATCTTCCGTTTGCGGTCGACCTTCACATAGAGGACGTCGCGGTTCGAGGTCTCAAATTCGAGCCATGCGCCACGATTGGGGATGAGCTTGGCGTGGCAGAGGCGCTTGCCGGTGGCCGCGTCGGTTTCGATGGTGTAGTAGACACCGGGCGACCGGACGAGCTGGCTCACCACAACGCGCTCGGCGCCGTTGATGATGAACGTGCCGCGGTCGGTCATGAGGGGGAAGTCGCCGAAGAAGAGGCGCTGTTCCTTGATTTCGCCGGATTCCTTGATGCGGAGTTCGACATCAACGAAGAGGGGCGCGGCGTAGGTGACGTCGCGTTCGCGGCATTCGTCCATCGGGTGTTTGGGCTCGCGGAACTCGTAATCGCCGAAGATGAGGTCCATCTTCGAGCCGGTAAAGTCCTGGATGGGGGATATCTCGTTGAGGAGTTCCCGGAGACCTTCCTTCTTGAACCATTCGAAAGCGTCGATCTGGATCTTGATGAGGTTTGGAAGGTCGAGGACGTTGGGGATCTGTCCGTAGGTCTTGACTTCGAGAGGGGTAAAGGCCCCCCCTCGCACCACGTCACGCGTAGTGGTCATCCTGTGGCAACTCCTTCAGGACTAATGGGGCGAATGGCGCAGAGAAGCGATCTGCCGTGGGCCAACAATGCTTGGGGAAACGATGGGCATAGCGAGCCGTCTAGTAGCGTACCCACAAGGATGCCACGGCGTCAATGGCGGCGGCAACGACGGAAACAGGCCCCCTACCCACAGTGGAGCGTACCTGCGGGGGCTCACTTAGCGTTCAGACGCTCAGAGGATGCCGCGTCCCGGGCATTTTGTCTAGTAGAACTTCACCGGTGCCCCGGCGATTTGGCGCGCTGCCCGCGGTTCCCCCGGAGTTACGGCCGCTGCCAGCTAAACCCCTCGACGACGATCGCGCCTGTCGGGCATGCGCCGAAACAGCGTCCGCAGCGGATGCACTCTTCGCCGGAGATTTCGTAGACGACGATATCGTTGGGCCCCTGGATGGGACGGGTTGTGTTGTCCGGGTTCAGTGCAACGCGGTCGATGCATTCGGCGGGACAGACAAGCGTGCACTCCTGGCAAGCTGTGCAGTGGTCGAAGATGACGTGCGGTACGAGACCGCAGTAAAGGCAGCGAAGGCTATCGCTAACGGCCCAGGCAACCTCGGGCGGGTCCTCCACCTCGGCGACGAGAGAAAGCTCACCCTGCGGGCCGGCGGCCTCGCGATACATCGAGGTCCCGGGTGGCGGGATGGCGACCGGGGCGATAGGCCATGCTTCGGGGGCTTCCGGCCATGGATGGATGGGCGACCGCGATTCGGCGAGGTACCTGTGAATCGCCGTCGCGGCCGTCCTTCCGTCAGCTATCGCCTCGATGATCGTGCTCGGCCCGGTGACGAAGTCCCCCGCCGCGAAGGTACCGGGGATCGGGGTCATGAGCGTGGCGCGGTCGACGTTTCGAAGGACATCCGCGAGTTCAGGGTCGAGCGCCTGAGCGTCAGGCGACTGGCCGAGTGCGAGGATCACCATGTCACAGGGGTGGACGAACTCGCTTCCGGGTACGGGGACCGGCCGCGGCCGGCCCGACGAATCCGGTTCTCCGAGGGCGTTGCGAATGAATTCCACTCCGCCGGCGCGACCATGGCCGTCGTCGACGACGCGGACGGGGGATACGAGGTACTCGATACGAACACCCTCGTGAAGGGTCTCTTCCAGTTCGTCGTCATGGACCTCCGACTCACTCCGCGTGCGCCGGTAGAAGATGGTTACTTCGGCACCGAGGCGCAGCGCTGTGCGCGCGGCGTCCATGGCGGTGTAGCCGCCCCCGATGACGGCCACCCGTTCACCACAGGCGGGACGGCCGCCCAGGTTCGCCACTTCCAGGAACGCGAGTGCCTGGACAACACCGGGCAGGTCGACGGACGGGACCTCCAGGAGGTTCGGGCGCATGGCCCCGGCCGCAACCAGCACGACATCGTGGTCCTTACGGAGCGCCTCGAGGGAGATGTCGCGCCCGACGCGGATACCGTTCCGGATGACCACACCAAGCGCCTCGATATCGCGGACGTCGGCGCGGATGGCTTCGTGGGCCAGGCGGAAGCGAGGTACGCCCAGGATGGCCATTCCCCCGGGTTCCGGGGCAGCCTCGAAGACCGTGACGCTGTGGCCAAGCAGCGCCAAATCGTGAGCGGCCGCGAGGCCCGTTGGGCCGGCCCCGACCACGCAGATGGTGCAGCCGGTAGATTGGACCGCTGGCATCAGCGACGGAGGTACGTGGTAGCGGTCGCTCAAGAAGCGCTTCAGGCGTCTGATCGGCAGTGGCCGGTCGAATTCCCGCCGCGTGCAGACATCCTCGCAGGGGGCGCTGCAGGCCCGGCCGCAGATAGCCGGGAGGGGATTGGGACCGCGCGCCGCCAGGTATGCATCGTCGAATTTTCGCTGGGCAGTGAGCGTGACGTACGAGCGGACATCCGTATGGACCGGGCAGGCGGCCTGGCATGGGGCCGGGTAGCGTTCCCTCCACATTGCCACCTGTTCGAGAGCCTTGAGCTTCGGCATCGCGCACCTCGTTTGGAGCCGTGCCCGTTCCTGGTCGTGAGCCGGGCGGCTCGCCGCCACGGGAGCAGGTCACACCGCGCACATTACAGGAGGCCGACGGCCTGATTATGATCGCGGTCATCCTGGCGGCCACGATGCCAGCAGATGTGCGCGCGGCGGCCGGGCCCGGCCCGGGGTGGAGTGGGGGAGAGACCAAACCAAATCCGCCGCTCCCCTTGAGACCAGGAAAGCGGCGGAAGCGGACTTGTGCAGAGCGGGTGGTACGCGCCCGGACCTACCCCACCGGGGCGGGTTCGCGCACGGGCTCGATCTTCAGGCCGTCTTCGCCGGTATCGACCTTCACGAGGTCGCCCTGGCCAAACTCCCCTGAAAGCAGCATCTCGCTGAGCTTGTCCTCGATGCTGTCCTGGATGACGCGGCGCAGCGGGCGTGCCCCAAAGACGGGGTCGTAGCCTTTGTCGCCCAGCCAATCCTTGCCGGCATCGGTGACTTCGAGGCGGATGCCCTTCTGGAGGAGGGTCTTTTCCACCTTGCGCAGCTCGTTGTCGACGATCCGGCGGATATCCTCCCGCGAGAGCGAGCGGAACACGACGGTGCTATCGATGCGGTTCAGGAACTCCGGCTTGAAGACGTTCTTGAGCTCGGTAAGGACCTTGTCCTTCATCCGCTGGTAGCGGTCCTCGAAGGTCTTGACGTCCTCGGTGCTGGTGGCAAAGCCCAGGCCGGAGTCCTTCTTGATGAGGTCGGAGCCAACGTTGGAGGTCATGATGATGATGGTGTTGCGGAAGTCGACCTTGCGGCCCTTCGCGTCGGCCAGGCGGCCTTCGTCGAAGATCTGCAGGAGGAGGTTGAACACTTCCGGGTGGGCCTTCTCGATTTCGTCGAGGAGGATGAGGCAATAGGACTTGCGGCGCACGGTATCGGTGAGCTGCCCTCCGTCGTCGTAACCGACGTACCCGGGAGGCGCCCCGACGAGGCGGGAGACGGTGTGCTTCTCGCTGAATTCGCTCATGTCGAGCTTAATCATGTTGTCCTGGGAGTCGAACATGAACTCGGCGAGAGCGCGGGCGAGTTCGGTCTTGCCGACGCCTGTCGGACCGCAGAACAGGAACACGCCAATCGGGCGGCGGGGGTCCTTCAGGCCGGCGCGGGCGCGGCGGACCGCACGGGCGATCGTTTCAATCGCCTCGTCCTGGCCGATGACGCGGCCGCGGAGCTGTTCTTCCATCTTGAGGAGGCGGGCGCTCTCTTCGCTCGCGATGCGCGAGACCGGGATGCCAGTCCACATCGAGACGACTTCGGAGACATCCTCTTCGGTGACGACCGGAGTGGCGATGCCTTCCTCGCCCTCCTCCCACTCGCCCATCTCCTTGAT
>JAHDWR010000191.1 GCA_023382755.1 Dehalococcoidia bacterium
GCCGCACCGTCGGCGCCGGCGTCGTCACCAAGATTCTCGCCTAGGCGAGCGGGAGCAGTTCAGCAATGGCCAAGAACAAAGGCGACCGCATCATCATCCAGATGCAGAGCACGGAAGGCCCGGTCTTCCGCTACACCACGCAGAAGAACCGCCGCAACGATGCGAACCGGCTGGAACTCAAGAAGTACCACCCCGGGCTTCGCAAGCACGTGCTCTTCAGGGAGACTCGGTAAGTCGAATGGCACGTACACAACGGCGCCGCACTGCTCCTGCCGCCGGCGGTGAGCAGCCGGCCGACTCGGCGCGGCGCATCCGCGAAAACCTGCCGCGCCCTGCCGCGGCGCCTGTTTCCACGGGCATCGCCCGCCCCGAGCTGCGTCGCCGCCGGAATCCATTCGGGTTCCTCGCCAGGCTCCAGCCACGGGCCGTCGCCGATGTCATCGCCGAGCTGCGCAAGGTGACCTGGCCGAGTTTCAACGAAACCCGCTACCTCACCATCGTCGTCGCCATCGTCGCAGTCATGATGGGCCTGTTCCTCGGTGGAGTTGACCTGTTGTTCGGCTGGATCATCGAGAGGCTGTTCTTCTAATCATGTCTACCGAACCACTGCCCATCACGGCACTTTCCGGCGTCCACCCCGAAGAAAAGGCCGCAAAGCGGCCTGTCCGCCGGCGGAAGGACGAGGATACCCTCGAACAGGAACAACTGACCGACGAGGAAATCAGCGCCGCCGGCCGCAAGTGGTACTTCGTTCATACCTACAGCGGCCACGAAAACAAGGTCCGCCACGCAATCAAGGCCACCGTCGAACAGATGGACGCGAAAGACAAAGTCTTCCACGTCGTCGTCCCCACCGAGGACGAGATCGAAATCCGCGATGGCCAGCGCCGGACCGTCAAGCGCAAGCTCTACCCCGGCTACGTCCTCGTCCAGACCATCGAGCTCAAGGAAGGCGACCCCGATTCGGACGAAGCCTGGCACATGATCCGGAACACCACCGGCGTGACCGGCTTCGTCAGCTCCGGCACCCGCCCCGTCCCGCTCTCGCAGGACGAGGTCAACCACATCCTCCGCGCCATGCGCATGGAACAGCCGCGCGTCCGGGTCTCCTTCATCCCCGGCCAGAGCGTCCGCATCGTCGATGGCCCCTTCGAGGACTTCGTCGGCACCGTCGATGAAATCAACACCGAAAAGGGCCGTGTAAAGGTGGTCGTCAACATGTTCGGCCGCGAGACACCGGTCGAACTCGACTTCCTCCAGGTCGAACGCCTCTAGCCCGCCCGGCTGCACCGCACCACAACGCCAGAGGCCCCTCGCAAGCGAGGGGCCTCTGGCGTTGTTCGCGATACGGGACCGGGACCGCGAAACAGATCCGAACCGCCCTCGGAAATCGTTTTATCCGATGGACACGGGCAGGACCGGAAAGGCGATCCGGTCCTGCACCAAGGGGTCTGCCCGCCGCCATGCGTCGGACGGAGGCAGCGCTGTTCGCCGGCGCTTTCACGCCGGGCTGCGGGAATGGGAGGGCTCTGGCCTTAGAAGCCGGCCCTCCCACCACGACCGCGCATACGCGGGTCGAGCACGTCACGCAGAGCATCTCCCGCCAGATTGAAACCAAGCACGGTGAAGGTCAGCGCCGCGCCCACGGCGAGCGCCATCCACGGGTCCGAGGTCCCGTTCCGGCGCCCTTCCTCGATCATCTTCCCCCACGAGACGCGCGTCGGGTCGCCGAGCCCGAGGAAGGCCAGCGTCGCTTCGATCAGGATGTAGAGACCGATCGAGCTGGTGAAGGTCACGATGATCGGCGCCGTGATGTTCGGGAAGATGTGGCGCGCCATGATCCGCACATCGGTCGCACCGATCGTGCGGGCCGCCATCACGTACACCTCTTCGCGCGCCGCCAACACCGCGCTGCGCACAATGCGCGATGAACTCGCCACCCCCAGGATACCCAGCGAGACCGTGTTCACCGTGAGCGTCGGGTTCGAAACCACCTGCCCGAAGAGCAACAGCAGCACCAGGCCCGGGAAGGCCTGCAGCGTATCCACGATCCGCTGGGCGAAGAAGTCGACCGCGCCACCGAAGTAGGCACTGCTCACGCCGACCAGGATCCCGGCGAAGGTCGCAATGATCGCCGCGCCGAGCCCCACGAAGAGCGCGGTCCAGGCACCGTGGATGATGCGTGAATAGAGGTCGCGGCCCAGCCCGTCGGTCCCAAGCCAGTGTTCGCCCGTCGGGTGCCCGAACAGGATCGGGGTCTCGCCCTTCTGAAACACCTCGGCTGGATATTGGAGCCGGACCATCGGGTCGCTGAGCGCCTTTTCGGCGATGACCGGGTCGTACTTGGGGTTGGTCTTGGTGAAGATCGTCTCCGGGTCGTACCGCTGGATCTGATCCCCGAAGAGGGCGGCGAACACGCAGAGCCCGATGATGACGACACCGAAGCCGCCGAGCGGCTTGTGCCGGAAGAACCGGGCGATATGCACGCCGACCCGCACCAGCCTGGGCCGATCGCTCAGGCTCCGTGGGACGCCGTAGGTTCCAGGACGATCGAGGACTGCCTGATCCTGTGCCATTGCAGCCCCTCCTATGAGTACCGAATGCGCGGATCGAGCACGCCGTAGAGCAGGTCGATCCCGAGGTTGACGAAGACAATGAATGTGGCGATCACCAGCACGAACGCCTGGACCACCGGCACGTCGCGCGCGTTGATGGCGGCCAGGATGCGCCGCCCGACGCCGGGGATGCCGAACAGGTTTTCGAACACGACATTGCCGCTGAGCAAGCCTGCCAGCGTGAGCCCGAGCACCGTCACCACCGGCACCATCGCATTCTTCATCGCGTGGCGGATGATGACGCGCTCGCGCATGCCCTTCGCCCAGGCCGTACGGATGTAGTCCTGGCGCAGCACCTCGAGCATCTGCGACCGCAACAGCCGCATCACACCGGCGCCAGAGGCCAGCCCGCCCGCGATCGCCGGGAGGATGAACAGCCGCAGGCTGCCCATCGGGTCCTCCCACAGCAGCGGCGACGTGCTGATCGGGATGTTCCACAGCTTCCACTTCACCACGTACAGCAGGAGCATCGTGCCCACCCAGAAGTTGGGCATCGCCAATGCCAGGATGGCGAAGAACCGCAGCCCATAGTCGGTGATCGAGTCCTGGCGGATGGCCGAGATGATGCCGATCGGGATCGACGTGACGATCGCCACGAAGAGCGACATGAACGAAAGCTGCAACGAATACGGCAGGCCGTCCTTCATGCCCTGGAGTGCGGGTTCCTTGTTCTGGTACGAAACGCCGAAGTCCCCGCGGAGCAGGTTCCCGATGTACCGGACGTAGCGCTCGGCGAGCGGCTTATCGAGCCCCAGCTCCTCGCGCACCCGCTCGATCTGGAGCTCTCGCAGGGCCGGATCGGTCGACGTTGGGTCCTGGGCGGCAATGCGCTGGGCCACGAAATCGCCCGGCAGCACGCTGGTCGCCACAAACACCAGTGTCGCGACCAGCCAGATTACCGGGATGTTTACAACCATCCTGCGAAGAATGTAATTCTTCACGACTTCCCCCCTCGATGCTGCAGCCGCTGGCAGGGCAGGGGACTCTTCCCCTGCCCTGCCGATGGCGCCCGTCTAGGCCGGACGGCCCTGCCAGGTCGGGTCCGTCTGGTCAAACCAGTAGTACTGGCCGTACATGTGATGCTGCACGAAGGACGACGTCTCGGGGACCTTGAGGTAGTTCCAGCGAAGCGTCGAACCAACGGTCACCATGTTGTAGTGCACGCCGGCACCGTAGTTCGTCACCAGCTCCTTCATCACGTCCTTCGCGATGACCTGGCGCTTGGCGATATCGAACTCGGTCATCGACTGCTCCGTGAGGCTGTCCACCTTGTCGATCTTCACGCCGTACTGGGCGAACTGCGGCTGCTTCGAGTTGTACTGGAGGTAGTTGAGGAGCGTCGGTTCGGGGTCCGAAACCTCGGTGATCCACCCGTACCAGATGTTGTTCTTCCCGTTCCCGTACTCCTGCTTCACGATCTTCCCGGTGATCGTCGAGTAGGGCTCGATCTTCGCCGTGAAGGTATTGCCCAGCACCTTCTTGAGCTGGTTCGTGATCAGCGACGAAACGCCCGAGTACAGGCCTTCCCAGATGTCGGGGATGTCGACGATGATCTCGCCGAGCGCGGCGCCTCCGCCAGCCTCCCACATCTTCTTGGCTTCTGCCTCTTCCGTCGCGCGGTCTTCGAGGTACCCGGGGAGCTTCACCAGTTCCGCTTCGCTGAGCGCGAACGCGGACTGCGAAGGCGGCACGTTCCCGGCCAACACGCCACGACCCTGCAAGATCGTGTCGATCAGCTGGCGCCGGTCGATGGCGCGGAAGATAGCCCCGATGAGGTTCGGGTTGTTCCACGGGGCCGCCCCACCGTAGTAGGTCCCGGCCATGGGGTTCCCGCCGAACGCCTTCGCCTCGTATATCTTCCCTTCGAAGCGCTTCAGCAGGTCAGCAAGCACGCTGTTCTGGCTGGGCCCGAACGCGTCGATCTGCTTCTGTTCGAATGCGGCCTGCTGGGCCGACTGGTCGGTGAACAGCGGCAACCAGGTGATCCCGTCCCAGTTGACCTGGGTGTGGAATTTCTCGTGCCGTGTCCAGTTCGACTTCCCATCCGCGGACCACTCGTTCAGGACAAAGGCCCCGGTGCCGACCACCAGGTCGGCGCGCATGTTGGCGTAGTCCTTTTCGAACGCCCGGATAGCTTCCGGAGCCTGGACCTTCGAGTACGACCCGGCCAGCGTTGTCAGGAAGAACGGGTCTGGCTTCGCGAAGGTGACTTTCACCGTCTTGGGGTCGACCGCCTCGACCTTGTCCACGTTCTGATAGGCGGACTTGCGGTAGAAGTTCGGGTCGTCGACGCCATCGAGCGTCTTGCCGCTCTTGTTGCGGAGGATGAACTGGACAACATCGTCGGCGACAGCCTGGCGCCCGTTGACCGGGGCCTTGTTGTGCCAGAACACGTTCGGACGCATCGTGAACGTGATGGTGTTCGGGTCCGGCTGCTCATACTTTTCAGCCATCCCCCCTTCCAGTTCGCCCTTGCCGAAGCTCTTCCACTGCATGACGCCGAGATTCGTCAGCCCCATCAGCCAGGCGACGGGCGAAAACCGGCTGCGGTCCACGTCGAACGTGTCCCACGTGTTGTTGGCGCTGACGAAATGAGCTGTGCCGCCCTTCTGTACCGCTGGCGCGGTCGGCGAGGCGGCACCCGTGGGCGAAGCCCCCGGCGTTTCGCCGGCGGCTGTTGTCGCGGTTGGCGCGACATCGTCGTCGTCATCATCGCCGCAACCGACGAGCCCGAGCGCGGCCGCGCCGACGCCAGCGGCGGCCGCGCCACCGAGCAGCCGGCGGCGCGTGAGATTTTGCGAGGCTGCTCGCCTCTTCCAATAATGGTCGTGATCCGACACGCAGAATCCCCCCTTGGCTTCTGTCCACCGTCTTTATGCTTGGGATACGCCTTCCCAACGGTGATTCGCGGAGTATACGCGCGAGCCGCCTTGATGGAAGTGCCGCTTTCGGAAACTTCCCCTTACCAGACTGTCATGGATTGCGGGGCCCTTTGAACGCGGGACAGCGCCTTCCGCTTTGCCCGGACCAACGCGGAGTGCCATACTGAACGCTCGGCCTGGGTTCGGGGGCGGCGTTGCCGTGTCCCCGGCACAGGACCATCTGTGGAGGCGCACCACGGCGTGCGCCGCTTGCACACGAGGAGACCCAGTTGGCAAAGAAAGTCCGCGCAGTGGTGACACTGCAACTCCCTGCCGGGAAGGCGAACCCGGCACCGCCCGTCGGCCCCGCACTCGGCCAGCACGGCGTGAACATCATGGAGTTCTGCAAGGAGTACAACGCTCGCACGCAGGACAAAGCTGGTCAGATCATCCCGGCCCAGCTCACCATCTTCGAAGACCGCTCCTTCACCTTCGTCCTCAAGACGCCGCCCGCGGCGGACATGCTCCGCAAGGCAGCCGGCATCGAAAAGGGCAGCGGCAACCCCCGCCTCACCAAGGTTGGCAAAGTGAGCGAGGACGATATCCGAAAGATCGCCGAGACCAAGCTTCCGGACCTCAACGCCAACAGCGTCGAGGAAGCCATGAAGATCGTCGAAGGCACCGCCCGCAGCATGGGCATCGAGGTAGTCTAGCCATGGCAAAGAAGGGCAAGCGCTACCAGGAAGCGGCCGCAAAGGTCGATAAGTCCAAGTTCTACTCCGTCGATGAGGCCATCGCCCTCGCCAAGGAGATCCACCCCGCCAAATTCGACGAGACCGTCGAACTCCACATCAAGACCGGCCTCGACCCGCGCCATGCCGAACAGCAGATCCGCGGCAGCACGGTCCTCCCCCACGGCCTGGGCAAGGTGATGCGCGTCCTCGTCTTCACCGAAGGCGAAGCCGTCGCCGCCGCCCGCGAAGCAGGAGCCGACCACGTCGGCAGCGACGACCTCATCAAGCAGATCGAGGGCGGCTGGCTCGACTTCGATGTCGCCATCGCCACCCGCGAGATGATGGGCAAGGTCGGCCGTCTCGGCCGTGTCCTCGGCCCGCGCGGGCTCATGCCCAACCCCCGCTCTGGCACCGTCGTCGGCGCCGAAGACATCGCCCGATCCGTCCAGGAGGCGAAGCAGGGCCGCGTCGAGTACCGCCTCGACCGGCTGGCGAACATCCACGTCCCGCTCGGGAAGGTCAGCTTCGATGAGGCCAAACTCAAGGAGAACATGGCCACCCTGATCGAGGCCGTGAACGCCGCCAAGCCCCGGGAGGCCAAGGGCCAGTACATCCGCAGCGCCACCCTCACCACCACCATGGGCCCCGGCATCCACCTCGACCTGGC
>JAHDWR010000192.1 GCA_023382755.1 Dehalococcoidia bacterium
GCACAGCTCTCCGGCGGCCAGCGCCAGCGGGTCGCCCTCGCGCGGGCCATCGTCCGCCAGCCCAAGGCGTTCCTGATGGACGAGCCTCTTTCGAACCTGGATGCGAAGCTGCGCGTGCAGACCCGCCGCGAACTCGCGCGGCTCCACGAAGACCTCCAGACCACCACGGTGTTCGTTACGCACGATCAGGTCGAAGCGATGACCCTGGGCCAGCGCGTCGCGATCATCGCCAGCGGGCGCCTCCAGCAGGTCGGGCGTCCCCAGGATGTCTACGACCGGCCGGCGAACCTCTTCGTCGCTGGATTCATCGGAAGCCCGCCGATGAACATCCTTCCCCTCCGCCGCACGCCCGAGGGCTTCGAGGTCGACGGCGGCAGCATCCGCCTCGACGCCAGCCTGGTCCCCGCGGCCGCGCCGGGGGCGATCACCCTCGGTGTCCGGCCGGAAGCGCTCCGCATCGGCGTCCCCGAGACCCCGGCCGCGCTGTCGTTTCTCGCTCCGCTCCAGGTCGCCGAACACCTCGGCTCGCAGGTCAACCTCGAATGCTCGGCTGGCGGCGCGACCGTCACCGCCGTTACCCAGGGACACGTCCGCGCCGCGCCTGGCGAATCCATCCCCCTCTGGTGCGCCAGGGAAGACCTGCACTTCTTCGATACCACGACCGGCACGCTGTTGCCATGAGACGGCTGGGCGCGCGCCTGAGCGCGAGGTACGAGTCACCTCCCGGCGAGTGGCTGCTCGCAATGGCGTTGCTCGCCCCCGCCGCCATCGTCTTCTGCGTGTTCCAGTACTACCCGCTTGGCCGCGCGGTCTACCTTAGCCTCCACGAAACGAGCCCCTTCGGCGGCAGCGACATTTACGTGGGGCTCGACCAGTGGCAGCGCGTCCTCGAGGACGACGACTTCCGCAAGAGCCTGTGGGTGACCGCGAAGTTTGTCCTCATCGTCGTGCCGCTCGGCATTTCGCTGGGGCTGTGCCTGGCGCTCCTGGCGAACCAGCGCGTGCGCGGCATCGTCATTTTCCGGACGATCTTCAGTTCCACGCTTGCCAGCTCGGTCGCCATCGCCGCCGTCACCTGGACCCTCCTCCTGAACCCCCAGAACGGCATCTTCAACTGGCTCATCCGCGAGGCGGGCGGCACGCCCGTTTCGTGGCTCACCGACCCGCGGTGGGCCCTCTTCGCGGTCGGCCTCACGTCCGTCTGGATCGGCATCGGCTTCACGACCATCGTGCTGCTCGCCGCCCTCCAGGGCCTTCCCCAGGAGCTTTACGAGAGCGCCGAGATGGATGGCGCCGGCAAGTTCCGCACCTTCGTGTCCATCACCCTGCCCCTGCTCTCGCCATCGTTGCTCTTCGTCGGGGTGGTCTCCACCATCTCCGCACTCCAGACCTTCGGCCAGATTGACGTGCTCACCCGTGGCGGACCACTCGGTGAGACCCGGGTGATGGTCTACGCGATCTACGAAGACGCCTTCCGGTTCCGCGACGTTGGCGGCGCCAGCGTCCAGTCGCTCCTGCTGTTCGCGATCATCGCCGGCCTGACGGTTATCCAGTTCTGGGCTGTGCGGGGAAGGGTGTACTACCGGTGATGCAACGCTCCGCGCGCCTCATCGGGACCTACTGCCTCCTGGTCGCTGGTTCGGCGATCGTGCTGGGGCCGGTGTACCTCGCGCTCATCAACGCGCTCCTCCCCGCTGGCGAGCTGGCCTCTTACCCGCCGAATGTGCTGCCCAAGGGCTTCGGCATCGGCAGCTTCGGCGATGCCTGGGACACCGTCCCCATGGGACGCTACCTGCTGAATAGCTTCATCATGGCGACGGGGATCACGGTGCTCCAGGTGGCAACGTCCGTGCTCGCGGGCTATGCCCTGGCCTGCATGCGCTTCCCCGGCAGGACGATCATCTTCGCCATCTTCATCGGCTCGCTGATGGTGCCCTGGGAAGTCTCGATCGTCCCCAACTTCCAGACGGTCCGCTCGCTGGGCTGGCTCGATAGCTACCAGGGCCTGATTGTCCCATTCGCGGCCACCGCCCTGGGCATCTTCCTTCTCCGCCAACAGTTCCTGACACTCCCCCCCGAACTGCGGGACGCCGCCGCAATGGATGGCTATGGCCACCTGCGGTTCCTCTGGTCCGTGGGCATCCCGCTCGCCCGCCCGGCCATCGGCTCCCTCGCGGTGTTCTCCTTCCTTTCGGCCTGGAACCAGTACCTGTGGCCCCTGCTGGTCACCAACGACGACGACCACCGCACCGTCCAGATCGGCCTCGCGCTGCTGAGCCGGGGCGAAATCGACCGCGTGAACGTCGTGATGGCGGGCACCATCATCGCGCTTGTGCCAACACTCATCCTGCTGCTCGTCTTCCAACGGCAGCTCGTACGAGGCCTGACCGCAGGCGCGGTCAAGGGCTAGGAGGATCGCCATGCCACGTCCCGGTTTCCTGCTCCTTGCGCTGGCAGCGCTCTGCGCCGCCGCTTTTGCCGCTTGCGGCGACGACGACAACGGCGGCGACCAAACGCCGGCGACAGGTACCGCCGGCACCCCGGGCGCCACAGCGACGGCCGCCCCAACGCGTCCCCCGTTCGACATCACGAGCCCGGTGACCATCGACTTCTGGCATTCGATGACCGCCTCCAACGCCACGGCCCTCGAGGCGCTGGTCAAGGAGTTCGATGCCGCCGAGCCGAACATCGCCGTCAACCTCGTCTTCCAGGGCTCCTATACCGACTCCTTCAACAAGCTCGTCGCGCTCGGCATCAACGCCTCCGATGCTCCCGCGCTGGTCCAGCTCGAAGACGTCCTCACCCAGACCATGGTCGATAGCAAGAAGACCGTCATCATGCAGGAATTCGTCGATCGCGACCGTTTCGACACGGCGGCCTTCCTGCCCCAGGTCCGTGACTACTTCACGCTCGATGGCGCGCTCCGCTCCATGCCGTTCAACGTCTCGAACCCAATCATGTACTACGACGCGAACGTCTGGCGCGCGGCGGGCCTCGACCCGGCGAAGCCGCCCAGGGACTTCGATGAGCTCGCAAAGGCCTGCGAGACGTTGATGATCCGCGAGGGCAACCGTGTGAAGCGCCACTGCATCGCCATGGACATTTCGTCGTGGTACTTCGAACAGTGGCTGGCCAAGCAGGACGCGCTCCTCGTGAACAACGGCAACGGCCGCGATGGCCGGGCGACCGAGGCGGTCTTCAATTCGCCCGAGGGCCTGCGCGTCTTCGAGTGGTGGGCCGCGGGCGTAAAGAGCGGCCTGATCCTCAACGTCGGCATCAACCCCTCCGGCCCGGATGCCTTGCTGGCGCTCGTCAACCCGGATGGCGGTGCCGCGATCGCCATCCAGAGTTCAGCCAACCTTCGCTCGGTGGTCGATTTCCTCAACTCGAACCCCGGGCTCAACGTCGACCTTGCCGCCGGCACACTCCCGGCGCCGACGCCCGGGGGCAAGGGCATGGTCATCGGCGGCGCCTCGCTCTGGATCCCCGCCACCGGCCAGACGGCGGAAGAAGAAGCTGCCTGGCGGCTCGCGAAGTTCCTCGCGAGCGCCGAGGCGCAGGCGGAGTGGCACGCCGGCAGCGGCTATTACCCTCTCCGCGCCGATAGCCTCTCCCTACCGGTCGTCCAGGACCTGTACAAGACGTATCCGCAGTTCCGCGTACTCGCCGCCGAACTCGAAACGAGCCCCAACACGCGCGCGACCCAGGGCGCGCTCATGGGTCCCTCGCAGCAGGTCCGCGCCGCCATCGCCACGGCGATCGAGGAGATGGTGCTCAAGTCCGTCCCGCCCGGGCAGGCGCTCGATAAGGCGGCCGGCGAGGCCACGGGCGAGTTGGAGCGCTACAACCGGGTGGTCGTGCGGTAGGAGTCCCGATCGGAGCCTGCGCCAGGGGCCGTTCGGAACAGCGTCATGTACACGCGAACCGTCAGCCACGCCAGGGCTGCCGTGATCGCGCCGAACCCCACCGTCAATACCGGTGAGGCGTCCGGGTCGCCGTTGGCCTGCATGGTCACGGCCATGGCCGTTACCGCGGCCGCCAAGAGCGTGAGCCACCCGAGCGCGGCATACATCGCCTTCGCGGCCCAGTTGGCCTGGCGGAGCACGCCGATGGCCGTTGCCACGGCCGCCGGGACGACGATGCCCAGGTCCATGAACTTCACCACCCAGAACGACGTCGGGCTATCGAGGTAAGCGGTCTCCTTCGGGCTTCCACTCATGGCATCGGCCAGCCCTGGCAGGTGCAACCCGAACACCAAAAACAGCGCGGAAACGATCAGCACCCAACCCACCCACCTGGCGGTCTTCGGAGAAGCCTGCGGGAGCGTGCGCGGGTCGATCTCCCGCCACGCGGCGATACCGAGCCCGGCACCAAGAATGAACATGGCCAGGTGGAACGGGAAAAAACGCTCGTTGTTGCCTTCGTAGCGAAGGTACTCCGGCCCGACGATGTACTGGACGAGCATGTAGGTGACGAAAAAGGCTGGTCCGAGCGCGAGTACCGGCGCGCGGGGATGAGACCGCAAGGCGAGCACGCCCGCCGCCACCGCCAGTGGCCCAATGGCCGCGAGCGAGACGGCATCCAGTCCGATGGCCTGGTTCAGGAGCGACTCCGAGAAGCGGTAGCGGATGACTTCGAGCAGGAGCGGGCCCAGGACCGAGTTGGCCATCAGTCCCAGGCCGACCGCGATGAGCCCCCACGCCAGTGCCCGATCCGGTTGGTCCATGGTGGTCATGGGGACATTCTCGCCGGCTGTGGGACGCGCCGGAACGGCCGGAAGACCTGCCGGGTTTGTCCGGGCGGGCCCCCGGTGCGACGATTCGCCCCACGTGAACTACAGGCCAGGAGGCGCCACCCCGGTGAAGATCCCCGTCGAAGAAGGCTTCTTCCGCATCCCCGAGGACCCCGAGGGCCCGCCCGTGTTGCTCGGCTCGTACAGCCCGGCGGCGAACACGTACTTCTGGCCGCGCCGCATGCGCTGCCCCATCACGCTGGAAGCGGTGGAAGACTGCGAGCTTTCGACCGAGGGCGTCATCTATTCGTGGACCTTCGTGGTAATGCCGTGGCTCGGGAGCATGGAGATGGATTCCGGAGGCGGCTTCGGCGCGGTCCAGGTCGACCTGCCCGAAGGCGTACGCATCCAGGCCCCGCTCGAAGGCAAGATGGGCGACTGGGAGGTTGGCCAGGCAGTCCGGCTCGTTACTCGCGTAGTCGGCAAGGACGAGGCCGGCAACGACCTGTGCACCATCGCCTTCCGCCTCAAGGGGCAGACCCGATGACCATGCAGCGCGAAGTGTTCGTCATCGGCGCCGGCATGCACCGCTTCGGCAAGCACGATGTGCCCCGGCGCGACATGCACTACACGGCGGGCATTGCCGCCCTGGAGGATGCCAACATCTCGTTCCGCGACGTGGGCGCGCTGTACAGCGGCTACATCGGTGGGAACATGCTCGACGGGGTCACCTTCGCCAAGGACCTGGGCCTCACCGGCCTGCCCGTGGTCCACGTCGAGAACGCGTCGGCGACCGGCTCGTCGGCATTCCGCGAGGCGGTGATGGCCGTCGCGGGCGGCAGCAGCGACATCGCGATGGCGATTGCCTTCGACGGCCGGCTCGGCAACATGGCCGCTGCTGGCGGGCCCCGTCGCCCGACCATGGACACGAACTTGCTCCCCGCCGCGTTTTTCGCCTTCTGGGCCGTGCGGCGCATGCACGACAACGGCACGACGGTCGAAACGTTCGCGAAGATTGCCGCGAAGAACTGGAACCACGCGCGCTTCAACCCGTTTGCGGAGCGCCAGGCCGAGCAGGAGATCACGCCGGAGATGGTGCTCGCAGCGCCGATGGTGGCGTATCCGCACACGGCGATGATGGCCTGCGGCGCGGGCGCTGGCGCGGCAGCCGCCATCGTCGCCACGCGCGAAGTGGCCGAACGGCTGGCGAACGGGCGGCCGCTGGTGAAGGTGGCCGCCTCGCAGATGCAATCCGAGCGGTACCAGCCGGGGCACATCTTCCTCGGCGCGATCGTCGGGCCCTCGGAATCGACGCGGATCACGGCGAACCTTGCCTACGAAGAGGCGGGCCTCGGACCACAGGACCTGAGCCTGGTGCACGTGCACGATGCGTTCCCCATCGAAGAGCTGATGTACTACGAGCTGCTGGGTATCTGTCCCGACGGCGAAGGCGACCGGCTCGTGGCCGAGGGCGCGACCGCGATCGGCGGGCGCATCCCGTTCTCGACGGACGGGGGACTCATCGGGCGGGGTCATCCGGGCGGCCCAACGGGTCTCGCCCAGATCTGGGACATCACCCGGCAGCTGCGCGGAGAATCCGGGGTGCGCCAGGTGGAAGGGGCCAGGGCCGGACTCGCGCACATGATGGGGGCCGGGTCGGTGTGCGTGGTGCACATCCTCCAGCGCGAATAGGGGAGGGAGGGAGGAGTGGCCTCCGCTCGGCACCCACGGCCATTTCCGATTGACGATTGGCGATTGGCGATTGGCGCTGATACGAATGTGCCTTCGTGCTCGCATC
Source organism: Dehalococcoidia bacterium (assembly GCA_023382755.1). Classification (GTDB taxonomy): domain Bacteria; phylum Chloroflexota; class Dehalococcoidia; order Tepidiformales; family Tepidiformaceae; genus Amarobacter. The sequence goes on from JAHDWR010000192.1 coordinate 6,531, forward strand.
GATCCGGGACCACATGCAGGCGCAGGCATGGTTTTCGGCGGGACGACTCAGGCGTTCCGGAAAGGCGCTCGGAAGAGGCCGACAAGGCTGAAGACCGCGAGCGCCTGATAGAGGAGATGCCAGCGCTTCAGGAGCTCCCCACGGCTCAAGTCGGCGTGCCTGGCTTCAAGACAGGCGAGGATCTCACCGAGTGACCGTTTCCCGTCGATGAGCCGCAAGAAGTTCCGCCGGAAGCCGTCCAGGGTGCAATGGAACTCCATTCCCTCATAGAACACGTCGATCTGCGGCCGGCGCTCGATCTGGCCATCCAACCAG
>JAHDWR010000193.1 GCA_023382755.1 Dehalococcoidia bacterium
ATCTGGGAGACGTGGAGGATCTGGGGCATCATGCTCTGGCGGGCGGGGTTCGTGAACGCGCCGGCACTGCCGACGACGGCGGCGAGGATGAAGACCGGCCAGATGACGCTCGCTTCGAAGCCGGCGAGTGCGACGTAGACGAGCGAGACCGCCGCGGCGACCGCGTAGGTCCTCACGAGGATGCGGCGGCGTTCGATGCGGTCGGCGATCACACCACCGAAGAGGGCCAGCGCGGCGCCGGGGAGCGTCTGGCAGATGAGGGCGGCGGCGATGGCGGCGGCGCGCTGGTCCTCGCTCACGCGGTCGCGGATGAAGAGGGGGACGGTGACCGCCTGGATACCGACGCCGGTACCCGCGACCACGGAAGCAAGCCACCAGACGCGATAGCCGGCGACGCTGAACGGGTTGCGGGAAATCGGAAGGGGCTCCGTAGCGGACGGGGCCGTGGCGAGAGCGTGGGGCAGCGCTTCTTCGGTCATGGGCGCGGAGTGTACGCTGCCGGGACTTTCGTTGCATGAAGCCACTCGCGGGGGCGCCGCTCAGGCCGCGCTGGACTTCCCCAGGTACTCGACGCAGCCGTTCAGCGACGCGAGGAGGGGGTAGTCCTCCTCGGGGACGTCGATGCCGGTGCGCTCGTGGATGCCAATGATGAAGTTCAGGAAGTCCATGGAGTCGATATCGAGCTGCTCGCGGAACTCGACGTCGGGTTCAAGCTCCTCGAAGTCGGCTTCGGGCGTGATCTGGCGCAGGACGCTGAAGACGGTTTGGCGGGCCTGTTCTGCGTTCATAGGTGCTCCGGTTCCTGGAGGAGTCGGTTGACGGTGGCGAGGAAGATGCCGCCGCGATGGCCGTCGCTGACGCGATGGTCGGCGGCGACGGTCGCGGTGATGACGGGGCGGACACCGAGCATGCCGCCTTCGGCCCATGGCTTTTCGATGACCTTCCCGAAGCCGACGAGGGCAACCTGGGGCGGGTAGATGACGCCGTAGACGAATCCGACGCCGAGTTCGCCGAGGTTGGTGACGGTGAGCGTGCTGGACGCCATTTCGGATGCGCGGAGGCGGCTGGCGCGGGCGCGTTTCACCAGGTCCGCCAGTTCGCGCATCAGGTCGCCGAGGGGCTTGTTGCTGGCGTCCATGATCGCGGGAGCGACGAGGCCGCCCTGACGGAGCGAGATGGCCACGCCGAGGTTAACGGCGGTGGAGGGCTCGAAGGCGCCTTCGTTGTAGTAGCCGTTCATCTCGGGCACATCGTGGGCGGCGAGGGCGGTCGCCTTCAGGAGGAGGGCGCTGTAGAGGATGCGCTCTGTGACCGGACGGCGGCGATTCTCCTCGCGAAGCCAGGCGAGGGCGCGCGACATGTCGATATCGAGCCCGAGGTAGTAGTGGGGGATCTCGCGGTTGGAGCGCTCCATCAGCGCGGAGATGGGACGGCGGCTCTGGGCGCGCTTCGCGACCTCGGGCGTGGGCTCTGCAATGGCGGCCGCGGGTGCGGGCGGAAGCGCCAGGTGGTCGAGGTCGGCGGCGGTGATGGAGCCCCCGGGGCCTGTCCCTGTGATGGTCGCGAGGTCGATGCCGCGCTCCTGGGCGATGCGGCGGGCGCGGGGCGAAACCAGCAGGCGGCGCGGTGGCGGAGATGGTTGCCGCTGGGCCGGCGGCGTCGGGGAAGCGCGCTTCGCGGCGTGCTCCACATCAGCCCGGGTGACGGCGCCGCCCACGCCGGTGCCCGGGATGGCTTCGAGGTCGATGCCGAGGTCGCGGGCGAGGACCTTTGCGGTTGGAGTGGCGCGAACAGCGGGCGGGGCGGGGGCGGTTGGCATGGGAGGCGGGGCGGCGGGCGGGGGCGTGGTTTTGGGTGCGGGGGCTACCGGCGGGGGTACAGGCTGAGCGGCCGCCTGGGCGCCTGCGGCCGTCGTCACAATCGCCAGGGGCGTGCCGACGGCGACCCGTTCGCCCTCGGGCACGAGGAGCGCGTCGATCGTGCCGGACTCGAAGATCTCGACCTCCATGTCGGCCTTATCGGTCTCGATTTCGACGACGATGTCACCGCGCTTCACGTGGTCGCCGGGCTTGACCAGCCAGCGGGTGACCGTGCCTTCGGTCATGTCGGCGCCGAGCGACGGCATGAGGAACTCAGCCATTGCGGCCCATCACGTTCAGGCCGGCGGCGACGATGCGCTGGACGCTCGGGAGGGCGGCGTCTTCCATGTGCTTTGCGTAGGGCAGCGGGATCTCGGCAGTGCAGACGCGCTCCACGGGTGCGTCGAGTTCGTAGAGCGCCTGCTCCATGATGCGGGCCATGATCTCGGCGGAGATGCCGCCGCTCTTCCAGCCTTCGTCGACGATGACGGCGCGGTGGTTGCGCCGGACGGAGGCGAGGATGCTCTCCGTGTCGAGCGGGCGGAGGGTGCGGAGGTCGAGGACCTCGGCGGAGACGCCCTGCGATTCGAGCCGGGTGGCGGCCTCGAGCGTCTTCGGCACGGAGCCGCCGTAGGTGATGAGGGAGAGTCCATCGCCGGGGCGGAGGACTTTCGCGTGGGCAATCTCGACGGGGCCGGCATCCTCGGCGAGTTCTCCTTCGAAGTTGTAGAGGAGGGCGTTTTCGAAGATGAGCACCGGGTCGGGATCCTGGAGGGCGGTCCAGAGCATACCGCGGGCATCTTCGAGCGCGCCGGGGGTGAGCACCTTGATGCCGGGGATGTGCGCGTACCAGCCTTCGAGGCTGTGGGAGTGTTGGGCGGCGAGCTGGCGCCCGCCGCCGGTTGCCATGCGGATGACCAGAGGGACGTTGAACTGGCCGCCGGACATGTGAAGGATGGTGGCCGCGTTGTTCATGATCTGGTCGAGGGCGAGCAGGCTGAAATTGACGGTCATGATCTCCACGATGGGGCGCATGCCGTTCATGGCGGCGCCAATGCCCGCGCCGACGAAGGCGGACTCCGAGAGCGGCGTATCGCGGATGCGCTCGTGGCCGAACTCGGCGAGCAGGCCCTTGCTCACCGAGAAGCAGCCGCCGTATTCGCCGACGTCCTCGCCCATGAGGAAGACGCGGGGGTCGCGCTGCATGGCCTCGCGGATGGCGGCGCGGAGGGCTTCGCGGTAGGTGGTCTTCACGGAGGAACTCATGGTGTCACCACCTCGGAGTAGACCCACCGTTCGAGGTCGGTGAGCGGTTCGAGGGTGGCGGCTTCAGCGAAGGCGACGGCGTCGTCGACTTCGGAGACGACCTCGGCATCCATGTTCTCGAAGGCGGCGTCATCAAGTGCGCCTGCCTCCTTCAGCGCGGTGCTGAGAACGGCGATGGGGTCGCGTTCCTTCCAGCGCTCGACCTCTTCGCGGGAGCGGTAAAGTTCGGGGTCGTACATGGAGTGCGCGCGGAAGCGGTAGGTCTTGATTTCGAGGAAGCAGGGACCGGCACCCGCGCGAATGGCCGTCGCGGCCCGCTGGGCGGCGTCCTCCACGGCGTTGACGTCCATGCCGTCGACGGTCCAGGCGGGCATTTCGTAGCTCGCTGCCCGGACAGCCAGGTTGGTCTCGGCGTGGGAGCGGTCGAGCGCGGTGCCCATGGCATAGAGGTTGTTCTCGCAGCAGAAGAGGACCGGGAGGTCCCAGAGGGCCGCGAGGTTCATGGACTCGTGGAACTCGCCCTCGGCCATGGCGCCCTCGCCGAAGAAACAGGCGGTGACGCGGGGCCGGCCCTGCATCTTGTCGCCGAGAGCGAGGCCGACGGCCACGGGGAGGCCACCCCCCACGATGGCGTTCCCGCCGTAGAAGTTGGTCTTCGCGTCGAAGAGGTGCATGGAGCCGCCGCGGCCCCGGCTGACACCTTCGGCCTTGCCGAACATCTCGGCCATGAGCGCGCGGGCGGGGATGCCGCGGGCGAGGGCGTGGCCGTGTTCGCGGTACGTCGCGACCACGGCGTCATCGGGATCGAGCGCCTGCATGATGCCGACGGCGCTGGCTTCCTCGCCGATGTAGAGGTGGAGGAATCCGCGGATCTTGGTGGCGCTGTAGAGCTCGACGCAGCGTTCTTCGAATCGGCGGATGCGGAGCATCTCGCGGAGCAGGTGGACCTGTTGCTCGCTGTCAGGTGTCATGCCGGGCCCTCCAGGGTCGAGAGGTCGCCCTCGGGCAGGCCGAGCTCGCGGGCCTTGAGGAGCCGCCGCATGATCTTGCCGCTGCGGGTGCGGGGGAGGTCCTCAGTGAAAACGATTTCCTTGGGTGCGACGGCGGTGCCGAGGCGCTTTCGGGCGAAGCCGAGGATATCGAGGCGGAGGTCCTCGCCTGGTTCGAATCCCGGCTTGAGCGCCACGAAGGCCTTCACGATCTCGCCGGCGACGGGGTCGGGCTTGCCGATCACCCCGACCTCGGCGACGGCGGGGTGCTCCATGATCGCGCTTTCGACTTCGAACGGGCCGATGAGGTGGCCCGCGGACTTGATGACATCGTCGGCGCGTCCGACGAACCAGAAGTAGCCGTCTTCGTCAACGCGGGCGAGGTCGCCGGTGAGGTACCACTCGCCGGAGAAGCACTTGCGGTAGCGCTCCTCTTCGCCCAGGTAGCCGCGGAACATGGATGGCCAGCCTGCGCGCAGGGCCAGTTCGCCTTCCTCGCCGGGGGCCTCGATGACGGTGACGGCGTCATCTTCGTGGCGGACAACCGCAGCTTCGATCCCCGGGAGAGGCTTGCCCATGGAGCCGGGGCGGATATCCATGGCGGCATAGTTGGCGATCATGATCCCGCCGGTCTCGGTCTGCCACCAGTTGTCGTGGATAGGCAGGCCGAGGACCTCGGCGCCCCAGGCCACGCCCTCGGGGTTGAGGGGTTCGCCGACGCTGCCGGCGAAGCGGAGAGCCGAGAGGTCGAACCCGCGCGGGAGGCCGGGGCCGGCCTTCATCAACATGCGGATGGCCGTGGGCGCGGTGTACCAGACGGTGACGCGTTCGTCCTGGAGGATGCGGTACCAGCGGGCTGCATCGAAATCGGCCTGGTCGACCACCATGGTGAGCCCGTGGGTAAGCGGCGAGATGATGCCGTAGGAGGTGCCAGTGACCCAGCCGGGGTCGGCGGTGCACCAGAAGATGTCGGACTCGTGGAAGTCGAGCGCGGTCTTGCCGGTGATGTAGTGGGCGACGACTGCGTCGTGGACGTGCATGGCGCCTTTGGGTTTGCCTGTGGTGCCGCTGGTGAAATGGAGGAGGGCCAGGTCTTCGGGCGCGGTCTCGGGGATGGTGAACTGGTCGCTGGCGATGGAGATGACGCTGTCGAACCCGTGGGCTTCCTCGATGAGATCGCCGATTTCGCCGATGAGGATGACGTGCTGGAGGTCGGGAAGGGATGCGCGGATCTGCGCGACCTTGCGCTTGTAGAGCATGGGCGTGGTGACGAGGAGCTTGCCGCAACCGATGGACATGCGCTGGTGGATCGGTTCGGGGCCGAACGCGGGGAAGAGCGGGCAGAAGACGCTGCGGTTCTTGAGCGTGCCGATGGCTGCGATGTAGAGCTCGGGGACGCGCTCCGAGAGGGCGAAGACGGTATCGCCGGGGCCGACTTCGAGGTCACGGAGCACGTTCGCGAACGAATCGCTCGCCAGTTTGAGATCCTGGTAGGTGAGGTTGCGGCGCTCGCCTTTGCGGCCCAGCCAGCGGATAGCTATCCGGTCGCCGCGGCCGGCGGCAACGTGCCGGTCGACGGCCAGGTAGGCGATGTTGATGTTGCCCGGAGGATCGCCGAGGAGTTCGCGGCGCGCGTCATCCCAGCTGAACGACGCAACTGCCGTAGCGTAGTCGCCCAGGTTTGGAGCGACACGCAGGGTCCCGGGGGGCTTCCGGATCGGCGGCCAGTTCATCGCGCTCTCGGGCATGCTTCCTCCACGATACTCCAGCGAGTTCGCGGAGATAGCGTGCCAGAGCCCGGACGCCGGCCCTACGGCCGACCGTCCTGAGAGCGGGGTGCCATGCGGCTCAAGCCGCGCGGGCTTAGCGGGGCGGAGGCTTCCGGAAGAGGCCTTCCTGGGCGACGCTCGCGACGCGTACGCCTTCGCGGTTGTACATGCCGGCGAACATGAGCCCGCGCGCGGCGTGGGCGGCAGGGCTCTCGCTGACGTAGAGGATCCAGTCATCGAAGCGTGGCGGGCGGTGGAACCACATGGCATGGTCGAGGCTGGCCGAGGCGCCGCCGGGCATCCAGATGCCGTAGTGATGGGCAACCGTGGCGACCAGGCCGCTGTCGCTCAGGTAGACCATGGCGGCGGCGTGAAGGACGGGGTCTTCGGGGAGCGGGGCGTTCATCTTGCCCCAGACCATGCGCGCCGGAAGGCGGCCGTCGCCGTCGCTTTCGCGGGTCGGGCGGGCGGCGGCGCGGAGGTCGATGGGGTGGTTCATGCGGCGGCGCATGCGGTCGGCCATGCCGGGCGGGAGGTGCTCGGCCATGCGGGGCATGGCGATGGTGGTCCACCAGGGTTCGCAGGTCTCCGGGTCGGGTGCCTCGGGCATGGGCTCCTGGTGGGAGATGCCCTCTTCGGGGGCGACGAAGCTGACGGAGGCCTCGAAGATGGTGTGGCCGGCCTGGACGGCGGTGACCCGGCGGGTGAGGAAGTTGCGGCCTTCGCGGACGCGCTCGACGTTGTAGTCGATAGGGTCCTTGGGCTGGCCCGCGCGAAGGAAGTAGGCATGGAGGGAATGGATCGACCCAAAGCTGACGGTGCGTCCGGCGGCGACGACCGACTGGGCGAGGACGAGCCCGCCGAAGAGGCGGCCCTCTTCCTGCCCGGGCTGGCCGCGGAAGTGGTCGTAGTCGGTGGGCTCGAGGTTGAGTTGCCGGAG
>JAHDWR010000194.1 GCA_023382755.1 Dehalococcoidia bacterium
GCGTAGTCGAACTCGATCCCCTGGCCGATGCGGATCGGCCCGCTGCCGATGACCACCGCCCCCGCCCCGGACTCAGGCGTCGCCTCGTTCTCCGTCTCATAGGTGCTGTAAAAGTACGGGGTCGCCGCGTCGAACTCAGCCGCGCAGGTGTCGACCATCTTGTAGACCGGCCTGATGCCCCACTCGTGGCGAAGTGCCCGGATTTGCTCCGGCAGGCGGTCGGCGAGCTGCCCCACCATCTCGTCGCTGAAACCGAAGCGCTTCGCGGCACGCAGCAGATCCGGGTGGAGTGGCTCCGCCAGCAACCGCTTCTCCATCGCCACGATGTTGCGCAAACGCTCGATGAACCACGGATCGACGCCGTTCGTCTCGCGCGCGAGGTCCATCGTCTCCGCGCCCTGCCGGAGCGCCGCCATCAGCGCCCACAGTCGCTCATCGGTCGCATGCAATGGCAGCGGGCTGCCCGTCCGCCATTCCGGCTTCTCCCAGAGCAGGCTCCGGCCCCCGACCTCCAGCGATCGGACCGCCTTGTTGAGGGCCGCCTCGAACGAACGGTCGATGGCCATCACTTCGCCCGTGGCCTTCATTTGCGTCCCCAGCGTCCGGTCGCCCAGGGCGAACTTGTCGAACGGCCAGCGCGGGATCTTCACCACGCAATAGTCGAGTGCCGGCTCGAATGCTGCCGTCGTCTTCTGGGTCACGGCGTTCGGGATCTGGTCGAGCGTCTTCCCGCAGGCGATCTTCGCCGCCACCCGGGCAATCGGGTAGCCCGTCGCCTTCGAGGCAAGCGCCGACGAACGGGAGACGCGCGGGTTCACCTCGATGACGTAGTACGGCAAAGGGTCGACCGGATCGCCCTGCCAGTCCCGCACATCCTTGCGCGGTGCAAGGGAGAACTGGACGTTGCAGCCGCCTTCGATGCCGAGCTCTTCGATGATCCGCAGCGCCGCCGACCGCAGCATCTGGTAGTCCTTGTCGCTCAGCGTTTGCGATGGCGCCACCACAATCGAGTCGCCCGTATGGACGCCCATCGGGTCGAAGTTCTCCATGTTGCAGATCGTGATGCAGTTCCCTGCCCCGTCGCGCATCACCTCGTACTCAACTTCCTTCCAGCCGAGCAGGTTCTTTTCGACCAGTACCTGGGTGATGGGGCTGGCCGCCAGGCCGCTCGCGGCCACCGTCCGCAGCTGCTCCATGCTGAAGGCCATGCCTCCGCCGGTGCCGCCCAGCGTGTACGCCGGCCGGACCACCACGGGCAGGCCGATCTTCTCGGCGGCGGCGACGCACTCCTCGAGCGTTACGCAGATCTCGCTCTCAAGGACTGGCTCACCCAACTTCGCCAGCATGTCGCGGAACAGCTCCCGGTCCTCGGCCCGCCTGATGGCCTCCAGCGGAGTTCCAAGGAGCCGCACGTTGTACTTCTCCAGAATACCCGCCTTCGCCAGCTCCACGGCAAGGTTCAGCCCGGTCTGTCCGCCGAGGGTCGGCAGGAGCCCCTCGGGCCGTTCCCGCGCGATGATCCGTTCCAGCACCGCCACGGTCAGCGGCTCCACGTACACCGCGTCGGCCACGTCCAGGTCCGTCATGATCGTGGCCGGGTTCGAGTTCACGAGGATGCTGCGCACGCCCTCTTCGCGCATCGCTTTGCACGCCTGCGTGCCCGCGTAGTCGAACTCCGCCGCCTGGCCGATGATGATCGGGCCCGAGCCAATGATGAGGACGCTGGCTGGTTTCACGACAGGCCTCCGCGCTGGATGGGCCGGGTTGCGGGCCAGATGGCGCCCTCCCGGCGTCGGTTCGGGTTTCCGGGTGACTGCGTCATGCGGGCGTTACCTCGAACGGTCACCGCCCGGGCGGACCATCTTCGAGAGTTGGCGGCGCACCGGGCGAAAGACGAAGATGAGGAGCGCGAACGGCGCGAACAGGAAAGCCTCGGCGGGCCAAAGAAACAGGATGGCCTCCAGCGTCCCGATGACGGCCCCCAGGATCACCGGCATCACGTAGTGGTCCGCCCGCCGCCGCTCTGCGCGGAGCAGCATTACCCCGATGAGGAAGCCACACAGGCCAGCCAGCGCCAGCGACCCCGCGAACAGGCGCGCCAGGTCCGTCCCCGCGTTGCCCGCCGAGAGGTCATCGTCCGTGAACGTCGCCACCACGAAGATCGCCGCCATGACCCACGCGCACATCGCCAGCGCGAACAAAAAGTCGGGCACGCTCGTTGCCGGCCGCGGCGGGCGCACGGGCGCGTTGTTCCTCCGGCGGATGCCGGTCCGCGCGCCGGTCAATGGGTGGCCCTCATACGTGGTTGTCCTCACCTTAGAGCGGCAGCTCGAACGTCATGTCCGGGTTGCGCAGCGGCACCATCGCCCCGATGGAGGAGAGGAAGCTCAGGGCCGGTTCGTTCCCCTCGGGCAGGCGCCCGCGAATCTTCCGGTAGCCCCGGTCCCGCGCGAACGCAACCAGCATCTCCGCGAGGTCCGTCGCCAGGCCCCGCCGCCGGTGGTCGGGCAGCACCCACACCCCCAGCAGGCCGGTGTCCGGGGCGGCCGTGTCGAAGTCCAGCGCCCCGAAGGCCACCGGGATGCTTCCGTCGAACGCGATGAAGATGGCGCCCTCGTCCCCGAGCCGCTTGATCCAGCCGCGGGCCCGGTTGGCATCGAATTCGCCCTGGAGCCCAACGTTCTCCGCCCCCATGCCGCGCATGATCGCGGCTATCCCTTCGCAGTCGCTATCGCGGTCGGTCGCGCGATGGATTTCAGTGGCTCGAGTCATGTACTAACCCCTCCTCGCACGGTGGCCATCATGCGGACAAAGCGGTCGAAGATGTACGCGTTGTCGAGCGGCCCCGGGCAGGCTTCGGAATGATACTGGATGGTCATCAGTGGTTCGGTCTTGAGCGCGATGCCCTCCACCGTCTGGTCGTTGAGATTGATGTGGCTGACGTAGGCAGCCGGGTCGAGGTGGTCCGGGTCCACGGCATACCCGTGGTTTTGCGCGGTAATCGTCACATGCCCGGTGATGGTATCCCTCACGGGGTGGTTGCCCCCCCGGTGCCCGAATGGCAGCTTGAACGTCCCGGCGCCCAGTGCCCGGGCGGCAACCTGGTGCCCCAGGCAAATCCCCAGCACCGGCGCCTTCCCGATGAGTTGTCGGACTTCCCTCACCATCCCATCCAGGAGCCGGGGGTCGCCCGGGCCCGGCGAAAGCACGATCCCGTCCGGCCGCAGCCGGAGCAACTCCTCCGCGGCGGTCGCTGCCGGGAAGACACGCACCGAGCAGCCGCGCGATTCCAGCGAGCGCATGATGTTCCGCTTCACGCCCCCATCCAACAAGGCAACCCGGTAGCGGCCCTCGCCGGGGGGAAGCGCCCAGTCGAACACCCGGTCGGTCGTCACCGTCGCCACCCAGTTCACACCGTCGTAGTCGGGCAAGCTCCGCAGCCGGGCTGTCGCTTCCCCGGCCGTCTCCGTCGTCGTGATCGTCCCGGGCATCACGCCGTGCTGCCGGATGCGGCGGGTTACTGCGCGCGTATCCACACCCTCGATCGCGACGACGCCCCGGTCCGCCAGGTAGTCGCGCAGCGTCCGGTGCGAACGGATGTGGCTTGGCAGCACCGCTGCTTCGCGCACGATCAGCCCCGCAGGCTGGATCCGTGCCGATTCCTCCACACGCTCGTCGATGCCGTAGTTCCCGATGAGCGGGTAGGTGAGCGTCAGCAACTGTCCCGCATACGAGGGGTCGGTCAGCATCTCCTGGTAACCGGTCATCGAGGTGTTGAACACAACCTCGCCATCCGCGGTCCCCGGCGCGCCAACCGCCTGCCCGGGGAACACCGAACCGTCCGCCAGGACCAGGAGCGCGTCAGACACGGGCTCCCTCCAACTCGTAGGCGAGGGCCCCGTCGAAGATCACCGCGCGCACCTGGCCGGTCAGTCTCGCCCCCGCGAGCGGCGTGTTCTTCCCTTTCGATGCCATTGCCGCCGGCTCGACGGTCCAGCTCGCGCTCGGGTCGAGGACCACCAGGTCGCGGGATACGCCGGGTTCGAGCCGCCCCGCGCCCGGGTCCCGCGTCCCGATCCCGAACACACGCGCCGGGTTGACCGTCAGCGCCCGCAATGCCGCCGCCAGGTCGAGTTCGCCGCGCTCCACGAGTGTCAACACCGATGCCACCGCGGTCTCGATGCAGCTGATGCCGAAAGCCGCGTCATCGAACTCCTGCAACTTGTCCTCAATCGCGTGCGGAGCATGGTCGGTGGCTATCGCGTCGATGATGCCCGCGTTCAACCCCGCCAGCAGCGCCCGGCGGTCCGCCTCCGTGCGTAGCGGCGGGTTGATCTTCGCGTTGGTGTCGTACGCCGGCTCCTGGCCCGCGCCGAACACTGCCTCTTCGGTCAGGAAGAGATGGCTCGGCGTCACCTCGCAGGTGAGGGGAAGGCCGCGCGATTTGGCTTCGGCCACCAGTTCGAGCCCGCGCGCGGTGGTGACGTGGGCGATGTGCAGGCGCGCGCCCGTCGTCTCGCACAGGGCGATGTTGCGGGCGATGGCGGCGGTCTCGGCGGCCACGGGCTGGCCCGGTAGCCCCAGCCGCTCCGAGACGCGGCCCTCGTTCATCGAACCGCCGTGGCTCAGCTCGGGCTCGTCGCAGTGCTCGCTGATCGGCAGTCCCAGCGCGGCCGCGAGTTCCATCGCGTGGCGCATCAGCCGGGCGTTCGCCACCGGGTTGCCGTCATCGCTCAGGGCGATGCAGCCGCTTGCCGCCAGCTCCGAAAGCTCCGCCAGGTCTTTGCCTTCCCGCCGTCGTGTCACACACCCAATCTGGAACACGCGCACGCGCGCGTCCCGTTCGATGATGTCCCGAATGGCCTCGACGGCCGGCGCGGAATCCGGAGCCGGGCTCGTGTTCGGCATCGCGCACACGGTCGTGAAACCGCCGCGCAGCGCCGCCAGCGTCTCCGTCGCGATGGTGCCTTTCTGTTCGAAGCCGGGCTCGCGCAGGTGTGTGTGGAGGTCGACGAAACCGGGAGCCACGATGCATCCCGCCGCGTCGACCACCCGCGCCCCGTCGGGCTCGATGCCGTCAGCGATCCGCACCACAACCCCGCCGGCGACCAGCACGTCACGTACTGCGTCAAACTTGGCGCCCGGGTCAATCACGCGTCCACCGCGAAGCAAGATCCGGTCGCTCATGCGTGCCTCGCAGTTGCCATGAGGTAAAGGATGGCCATGCGCACGGCCACGCCGTTCGCCACTTGCTCCTCGATGACCGAGGTCAGCCCGTGCGCGACCTCGGGCGAAATCTCGATGCCTTCGTTCATCGGGCCGGGATGCATCACCAGCGCGCCGGGTTTCGCGAGCGCCAGGCGCCGGGCGTTCAACTGGTAGCCAGTGATGTACTCCCGCAGCGAAGGGATGAGGCCCTTTTCCTGCCGTTCCTTCTGCATGCGCAGGGCCATCACCACGTCGGCACCTTCGAGTGCCGCGTCGAAGTCCGTGGTGACCTTGCAGCGCCCCTGCTCGGCCGCCGCGCCCTGCAACGTGCGTGGCACCAGCGTGGCCGGCCCGCAAAGCGTCACATCCGCCCCGGATGCCAGCAGGGTCCACAGGTTCGATCGCGCCACCCGGCTGTGCAGCACATCGCCCACGATCACCACCCGCTTGCCCGCCAGGTCTCCCACGTGGCGGCGGATCGTGAACAGGTCCAACAGTGCCTGCGTCGGGTGGGCGTGCGTGCCGTCGCCGCCGTTGATGACGCCGGCGGTCGTGTTCCTGGCCGCCAGGTATGGCGCCCCGGATTTCCCGTGCCGCATCACCAGCAGGTCGGCGCCGATAGCTTCGAGCGTGCGGACCGTGTCGATGAGCGACTCGCCCTTCTCCACCGAGCTTCCCGAAGCGGTCAGGTTCACAACATCCGCGCCCAGCGCCTTCGCCGCTACCTCGAAGCTGGCTCGCGTGCGCGTGCTCTGCTCGTAGAACAGCGTCACCACCGTCACCCCTCGGAGTGTCGCGACCTTCGCCACCGGCCGCGATCGCACCTCGCGCATGCCCTCGGCGGTCTCCAGGATGAGCGAGATCTCGTCGCTGCTCAGGGTGTCCGTATCCAGGAGGTCCTTGCGTGTCCAGGCCGTTGGCGTGGGTGTTTCTGGTGCCGCCGCCGGGGTGCGCACGTCAAGCATGGGCGGCCTCCTCCCCCGATACGTACACGCCGTCTTCGCCGTCAACCTCGGCGAGCCGGACCTGTACCTTCTGGACCAATGCCGTCGGAATGTTCTTGCCCACGAAGTCCGGACGGATGGGCAGTTCGCGGTGCCCGCGGTCCACCATCACCGCCAGCCGTACTCGCGCCGGCCGGCCGAAATCGAGCAGCGCATCGAGTGCCGCCCGGATGCTCCTGCCCGTGAAGAGCACATCGTCCACGAGCACCACCGTCTTCCCGTCGATGGTCCCCGGGATGTCGCTCGGGCGCACCGGTGGCGGAGCCCCGCGCCGGGTCACGTCGTCGCGGTAGAGGCCGATATCCAGCGCCCCGACCGGGATCTCCACACCCTCGAACTCCCGGATTGCCGCGCCCAGCCTTCGCGCGAGCGGATAGCCGCGCGAAAGCAGGCCGACGAGCACCAGCCCCTCCGTGCCGTGGTTGTTTTCCACAATCTCATGCCCCAGGCGCCGGATCGTCCGGGAGAGCTCGTCCGGGCCCAGGTAGGGGGTAGTCATGAAAAACGCCTCCCCCGGGCATCGGAGCAGGCGCGGAACGAGACACACTTGCCGGCCATGCCGGCACCTCCTCCCTTAGCAGCCTCACGGGACCACC
>JAHDWR010000195.1 GCA_023382755.1 Dehalococcoidia bacterium
AGCCCTTGTTCTCGGGATTGCCCTGGTCGGCGTGGTGGCTACGGTTGGGCTGGCGCGGCGGCGCCGGACCAACTCGGTGTAAGTACTGGTAGGTTGGGCCGGCGCATCTCGTCCCAGTGGCTGCCTCCGCGCGGCGTCGCGTGCGATGCCATGCCGAGACGTTGGTCGGCAATTTGTCGGCAGAGCCGGACGGTTCGCGACATTCCGCATTGGCTGAAGCTATCGACGGGCTGAACTAAGCTTCCGATAACACTCGGGCCGCCGAAGCTCAGCCCCCTGCGGGAACGCGTCTGGTCCGGACCTGCCCCCGCCCCGCGGCGCTGGGGGAATGCCTGTGGGCCGGATCTTCGGCCCGCCCGGCCGCGTTCCACACGACCGAAGCGACCGCGTCGGCCCGGTCCTTGCCGTAGAGGTCGTGGACGATCTCGTGGCCCTTCTGTTTGATGAACTTGAGCTCGAGCTGCGTCTTCTCGTCGCCTGGCGCGAGGGTGATCATGTCGTTGTAGAACGCAAGCCGCAGGTAGCGGTACATCGCCAGCTGCTCCGCGTTCGAGAACGACATGTCGTCCGCGTCGACGCCCATGGCGACGAGTTCCTGGATGCCCTCCACCGAGTTCCAGCGGTCGAACGTCACCCGCTTGACGTCATAGAACTGGACCAGTTGCTTGAGAATCGACCGCACATTGAGGTAGTCGACGACGCGCGGAAAGCGCGGCTCCCAGGCGATGACGAAGTCGACGACCACCCGCTGCAGCTGCTCTCTTTCGCCCTTCGCAGTCTCGATGGTCCGGTAGTCTTCGGTCGTGTGGCAGACCGCCAGCGTGAACGCGTCCTTCTTCAATCCCGGGTCGCAGTGAATGTAGTACGGCCGGCCCTCGACCTTCGGGGGCAGCGAATCGAGCGTCAGCGTCACGTAGCGCCGGATCGGGTTGTCGACGGCGTGCGCGATGATTTCCTGGCGCTCGCCGACACTCACCACCACCGGGGGAGGCCCTTGTCGACGGCCTCGGTAATCGTGTGCGGATTCTCGAAGAAGCCGCCCTGGGTGAGGGGAGGCGGCGCCATGATGCGCGTCATCGCGTCCACGCCGTCGGAGAGAAACTCCTCCTCGAACTCCTTCGGGACCGCGATGTTGAGGTCCTCGATCAGCACGAACTCCTCCGCCTCGGGCGTCCACAGCGGGTGCCCTTTCTCGAAGTGCGGGTTCACCTCCCAGGTCTTCGTTCTCTGCTTCAGCAGGATCGTCACTGGACTGCGTCACACTCTCGTCATGTTTGGAGTCATCGCAAATGTAACTGCCACCGCATCGCCGTCTTCACCTTCGCTACCATAGGAATACAAGGAGTAACACATGTCACAAAAAGTCAGGACTATAGGATCTGATAATGGCGATTCTCGGACGCCTGAGATCGGCCAAATAATCGACGTTATCGTTCCAGTTCAACCATCGATCCTGATCTCGCGCGAGCTAACGACGACGATTCATCCCACCTGGGGTGAGTCTGTCGCGGGCTACCTGGATGCGGCCATCGACAGCCCGAACACCAGGCGCGCGTATAGCCGCCACCTCACCCGGGCGGGAGAGGCCCTGGGCGTGGACTCCCTGCACGACATCACCGGCGCAGACCTTGCGAGCTACCGCGCGGCCGTGACGTCGAGCGGGCTGGCGGCCTCGTCCCAGTCGCAGGCCCTCTCCGCGTTGCGCTCGTTTCTCACGTGGAGTCGGAGCATGGGCGGGCACAGCCTTTCGGCCCAGCTGGTGAGCGTTGCACTCCGGGCTCCCCGGGTCAGCGTGGCTGCGCGCTTCAACGTGATCACGGAAAAGGAGATTGCAGCCATGCTGGCTGCTGCCAGTGACCCACGGGAGCGAGCACTCGCGGCCGTGCTCCTTGGTAGTGGTCTGCGCGTCGCAGAGGTGGCGAAGCTGGCGGTCCGCGATGTCGTCGAAGCCATGGACGGCGGGGTCGCGTTGTTCGTGCTCAAGGGCAAGGGGAGGAAGGACCGGATGGTGCCGATTGGAGCGGAAGTGGACGCGCTCATCCGGGCGTACCTGGCTTCCACGGGCCGCTATCTCGGTGGTGACGGTCCCCTTTTCCTGGCGAATGACCGCGGCTCGAAGAGCAGGGTGAAGACAGGCCTGAGCACACGGGCGATTTCGCGCATAGTGGGAGAGCTTGCTTCGGTGGCCGGTATCGCCGCGAAGCAGGTGACGCCCCATGCCCTTCGGCACTCGTACCCGATGCGCTGTCTGCGCGCCGGCGGAAACGTGGTCGCGGTTGCCCGGCTCCTGGGCCACTCGTCCATCTCGACAACCCAAAGGTACGTCGATCACCTGGCCACCAGCGAACTGCGGGCGACTGTTCCTCCGTTGCCCGTCCGGGGAAGTGGAGCCCGCGAAGTGGCATCGTAGAAGATGTTTTTTGGCCCGCGAATCGCGTGCGGATGAGGAGGTACGGCTGGTGCATGTTAGACGGTCTGGTGACTGCCACAGACTGCCAGGGGCGATTCTTGAAGCGGCTACTTCTGGCTTTGTTTGGTGGTTGGAAGGGTGGAGACGGTCTGGTTGCAACGCAACCAATGCAGTAGGGGGCGTTGCGGAATGATCGCTGTCAGTACGACTCGACGTGTGCTCTCACCGTTCTGGACATTGTAGGACTCGACTCCAAAAGTGGCACTGACTGACCACTATTGCTCTGCTGTATGTGTGCGGATGACCAGGTACTACCGCGGCGCTTCAATCGGTCTGGTGACTCCTACAAACTGCCAGGATCGATTCTCGGACTGCCTGTCGGGGCCTCTCAGGCGCCGTCTGCGAGCAGTGCATCCGAGGATGCTGGCGATCGGCCGGAGGGGGGCTTCCGATGGCGGTCGCAACTGCCACCTGCCAGGTCCCGAACTGACGGGCGAGCGACTTGTAGCTTGGCCACGGCGGCACCAGGTCGCTGCGACGAACCGACCGGCCTAACTCGGAGGACAGCACCCGCAGCTCGGCGAGCATTTCCTCCGGCGTCCGGGACCGTCGCACGGTTCGGCGTGGATTTCCGACATCACCCAGAGCCCGACTGTTTCCCACCAATAAGTGGCTCATCAGTTCGCTGGCAGACGCATAGACTCGGAGGTCGTCCAGCGACGGATCACCGCGACGGATCGCATCCCAGGCGACAACTTCGCGCGCCGACAGTGGCCGCCCGAGCACCTCCGCGACGAAGGCGCGGGCTGCCCTGACGTAGCCGGACACCGAGGCGTTCGGGTGCCCGGGATCGCGAAGGAGCAGGTAGCCGCCCTTGTCCTGGATCCGCCCGTCGGCGGGCCGGTACTTTCCGACAGGAGGTCCCCTTCGCCGGCGCGGGATGTTGGCCTCCGCCATGCGCCTGCGCAGGGTCTCCTGGCTGAGGCCAAAGCGGTCCGCGAGTTCGGCGATAGTTGCACCGTCGGCGTAAAGTTCGGCGATTTGATCGAGATCTAGGCGTGGCACTGGTCGAGCTCTCCGTGTAGTCGTCGGAGAGCTGAACGCCCTGTCCTGTATTCAGGATAACGAAACTGGCGGACTTGAGCGGACTAGAGGCTTGTACGCTATTTCTCGGGCGGAAAACGCACCGCATCCAAATTTAGCGTCTGTTGCGCTCTGGGCCCCCGAACCTGAGAGCGCTCGGCAGGTTCGGAAACAGGCCTCTCAACGAACGAAAGCCCGCTTTTCTGCAATGTTGAAACAACACGCCAAACAACAAGAAACCCCGGGTGAACCGCCAATTCCACACTGAGGCAACAGTGTGTGAACACCAAATTCAACACGAACCTTGACCCTGCCTGACTGCTGCTTTTCCAGGGAGCAGGCGACAGATCGGGGCTGCTTCGCTGGCGTCAGGAAACTGTCCCTGTGAATCGTACGCGAGGAAACAGAGCGTTCCGGCCGTCTTGCGAGCAATGGTGTCCGACACGCGAATAGCGGCTGCGGGACTTCGCGTGCGATGCCAGGGCGACGAAGCGAGGTACGCTGCCGAAGGGAGCCTCCCCGCGGTTCACGGCGCTTCGTCTTCGTCGATCGCCGAGCCGGTTGTGTTCTCGGAGTAGTTCGAGTAAGCGAAGTCGAGGTCGACGCGGACCTGTTCACCCTGACCGTTGTACCGGCACTTCGCCATGTAGAGCCTGGCTTCACCAACATCCTTCTCGCTTGCGGTCTGCGACTGGGCGATGATGTAGTCAGAGATCTTGGCTTTATCGAAGTCATCCGCGATGTTCTCTATGGTGATGGTCCTCTTCCTGAGCGCCTCTCGGTTGGTTTGGGAAGCCGTCCAGACGGGGATGTCGTATTCGACAGCAATGCAGCGTAGCTCCGTGAAGACTGCCGACTGTGCCTCTTTCCGGTTTTCCGATTTCTTGATGGGCGCGAGGATGTCGCCATAGTCGACGACCAGCATGTCGAATGGCGTGCCGCGGTCTTTGTGCTGGTTCAAGATCTGGCGGATGTCGCCTGCGCTGGCGCCCTGCGCAGGGAAACGCTTAATGACGAAGTCGTAGTCGGCCAGGCGCTCGTTTTGAAGAAACTTCGCCATGCGGCGTTCGAAGTCCCCGGACTCGAGATGGTGGACATCGCGCGCAGGGGTGCCGAGGATTGGAGCGTAGAATCGCTGTGCGACCCAGGGCTCGCTCATCTCCAAAGTGATGTACAGGACGTTGTTCCCGGCTCTCCAGGCTGCCCGCGAGACATAGGTGAGCCATTGCGACTTGCCGTGCCCTGGCGGTGCGAGGAACGTGCACAACTCACCGGGGCGTGCGCCGCCGTTCATGATCTCGTCGATCGAGGCGATGCCTGTTGGGACGGCCATGCCGTTCTCCCACATCGCTTGGATCTCTTCGAACATCGCCGCACGGTTGCTGATAGCGCCAATAGCGGGCTCTTCGGTCGAGCTGATCGACAAGCGATCCAATCCGGTAGTCAGGAGATCCTGGATGGTGTTTGCGTCGGCATCGTCGATAGCGTCAGCAAAATCTTGCATGAGGACTTCGGACATGCGCCGGCGCAGCCAGTCATCCGCGAAGTCTCTCAGGAAGTCCAGGCTATCCTCATCGGGGGCCTCGGTCCCGTGCCGGTCCTCGACCATGTCCTTGTCGAACTTGTCGTTGTCCTTCTTCTTGGCCAGGAGGAGCTTGAGCGCTTTGGCCGTCATGGGGCGCTCGTACTTGTCGTAGTAGGTGAGGCACTGCTCCAGGTACCAGGCATCCTCCGGGTTCTCCCAGGTGGAGGGGTGAATCATCCGGTGATACCGCTGGAGGAACTCGGCGTCGTGCCCGACGAGCCACCAGAAGGCCTTCTTGAACTCAGAGTCGTGTTTTGCCATCAGTTCGCCATCGGCCAATGCGAATGAACGGGTTGGAGCTCTGTGCGCTGTCTGCGTGCGCGCTTGGGCCGTTTCACTATCTCGTCGGGTTCGCGCACGTTGGGACTGTGGTCGACCTCGGCGTGGCCGTACTCCGCCGCTATCCGTGCCTTGGATTGCGCCGCTTTTTCGGCGCGGATGGCGGCATACCTGTCACTCCTGATCGCGGGAATGGGGAAGCTTGCATCTAGCCCATACCGCTTCATCAGACGAACGGCGTACATCGGGTCGCCGGCCAGGCAATCGTCGACTTCCTCCAGGATCGCGGGGAGGTTTCGCTGGAATGTGGTCAGGGTTCTGCCGTAGGTGTCAACCGGTTCGCCTCGCCACTCAAACACAAAGAAGAGCAGCGGCACCTGTAGGTCAGGGAACTTCGAGGTCTTCGCCAGGTGGCGCGCGACCCGCTCGTTTTGCGTCTTAAGCCCCCCGGCCGCCATACCGGCCTGGGAGTCTTCACCGTGTGCCCGCGTGGCCATCTCGAAGAAGTCGAGTATGAGCTGGGTTTGGGCCTTGATGGTCTTACGGCCGAGGAGGTCGTCCAGATTCGGCTCCCGCGGTGGCTGCAGAGCCGGGTCGTTCAGCCACTCAATCAGCTCGACGTCGTCCACGGGGGCGTCGTCGACACAGACCGCGTAACTCACGGATAAGGCCCCGTTCACAGAGTCACGCTCGATCAGTCGCAGGTGTTCCAGCCGGCGTAAACGGCTGGTGATCGTTTGCGACTTGCACTGGAACAGCTTGGCCAAACCTGCCATGGTGACGCATCGATAGTCGGTGCCGTGGGTGGTGACTTCGTTGCGGAGGTGAAGATAGAGGGCGGCCGTCCCAGGTTCGTCATGGAACGCCAGGAACAGTTGCCGCCGCTCGGCGTCGTCCAGGTCGACTCGGAGGTCCGCCGGGTGCGGGATGACCTCGATGGCATCCCATCCCCTAAATGTCGCCGCTCGGCCGTGGCCCTTGGGCCGTAACGTCCACACGGCAGCTTTGGCGCCGGCTTGTTCGGCCTCTTGGTGACGCACCCATCCCGCTCGCTGGAGCGTCCAGAGTGCGCGCCGCACTGCATCGTGGCCGATCCCCAAGCTCTTGCCGACTTCCGACAGGGAAAAGACTGTGCCGGAGTTGGGGGTGGTCTCGGCCCGCAGGTGTTCGTAGACCCTGGGAGCGTTCGCTTGGTGCCTGGGGAAGGCCGAGCGGAGCTCCTGGCACCTGCTGGCCCTGATAGGCTTCAGGCGGTTCACGAGAACGTTAGTGACTGATGGCATGGTGATCCTTTCGAACGCCGGGGTTCACTGTTGTCTGGTGCGTTGACGGTCCGAGGTCTGGCTCGGTGCGAGCGAGGCGCGGGGGGGGTGGCGGCATAACAAGGAGATCAATTTGAGTGTGGGTAAAATAGAATAGTAATAGACCCCCCCCCCCCCCCGACTC
>JAHDWR010000196.1:0-4357 GCA_023382755.1 Dehalococcoidia bacterium
TCGTCTTCGTCGCCCTCATCACCTTCTTCGTCTTTGACCTGCTCGTCGATGAAGGCATTCTCATCCGCACCGCTTCGCGCATTGTCTTCATGCCGCTTGTCGCCGGCATCAGCTACGAGATCCTCCGCATCGGCGCCCGCTATGGCGGTAACTGGTTCGTCCACGCCATGTTCGTCCCAAACATCGCCCTCCAGGCCCTCACCACCAAAGTCCCCGACGACAGCCAGATCGAGGTCGCCATCGCCTCCTTCGAAGCCACCCTCGAAGCCGCTGGTGTGGCCCCCGCCTCGGCAAGCGATGCCGAAGCCATCGCCATGGCCCCGCCACTCGACTGACGCCACCGGGCGGAATCTTCACACTTCGGCTCTGGAGAGTTTAGAACGTTTGTTCTAAACTCGCAGATCCGATGGATGTCGCCTGTCTCCAGGTACCCAACTTCCTCATCGCGCTCGCCCGGCGCGACCACCCCGAACTGGCCAGGCACCCGGTCGTGGTCGGCGGCGCCCCCGAAGAGCACGCCCAGGTCACCGCCTGCTCCGCCGAAGCAGCCGCCGCGGGCGTCACCATCGGCACCACCCTCCGGCGCGCCCTCGCCCTCAGCCCAAACGCTGTCTTCCTCCCCCTCCAGGAAGCCTTCGCCCACACCGAAGCTGCCCGCCTGACGGACCTCATCGAAACCCGCAGCCCCCTGGTCGAGGCCGTCGCCCCCGGTCACATCCACTTCGAGGTCCGGGGCCTCGCCCGCCTCGCGAAGATGAGCGGCGAGCAATACCTCGCCGAACTCCTTGAGTCGGTCAGCGCCGAAACCGGGCTGGGGGCCTGGCTGGGGGCCGCGAGTAGCCTCTTCCCCGCCCACGCCGCCGCCAGCGCCCTCCCCGTGATGGGTACAGCAGCCCCCGCCCCCGGCTCACCGCCTCCGAAATCGCCCAAAACCGGCTGGGTGCTCGTCCCCGCGGGCCAGGAGCGCGACTTCCTCGCCCACGTCCCCGTCGAAGTACTCCCGGTCGACCCCGTGATGCACGTCCGCCTGCGCCTCTTCGGGCTCGAACGCGTCGGCCAGGTCGCCGATATCCCCCTCTCCGCCCTCCAGGCCCAGTTCGGCCCCGATGGCCGCCGCGCCTGGGACCTCGCCAACGGCCGCGACCACTCCCGCATCGTCGCCCGCCGCGAAGAGGTGCGCATCACCGAGGAGATGGACCTCCCCGCGCCAGCCGCTTCCATCGAGCCGCTCCTCGTCGGCACCGAAGCGCTCCTCAACCGCGCCCTCGCCCACCCTGCCATCCGCGGCCAGACTGTCCGCCGGCTCGACTGGTGGCTCGGCCTCGAAAGCGGCGAACAGGCCGCCCGCCGCGTCGTCTTCCGCGAACCAACCAGCGATGCCCGCCACATGCTCTTCGTCCTGCGGAGCAAGCTCGACCGGCTCGCCCTCGATGCGGCCGCCGCCAGCGTGGGCATCACCCTCTCGGGCATCTGCAGCGAATACGCCCACCAGGCCAACCTCTGGCAGATCGGCCCCCGCCGCCAGCGCGAGCTCGGACAGGCCATCGAACAGCTCTCCGCCCGCACCGGCGGCCCCCAGGTCTACCGCATCGTGGAGGTGCAACCATGGTCGAGAATCCCCGAACGCCAGCTGGCCCTGGTGGCCTTCGGCTCCTGAACCAGCCCAAACCGGCTGCCGTCGAGGCTTCACCCGCCGGCGAGCCCGCCGCCGCCCTCTGGCAGGGCCGCTACCAGCGCGTCCGCACCATCGCCGACAGCTGGCGCATCGACGACGAATGGTGGCGCGACGAGATCGCCCGCCGCTACTTCGTCGTCGAACTCGAATCCGGCCGCCGCCTCACGCTCTTCTGCGACCTGGTGACTGGCACCTGGTATGCCCAGCCCTACGAAGGCCCGCGCGATAGCGGCAGCATCCTCCGCGGCCGCGCGGGGTGAGCCGGTACGCCTGGAACGACCCCCTCGAACGCCACACCGGCCTGTCCGAGGCGCGCCGGTCATGGCGCGCTGCGGCGTCGCTATCACCACAACGGCCAGCCCACTCATCATCCGCGGGGCCAACGGCCAACAACCAGCGGCCACCGAGCATCAGCCATCCCGGTGCTATGCTTTCTCCCACCCATGGACTACGAACGCCTGCTCGCCCACCGCACCCACACCATGCAGGCCAGCGCCATCCGCGAAATCCTCAAGGTCGCCTCCTCGCCCGGCATGGTCTCCCTCGCCGGGGGCCTCCCCGCCGCCGAAAGCTTCCCCCTCGAGATCATGGAAGAGCTCACCGGCGCCGTCCTCGCGAAATACGGCGCCCAGGCGCTCCAGTACGACGCCAGCGAGGGCTTCCTCCCCCTGCGCGAGGCGCTCGTCCCCCACCTCGCCGCCCGCGGCGTACAGGCCACCGCCGAGGGCATCACCATCTTCAGTGGCTCCCAGGGCATCCTCGACGGCATTGGCAAGATCCTCATCTCCCCCGGCGACGTGGTCGCCGTCGAAGCACCGACCTACCTCGGCGCACTCCAGGCGTTCAACCCCTACGAGCCCCGCTACGTCGAGCTCGAAACCGACGGCGATGGCCTCATCCCCGAGTCGCTCGACCGCGTGCTCGCGGACCAGCGCGTGAAGCTCGTCTACCTCGTCCCCACCTTCCAGAACCCCACCGGCCGCACCCTTCCCCACAACCGCCGCCATGCGGTCGCCAGCATCCTCCGCAAGCACGACGCCCTCCTGCTCGAAGACGACCCCTACAGCGACCTCCGCTACACCGGCACCCCCGTGCCCCCGATCAAGTCGCTCGCCCCGGAGAACGTCGTCTACTCCAGCACGCTCTCAAAGACGTTCGCCCCCGGCCTCCGTGTCGGCCTTTGCGTGGCGCCCGCGCCCATCCAGCGCTGGATGGTTACCGCCCGCCAGGGGGTCGACCTCCACACCAGCACCTTCGCCCAGGCACTCGCCGCCGAGTACATCGCCGCGGGCTACCTCGAACGCCAGCTGCCCCGCATCCTCGACATTTACCGCCCCCGCCAGCAGGCGATGATCGATGCCCTCGGTGCCCACCTGCCCGAAGACTTCGTCTACACCCGCCCCGAAGGGGGCATGTTCATCTGGGTCGAAGGCCCGCCCGGTTTCGACGCCGAAGCCCTCCAGCACCGCATCCTCGAACGCGGCGTCGCCTTCGTACCGGGCAAGTACTTCTACGTGAACCCCGAAGGCAAACAGAACACCTTCCGGATGAACTTCACCGCCGCCGACCCCGCAACCATCGAGCGCGCCATCGCCATCGTGGGCGACGCCATCGCCGGGGAACTCGCCTCCAGCCGCTAACCCCTACCCGAAGTCGTGCGAGACCGGCGTCTCGATGAAGCCCGGCAACGGGCACGGCCGGAAGTGTTCGGCGATGATGTTCGGGAAGCCGCTCTGCTCGTTATCCACGCGCCCCCGCACGATCACGAACGGCGTACCCCGCACAAGTTCGCGCTGGCGCTCCTGCAGCGCCGTATAGACCACCAGGTTCGCCAGCCCGAACTCGTCCTCCAAGAGCATGAACATCACACCGCTGGCCGTCTGCGGCCGCTGCCGGGTCACCACCATCCCGGCCATCTCCACGATCATCCCCGGCGGCAGCCGGTTCGGGTTGCCCACGCCGCCCAGGTGCCGGCTCGTGATGAGCCCCTCGTGCAACAGCGGCCGCACCAGCGACATCGGGTGGCGGCCCGGGCTCAGCCCCAGCCGGTCGTGGTCCCAGGCCAGCTCCTGCCACGCCGAAAGCGCCGGCAGCTCCGCCATGTCCTGCTCCGTCGGCAACGGCAAGGCCAGCTGGTCCTCGCGCGCGGCGTCGCTCCTGGCTACGGCCGCCTCCGTGAGCAGCCCGAGCTGCCAGAGCAGCTCCCGCCGCGGCAGCCCGAACTCCTCCAGCGCACCCGCGCGGATGAGCGTCTCCGCCTGCTCGCGGCTCAACCGCGCTCGCACCAGCAACTCCCGCAGCGAACGGTACGGCCCGTTCGCCTGCCGTTCGGCCACGATCCGCTCCGGCAGCGTGGTGTACCCCTGCCCCCGCGGGTGCTGGCGGATATCCTGCCAGCCACCGCCCACGCCCTTCACCTGTTGCAGCCCCAGCCGGATATCGCCCCGCTCCGGCCAGGCGCCCGCGCGGCTCGCATTGATCGAGGGCGGCAGCGTGGCGATCCCATGCCGCGCCGCGTCCTGCGTCAGCACCTCCACCGAGTAAAACCCCATCGGCTGGGCATTGAACAGCGAGCAGTAGTACGCCGCCGGGTAGTGATAGCGCAGCCACGCCGATTCATACGCCAACAGCGCGAACGCCACCGCGTGGCTCTTCGGAAACCCGAACGCCGCGAACGCCGCC
>JAHDWR010000196.1:4457-6752 GCA_023382755.1 Dehalococcoidia bacterium
CAGCGCGAACGCCACCGCGTGGCTCTTCGGAAACCCGAACGCCGCGAACGCCGCCATCTTGTCGAATGCCACTTTCGCCGCCTCGCGGCTCACCCCCATGCGTTCCGCCCCGGCATAGAACTCCGCCGCGAGCGCCTGCATGGCGTCGGACGAGCGCTTGCGGCTCATCGCACGGCGCAGGCGGTCGGCCTGCCCCGGCGTGAAGCCCGCCACCGCGCAGGAGATCTGCAGCACCTGGTCCTGGTAGAGCACGTGCCCCAGCGTCTCGCCCAGGCAGTGTTCCAGCAGCGGCCCCAGCTCCGGGTGGCCGTAGTCCACCTCGATCGCCTCGCCCCGGGCCAGCCGCTCGCGGTACTCCATGTACGGCCGGAACGCCCCCGCCATGATCGGCCCCGGCCGGATAATCGCCACCTGCACCGCCAGGTCGTCCAGGTTGTTCGGCTGGGTCCGCGGCAGCGTCTGCACCTGCGCCCGGCTCTCGATCTGGAACACCCCCATCGTGTCGCCGGCCCGGATCGAGGCGTAGATCTCCGGGCTATCGTGCGGCACCCGCCCCAGGTCCACCCGTACGCCGTGCTCCTCCTCGATGATCTCCAGGCACTCGTCCACCGCCGAGAGCATCCCCAGCGCCAGGAAGTCGATCTTCACGAAGCGCGCATCGTCGGCCGAGTCCTTATCCCACTGGCACACGAACCGCCCGTCCATCCGCGCCGGCTCCACCGGCACCACCGACGATAGCGGTTCGGACGAGACGATCACCCCGCCCACGTGCTGCCCGATGTGCCGCGGGAAGCCCGCCACCTGCCCCGCCAGCTCCACCATATCGCGCCAGATCGGCGCATCCACCAGCGGGCGCAGCTCCGGCACCTTGCGCATCTCCTCGGCGATGGCTGTCGCGCTCGAATACGGACCGCCCAGCTTGTTCAGCTTCGCCAGCACTGGCGCCGGCAGCCCCAGTGCCTTCCCGATATCCAGCACCGCGCTCCGGAACCGGTACGTCGGGAACGCCGCCACGATCGCCGCGTGCTCATCGCCATAGCGGTCGTAAATCCGCCGCAGCACCTCGTCGCGGATATCGCGCGGGAAGTCCAGGTCGATATCCGGCAGCGAATGGAGCTCGTCGTTCAGGAAGCGTTCGAGGTAGAGGTTGTTCCGCACCGGGTCGATATGCGACAGCCCGATCAGGTAGCACACGATCGAACTCACCGACGACCCCCGCCCGCGGCCCACCGGCCGCTCGTCTGGCTGGAGGCGCGCATCGCGGCCCCGCACCTCCACCGCGATCTCGTTCACCAGCTGGAGCAGGTCCCAGTACACCAGGAAGAACCCTGCCAGCCCGTGCTTCGCGATGAGCGACAATTCCCGCTCCAGCCTTTCCCGCGCATCCTCGCCGAACGGGTCGGTCGCCGGGTATTTCCGCCGGAACGCCCGCTCGCACACCCCCCGCAGGAAGCTGTCGAGCGTCGCGCCCTCCGGCACCGGGTAGCCGGGCAGTTCGTACGGCAGGTCGCGCGTCAGGTCGAACGCGCAGCGCTCCGCGATCGCCAGCGTGTTCGAAACCGCGCGCGGATACCGCTCGAAGCGCCGCGCCATCTCCTCCGCGCTCTTCAAGAAGAACTCCGAATTCGGCCGCCGCTCCCGGTGCGAGCTATCGAGCGTCAGCCGGTGCCGCACTGCCACCAGCACGTCGTTCAGCCGGTGCCGCGTGCGCACGTGGTAGTGCACGTTGTTGGTCGCCACGACCTCGATCCCGCAGCGTTCCGCCACCGCCGCCAGGGCCGCCACCCGCTCCGTATCGCCGAACACGTCGTGGTGCTGCAATTCAACGAAATAGCGGTCGCCAAACACGTCCCGGTACTCCCCGGCAAGCTCGTCCGCCCGCCGCGGCTCCGCCACCGCCAGCCGCGCCAGCTCCGAATCCCGGCACCCCGAGAGCACGATCAGCCCCGCGTTGTGCTCGAACAACCACTCCCGCTCCACCACAGGGGCGTCCTTGCCATGCACCCGGTACGCCCGGCTCAGCAGCCGGCACAGGTTCCGGTACCCTTCCACATCCTGCGCCAGCACCGTCAGGTGGGAAGGAGTTGCGAGTTGCGGGTTGCGAGTTGCGAGCGCCCCGGAACGGGGCGGTAGGGCGGGGACTCCTCCCTCCTCCCTCCTCCCTCCTCCCCCGGGCAGGGCGGCAGGGCGGACTCCTCCCTCCTCCCTCCGCCCTCCTCCCCCGGGCAGGGCGGCAGGGCGGACTCCTCCCTCCTCCCTCCTCCCTCCTCCCCCGGGCAGGGCGGCAGGGCGGAC
>JAHDWR010000197.1 GCA_023382755.1 Dehalococcoidia bacterium
CGCGCGCACGGTGCTGATGTTCGACTGACCTGCGCGTTCGCCGGAACACACTGAAGAACGAGGCGCAGAGGCACGGAGGACTCGGGAAGATCCCTCCGTGTCCGCGGCGCCTGTGCGTTGGCCCTGCTGCTGTTGCACAAGGGGGCAAGGAGGCGCTGCCGATCCGATTCAGGGAGTAGACTCCGCCCCCATGGACATCCGCCAGCTGCCCGAGCCGATCGTCGCGTTTGCGCAGGCTGAACTCGATCGCCTGCAGGTGCCCGGCGCGGCTATCGGCGTGCTCCATGGTGGGGCGATGCACGTGGCCGGCGTGGGCGTGACCAACGTGGAGCACCCGCTACCGGTCACCCCGGAGACGCTCTTCCAGATCGGCTCGACATCCAAGACGTTCACGGCGACCGCGCTCATGCAGCTGATCGAAGGCGGCCAGGTCGACCTCGACGCGACGGTGCGCACGTATCTGCCGTGGTTCGCGCTCCAGTCGGAAGAAGATGCGGCGCGCATCACAGTGCGCGACCTGGTGACGCACCATGCCGGCTACGTAGGGGACTACTTCAAGGACACGGGGCGCGGCGATGACGCCATCTGGGCGATCGTCCGGAAGATGGCGAACTCGCCGCAGCTGGTGCCGGAGGGTTCCACGTTTTCGTACAGCAACGCGGGCTTCTACGTGCTCGGCCACATCGTCGAGACCCTGAGGGGCCGGCCGTTCGAAGCGGTGATCCGGGAGCGAATCTTCGAGCCGCTGGGGATGGACCGATCGTTCTACTTTCCGGAGGAGTGCATCACCCACCGCGTGGCGGCGGGCCATATCGTGACGGCCGATGGGCCGAAGGTTGCGCGCCCGTGGAACACGCCGCGCAGCATTGCTCCTGGCGGGGGCATCACCTCGAACGTCATCGACCAGGTGCGCTACGCCGCGTGCCATGTGGGCGAGACGCCAGCGCACGAAGTGCTCGGGCCGGGCAGCATCGCCTTCATGCGCCAGGTGCAGCGGCGAGCCGGGAGCATGTGCGAATCGGTCGGCATCTCGTGGATGCTCGATGACGCCGGCGGGGGCTGCCAGCTGGTGAAGCACGGTGGCGCGACGAACGGGCACCTGTCGGCATTCGAACTCATCCCGGAAGCTGGCTTCGCGGTCACGGTGCTGACCAACGCGGATACGGGCCGGGAGGCACGCCAGACGATCGCCGATCGCTGCCAGGAGCACTTCCTCGGTTTCGGCAAGCCCAGGCCGGTCGCGGCAACAGACCTGGAGGTCGACGCGCGCGAGTATGCCGGCGTGTACCAGTCGGTGCTTGCGCGGCTGGAGGTGCGGGCGGGCGGCAGCGGACTGATGGTGACCGACACGACGCCGGAGCGCGGCTTCGCCGAGACACGCCACCGGCCGATCCCGCTGCCCCCGGCACATCTCGCCTTCACCGGGCCAGACGCGACGGCCGTGCTCGACGGACCGCGACGGGGCGAGCGCGCGGAGTTCCTGCGCGGGCCCCACGGTGCCATCGAGTGGATGCGGTGGGACGGCCGCATCGCCCGCCGCATCGCGGAGTGACCACCGAGGAAGACCGGGCCCGGGCCCGGCTCGAGTTCGCGGCCTGCCTCGGGCTGTTCTGCACCGGTGTCTACTCGACCGCGTTCGGCCCCGCGCTGCAGGTCCTGGCAGACGACTTCGGGGTGTCGCTCGACCGGGCGGGGCTGCTCATCACCGTGCTGTTCGCCGGGTCCATCACGGCCTCGGGAGCAGTCGCGTGGCGGTTCCACCGGCACAACCCGCGGAAGGTCGCTGCGCTCGGGATGGTCGCGGTGGCGATTGGGGCGGGCGGGCTCGGGTTTGCCGGCAACTGGGCCACCGCCGTCGCGGCAGTCGCCCTCACGGGCATCGGCGACGGGCTGCTGGTGGCGGGCGTACACCTGGTGGTTGCGCGTTCGAGCGCCAACGTGGCCCGCGGCATCAACCGCCTGAACCTCTACTTCGCCTTCGGCGCGATCGCCGGGCCGCTCTGGGCGGGTGGATCTCTCGACCTGGACCGGGAGAGCCGCAACATCGTCTTCGGGGGCATTGCGTTGCTCGTCGTCGCGGTCGCCGCGGTGCTGGCAGTGACGCGGGCGCCGGTTGCCGAAGCGGTCCGGCCGCCCGCCCTCGCTGCCGGCCGGGACGCAGAGGGCCCGGGCCAACTCGCCTGGTTCATGGGGACGATCCTCTTTCTCTACGTGGGTGCGGAGTTCGGGCTGGGCTCGTGGGTCGCTACGTATGCGGACCAGCAATTCGACGCGGGCACGTTCGCCGGGGGAGTGGTGACGGCGGGGTACTGGGGCGCGCTCATGCTCGGCCGGGTGGTCTCGGGGCGGTTGTTCGCGGCGGGCTGGGCGCCGCACCGGGTCCTGGTCCTGAGCATAGGAGGCGGCCTGATCTCGAGCGCATGTATCGCCGCCGCCAACGAGGTGTTCGTCCTCGCGGCGGCCGCTGCGTTCGCGACCGGGCTCTGCTTCGGCCCCATCTGGCCGGCAGCCATCAGCATCGTTTCGGAGCGCTCGGGCGGGGGTGCTCCCGCGGCGATGGTGACCATCGGCAACGCCGGCGGGGTGTTCTTCCCGTTCGCGCAGGGGCGGCTGCTGGTCGAAGCGGGAGCGACCACCGGCATCGCGATGACAGCGGCGCTGTGCCTGGCCATGCTGTTGATCGCACAGGCGGCGCGCGTGCGGGGCCGCACGGAAGCGCGCGCTGTGTAGCGGCCCGGGTCAGGCTGGCAAGAAGCGTTCTGCGTCGTGCTCGACCATGGCGTCGGCCAGCGAGCCGTAGAGCAGGTTGATCAGCTGATTGCCGCGCTCGTCATAGTTCTCCGGGTCGATGGCTACGCAGCCGGTGACGATGTAAAACCCGAGGATCGCGGACGCCCGGGCGAAGTCCTCGCGGCACTCATCGAGGCTGTACGCAGAGACACCGCCTTCGCGGAGACCCTCGTGGTACAGGCGGACCAGGTCGCCGGTGTGACGGTCGCGCATGTCTTTCCTGAGGTTGCTGGAGATGAAGTACTGGAGGTCGGTGAGCCCGGTGCTCTGTTGAACCAGCTGCCAGTCGAGGAGGACGAACTCGTCGGCAGCGCCGGGCGCGCCGAAGAGCATGTTGTCGAGCCGGTAGTCCTGGTGGGCGAGCGTGAGGGGGCGGTCCATGAGGGATTCGATGTAGGCGTCGAAGCGCTCCCCCAGGCGGCGCGCGACGTGGGTCACGGCGGGATCAAAACGGCTGCTCCAGTGTTCTTCGAAGACGGGAAGGGCCTGCAGGTGGGCGCCCTGGAGGATCTGGAAGAAGTGGTGCCCGCGCGATGGCAGCCAGGGGTAGTGCGAAAGCCGGGGCGACTCCCACCACTTCGCGTGCAGCCGCGCGAGTTCGCGGACCGCAAGCTGGGCATGCTCGATCGAACAGGAGGCAAGCTGGTCGCCGGGTGAGGCGCCGGGGAAGTCCTCGAGCACGAGCGCGAACCCGGCGGTCTCCGGATCGAAGGTGTGGTAGTAGGCGTATGGGACGCGGATGTCGGATTCGCGGCTGAGATCGCGGTAGAAGCCGACTTCGCGCTCATAGAAGCCGAGGGCGGCAGCCATGCCGCGCGGCTCAGGGACGTTGGTAGGAAGCTTGACGATGACGGATGGGGGAGCTTCCGGGCCGGGATCGGCCGCATAGGAGAGGCGCACCCGGCCAAGTTCGCCGAGGAAACCGATGCCTTCCCCTATGCGCTTGACCGCGATCGATTCGACGCGGCAGCCGGGCAGGTCGGCCTGCAGAGTCTGCTCGATCCACGCGGGCGTCACTTCAGCTATCCCGCCGGGGATTGCGGGCACGGCCTGACTGCTCATATCTCCCACCCCATTTCCGAGTTCGGGCATCCTACGGCCGGGAGAGGCGGGTTAACAACCGATGTCCGCCACCCTTCCGCGTCAATCGCGAGCGAGGCGCCGGCGCAGGATGCCCGAAGGCGACGGTTCAGGCGCTCCCGGACGATAGGCGACATGCCCGGCGAGAGCGGCGAGCTTATCGAGGGCGGTGAGCCAGGCAAACGCCGCTGTGGCTGGCAAGCGGCCCGCGCATCGCTGGAGGAGCCATGCGCCGCCCAGTGCCGACCGTTCGCACGACCAGGCGAGTGCCCGCGAGCCAGGCAGCCGCGCGATGCGGTCGGAGAGGCTGGACACCAGCTGCAGGTGACCGCCGTGCCAGCGCACCTCCGGGTGCTCGCGCATGAGGCGCTGGGCGCCCCAGCCGTGGCAAACCTGCTTGGCGACGAAGACCTGCAGGTCACGGTCGTGCTCATGGTCGACTCGCATCTCTGGCGCGTAACCCACGCGGGACCCGCGAGACTCGGCGACGAGGCCGAATTCCGTGTCGCCGACGCGGCGGAAGTCTTCGTTGAAGGGCAGGGCATCGAGCAGCACTCGCCGGACGGCCAGGTTGCGGGTGTCCGTTTCGGTGCTGTCGCCGGGCTTGAGGCGTTGGAGGTGGGCTTCGTACCGGCGCTGCAGCAGGCGCGAGACCGTGCCGGGCGAGGCGCTGCCGGATCGCCCCTGCACGATGTCGCACCCCGATGCGAGCATGGCCAGCCCGGCAGCGATCCATCCGGGGCGCACGAGGCAGTCTGCATCGGTGAAGAACACCGTTTCGCCGGAGGTCGCAGCCACTCCGAGGTTGCGCGCGCGGTAGACGCCTGGGACCGGTTCGCGCTGGAGCTGTACACCGGCCGGGAGCGAAGCAGCGAGGAGGGCGGTGAACGCCTCTTCCGACCCGTTATCGACCACGACGACCTCCACCGCGGCTCCGGGCGGGGAGGCGGCAAGTACGGACTCCACGCAGGCGAACACACGGGGGTCGTCCTTCACCGGGATGACGACGCTGACCGTGGTCACGGTCGGGCCGGACCGTGGAGGGGTAAGCGTTCGACCGCTTCGATGACGGCCGCGCACGCCCGGGCGTCGGCGACGGTGGGCAGCGAGGGGGCGGGTCTCCCCTGCAATCTGGCGGCCCACTCCGAGAGCAGCCGCTCAACGCCACGGACGTCCTGTGGCGGCGTTCGAAGCAGGCGGCCACGCAGGCTCGCGATCGGGCCTGGAGGGGCTCCGATGGGCTCGCCGTCAAGGGTGAGGTGCTCGACGTACGCGGGCCCATGAGCGACCTCCCAGCGAAACTCCCCGCCACCGTCGAGCCGGAACACTCCGGAGACGGATTCGCCGGTGCGGACGACGTCCGCGACGGCGGCGATGCGCTCGCCTGAGAGCCAGCCAGCGAGGTCGGCGGCATGGGGCAGCAGGTCGCGCTCCACGGGCTCGGGGCGGAGCGCGCCCCACTGGAGCGGGTCGGTCTTGAGTGTGAAGTGCCACTTCGCGCCAGGCCGTTTCGGGCCGGCGTAGCGATCCCAGAACCGGCGGGAAAAGGCGGGCGTCACGGTCACAAGTCCCGCCGGCGGCCAGGCATCGACCTCGGCGGTGGTCAGGGCCGGTGGCTTCTCGACGAGGACGTGGAGCCCGTGTGCCGCACCGGCTGCCACGTGCGCGGCATGGAGAGCGGGCGGGCTGAGGACGACCAGGGCATCGAGCGGAGCGGCACGAATGAGGTCCTGTTCGGATGGGTACACGGTGACGCCGGAGATGGACGGCATGGCCGGGTCGGCGGCGCCGGCCAGTTCGAGGGCGGCCTGCCGCCGGAGCGCCGGGAGGTAGAGCCGGGCGAATACCCGCCCCGCCCCGAGCACTCCTACACGGATGACCCGATCGCGGCTGCCGCTGTTCATCGCAGGAATAGTGTGCCCTGGAGCGCTTTCGGGGCGGGCCACGTCGATTCCATGGCATCGAGCGCGACCATGAGCACGCGCGGCCGGTGAGGATGGGGCACGGAAACTCCACGTTTGACGGTGTATGAACGCTGACGCTACCCCACGGCAGCCGCGTCGTCATCTCGGGGGCCGCTCCTGACGTACTCCTGACATGATGGTGTCAGCAGAGGGCGGGCGGTTGCCGGCGCTCCTGCCATAATGCTGTCAGTACGGGCGATGCACGATGCAGGGGCCACGTGCATTGCGCGCTGGACACCACAAC
The DNA here is from genome assembly GCA_023382755.1 of Dehalococcoidia bacterium. GTDB lineage: Bacteria > Chloroflexota > Dehalococcoidia > Tepidiformales > Tepidiformaceae > Amarobacter. Next base: position 6,079 of record JAHDWR010000197.1, read on the forward strand.
AGGGGAGTGCCCCATGGAAATCAACGAAGTCTCCATCCAGCTCGCCAGCCCGGACCCACAGCGCCTTGCCGCGTTCTATCGCGACGTTGTGGGGCTGAAGCCGACGGAGGGCATGGGTGACCAGTCGTTCCACATCGGCGCGGCCGGATTGCTGTTCATCGTCGACCACTCGGAGGTATCCGGGCCGACGGCCGAGCCGGCGCGGGCGATCATCGACCTGCACATCGGCGGCCTCGATGCGGAGCACGAGCGCCTGGAGCGGGCGGGGGTGAAGTTCATCCGCAACAAGGGCGTGGAGTTCTGGGGCGGCGTTATCTCCACGTTCGAAGACCCCGACGGGAACCGCATTCAGCTCATGGAGTACCGTCCCGAACTCGCGAGGCCCGAAGGCGCGGCGGTGACGGCATGAAGGCAGGGCGCGCCTGCATCGAGGTAACGGGGCTGCCGCCCGGCACATGCGGCGGGGGCGCGGCCTGAGCCATGCGGCGCGCAGACCGTCTGTTCCAGATTATCCAGCTCCTGCGGCGGCGCCACGTGCTCACGGCGGCAACGATGGCCGAGGAGCTGGAAGTCTCGGAACGGACGGTGTACCGCGACATCGCCGACCTCGTCCGATCGGGAGTGCCGATCGCGGGCGAGGCCGGCGTGGGGTACACCCTGCGCCGCGGGT
>JAHDWR010000198.1 GCA_023382755.1 Dehalococcoidia bacterium
GCCCGGAGACAAGGCGCCCATGGTGGCGCGCATCGTCGCGCTCTCCGACCGGGTCGAATCCATGATCGACGCGGAGGGATCGCCGCTGCTGGTGCGCCGCCGCGGCCCGGCCCTCGTTAAGGAGATGGGCGGAAGCGAGATCGACCCCGAACAGGCCGCCACCATGGCCGGGATCGCGGAGCGCGACGACTTCTGGCTCGGCTTTTACGACAACGACCTCCCCGCGGCGCTCATGTCGCTCAACTACGGCGGGATCATGACCCGCGAAGAGCTCTTCGACTTCCTCGGCGTCATGAGCGATGTCGTCGATGGCCGGAACGGACGCGAGCAGGGCCGGGGCCGCCGCGTCGCCGACCTCGCGCGCCGCGTCGCACTCGCATGTGACATGACGGAGCGCCGGGCCGACCTGGTGAGGGTTGCCGCCCTGCTCCAGGATGTGGGCACACTCGGTGTGCCGGCGCACTTCCTGAGCAAGCCGGACATCCTGAGTGTCGACGAGATGGCGTCGGTCCAGCTCCACCCGAGCTACGCGCGCGACATTCTCAGCGAAGTGCCCGGGCTCGGCGCCGCCGCATGGTGGGTCGGCTGCCACCACGAGCGCATCGACGGCAAGGGCTACCCGGGCATGCTCGAGGGCGCGGAGGTCCCCGCGGAAGCCCAGATCATCGGCATGTCCGAGGCATTCGACGCGCTCACCAGCGACCGCCCCTACCGGCGCGCCATGTCCCAGGCGGACGCCGCGGAAGTGATGCGGGGACTCGCCAGTACACGATTCGACCCTTACCTGTTGGCCCGCTTCGAAAGCGTGGCCTTCCCGTTCGAGGCCTGACGGCGGGCAGCCATCCCGCCCCTGCAAACCAGGCACCACCCGCTTGGAAGAAGGCCCGCATATGCGGGCCTTCTCCGTTCGCCATGCGCTGAGGCACCCGGCAAGCGGAGATCTCCACTACAATCCGGGCACTATCGCCGGAGGCCGTTTCTTGAACACGCGTGTGATTTCCATTTCCCGCCAGGTGGGGACGGCCGGTGAAGAGGTGGCCCAGGCCGTCGCGAAGAAGCTCGGGCTCCGGTTCATCGATTACCAGGTGATCCAGCGGGCGGCGGAAGAAGCCGGCGTTTCGCCCGAGACCGTGAGCGAGGCCGAGCACACCCCTTCCCTGATGACCCGCATCCTCGAAGCGCTCGCCCGCAACCCCAGCATGCCCGTGGCCGCCTGGGCCGACCCGGTGCCCCTCGCCGCCAGCCCGCTCTTCACCTCCGCCGACTACCGCAAGTTCGTCGAAGATGTCATCCGCGACCTGGCCGACCAGGGTGACTGCGTGATCGTCGGCCATGCGGCCCAGGTGATCCTTCGCGACCGATTCGATACGGTACGCGTGCTGGTGACCGGTTCGGCGCCGGCGCGGATGCGCCGGATCAGGGCCGGCATGGGCGTCGAGGAGAAGGACGCGCTCAAGATCATCGAAAGGACCGACAACGAACGGCTGGACTACTTCCGCCGCTTCTATGAAACCGGATGGCTCACACCAAGCACCTACGACCTCTGCATCAGTACGGACTACCTCACACCGGCGCAGTGCGCCGAAGTTATCGCCCGCTTCGCCGAATTGCGCTAGCGGGCCTCGCCGCGCTCGCCCTGGCGTTCGGCCCCGCCTGCGGCGATGACGACGACACCGCGCCCGCCGATGCCGGTGGCACGCCGACGACGGCGGCCGACCTCCTCCCTGACCTTTCCGCCGATGGCTTCGCCCTCGTGGAAACCGGGCGCGTCCCCGGCGCCGCCGAGAGCCAGGACGCCCACTTCGCCATCTATGCGAAGCAGGGCGCCATCAGCCAGGCCCGCGTCGAAGTGAACATGCACTCCACGCCAGACGCCGCAACCGACCAGTTCAACGCCATCTCCGAAGCGCTCAGGAACCCCCCACCCGACCTCTTCGGCCCCAACGCCACCCAGGCCGATAGCCAGGCGGTGTTCCAGGGCGACCAGTCGCGCAGTTACGTGACCACGAAACCCGACGGCCAGGGCAACCTCGTCTATACCGACGCCTACCGGTTCGGGCGGGCGGTGGTGATCGTCTACCTCATCAGCAACGACCCCGCGGCCGCCGCGGAGGCCCGCAAGGACATCGCCGAGAAGATTTCGGCCGCAGCCGACTAGGAGCCCAGGACCGGTGGCCGTCGCCCGTGGACGTGCTGGCGTACAATCCGCGCCGCGCCCCTGCAGGAGGCCCCGATGAGCCACCCCACCGAAGAACGCGCCCGCAGGCTGCCGTTCGCCTTCTCCTCGCTCGACCCGTCGGTCCGGCGCGATGTCGTGTATCTCGACGCGACCGACACCGCCCAGAGCTTCGGCATCCTCTACCGCCCGGCGAACCGCGACCCGAAGACCGCGGTCTACCTCATGCACCCGCGGGGCGAGTTCACGCGCCACTACGTCGTCCCGGGGCTGACCGCGCGTGGCTATGCCGTCTTCGGCCAGAACAGCCGCTACCTGAACAACGACACGGACATGGTCCACGAGCGGCTCCTGCTCGACATCGCCGCCGGGATGCGCTGGCTGAAGGAGCAGGGATTCGAGCGCGTCGTCCTGCTGGGCAACAGCGGCGGCGGCTCGCTCCTGGGCTTCTACCAGTCGCAGGCGTCGCGGCTGCCGCACAACCGGCTGAAGGCCACTCCGGGCGGAGAACCCATCGACCTGGCCGGCGAGGTCATGCCGGAGGGCGACCTCTACATCGCCGTCGCCGCGCACCTGGGCGAAGGCCGCTTCATGCTCAACGTGCTCGACCCCAGCGTGACGAACGAGGCCGACGCGACGAGCTACGACCCGGCGTGGGACATGTACAACCCGGCAAACGGCTACCGGCCGTTCCCCGAGCCGAGCTCGTACGAGAGAAGCTGGCTCGCCGCCTACCGCGAGCTCCAGTACGAACGTTCGCGCAGGCTGGACGCCATCGCGCGCGAGTACCTGGCCGAGCACGCCTACTTCCGCGGCGAACTCCGCTCCGACCGGTACGCCGGGCTCCCCGATGCCACGCGGTCGTTGGTCGCACGGCGCGCACGGCTGGGGAGGTACATGGTCATCTACCGGACCCTGGCGAACCCGGCCTACCTCGACCCGGCCATCGACCCGAGCAACCGGCCGCTGGGGAGCATCTTCTCGCCGGGCGACCCGATCATCGGCAACTACGGCCCGGGCGGGCTGGCCCGGGTGATGACGCCCCGCGGCTGGCTGAGCACGTGGAGCGGCACGAGTTCGCAAGCCGACCTGCCGAATACCATCCACCACGTGACCGTGCCGACGCTCATCGTGTACGCCGACGGCGACTGCGACATCTTCCCGGCCGAGCAGGAGGAGTTGCTGGAGAAGAGCGGCGCCGACGACAAGATGCTGCGGGTGCTGCCCTGGGCCGACCACTACCTGCACCCCGTCGGCGAAGAGGGCGCGAAGCTGGCGGACCCGCGCGAGCGGCTCATCGACATGATCGTGCCCTGGATCGAGGAGCGGATCGGCGAGCCGTAAGGAACCGCGCTCGTGCGGACCGTCGGGGCTCACCACGGAACGGCGAGCCCCGACGGTCACGGAGGGTGCGGCGTGGCAAGCGCCCGCGGAAGCTGCCGTCCCGGTTTCGTGGGCCCGTGCGTTGCCAGCGAAAAAAATTACAGCTTGGGAACGCATTCGAACGCATGGTGAACGCATACGAACGCACGTGCGTTCGCGTGCGTTCGTACGGGCGGTGGTGGTGGGGTGGCCGGACGCGAAGGCGGGCGGGTGCATGCGCCGAGGGTGGCGGCGGGCCGTGGGAGCGCCAAGGGGCGGGTGGCAGGGGCGTGAATGTCTCTGGGCCTGCCGCGCTGTTCTGGGCGCGCACGCCTTGAACTGGACGGGTCACGGTCAAGCCATGATGTTGGAGAGTGCCACAGAACTTGAGCAGACTCCGACCTCAGACGCTAAGCCTACTTCGTGATCGATGTGCACGGACGAGATGACACTGAGGCGCCACCGTGCGGAAGGCGGTGCAGACGTTGAACGCGACATCGGGTCCTCAGCGGCGGAGGCATGGCGCTCGCGGATCGTCAATGTCTGGGAGATAATGCCAGGAATGAGCAGCGCCCGCACCTCCTCCACCCCGGCCAATCGGACGCTCTCTAGCGCGAAGGCAGCCAAGCAGGACGAGTTCTACACCCAGTACGTGGACATCCAGAAAGAGGTCGAGGCCTACCTGGAGTTCGACCTCAACACCTTTCGCGGGAAGGTCGTCTACTGCAACTGCGACGACCCCTTCGAGAGCAACTTCTTCAAGTACTTCGCGGCCAACTTCAACAAGCTCGGGCTGAAAAAGCTCGTCACCACCAGCTACGACGGCTCCCCAATCGCCGGCCAAGGCACCTTGTTCCCGGAATACGATGAAGGGAACGGCAAGCGCCAGAGGCCCAAAGCACTCGCCGTCGTCGTTGACCATGTGCAAGACGAGGACGGAGACGGCGCTGCGAACGTGACCGATGTCGAACTTTTCCTTAAGCGGAACAAGGCCGCCAGAAGAGCCTTGAATGCAGACGACAAGTACCCAGGAGGCGATTTCCGGAGTGCTGAGTGCGTCGCACTCCTAAAAGAGGCTGACGTCGTCGTGACCAACCCGCCTTTTTCCCTCTTCCGCGAATACGTCGCCCAGCTGGTGCACCACGAGAAGAAGTTCCTGATCATCGGACCCAAGAACGCCGTCACGTACAAGGAGATCTTCCGACTTATCAAGGACACAAAGCTATGGTTCGGGACCGGGTTCGCTAACGGAAACGCCTACTTCAGCATTCCTGAAGGTAGCGGCCGGGCATTCGCGGACGGCGTCTATGACGAAAGCACAGGACTGGTCAAGTTTCGCAATCTTAGCTGGTTCACCAATCTTGACCACGGACGCCGCCACGAGGAATTGCCGCTCATGACCATGGCGGACAACTTGAAGTTCAGTAAACACAAGGAGATCAAGGGCAAAGCGGCATACGACCGATATGCCAACTATGATGCCATCGAAGTACCGTTCACCGACGCGATCCCGAGCGACTACGGCGGCAACATGGGTGTTCCCATTACGTTCCTTGATAAGTACAACCCTGAGCAGTTTGAGATCTTGGGAAGAAGTGAAAACGAAGATTTATATGACCTGAAGACTCGCGTTTATAGTACAAAGGAGTGTCAGGAAGCCTATCTCAATCTCTTCGGCAAGAAAGGCACATACGATATGAACGCCACGCCAGTCATTAATGGCAGGAAGGTTTATCAACGAATCTTCATCCGACGCCGCGCGTATGGCGCGACCAAGGCGACCAGAAGTGAAGACTAGACTGAGAACCGACATTACTGTTGCTGATGTCTGCGACGGCTTTGTGTTCAACCAATTGGAAGGCAAGGGGCTGTTCGGGCTGAGTGGGAAGCTTACCATCCAACCAGAGTACCAACGTAACTACATTTATTCGGACGGCGGAGGAAAGAAGGAGGCGGCGGTTATTGAATCGCTGCTCAAGGGATATCCGCTCGGGCTAATCTACTTCAACACAGTAGCGCAGGACAAGTTCGAGGTGCTCGACGGTCAGCAGCGCATTACTAGTATCGGACGGTTCGTTACCAACAAGTTCGCGATCATCGATAGCGGTAATCCGAAGAACTTCGATAGCTTGCCAGCCGACCAGCAGGCCAAAATTCGGGACTCTCAATTGCTGATCTACGAGTGCGAGGGCACAGAAACCGAGATAAAGCAATGGTTCCAGACTATCAACATCGCAGGTGTTCCCCTCAACGCCCAAGAGCTGTTGAACGCCATCTACTCGGGGCCCTTCGTAACGCTCGCCAAGGCAGAGTTTAGTAATAGCCAGAACGCGAACATCCAGAAATGGAGCGCCTACATCAAAGGGAGTGCAAACCGGCAGGACTTTCTGAAGCGGGCGCTGGAATGGGTTAGCAAGGGCGATGTCGGCCGCTACATGAGCGACCATCGCACTAAAGGCGACATCAATGAGCTGAAAAACTACTTCAACGGCGTAATCGACTGGGCGTCGGGCGTATTCAGGGATGTTGAGAGGGAGATGCAGGAGTTGGAGTGGGGACGGCTCTACGAGCAATACCACTCCAACTCATATGATCCGGCCAACGTCGCTGCCCAGGTTAAGCAGCTTTATGGCGACCCGTACGTCAGGAACCACCGCGGCGTCTTCGAATACATTCTCGGCGGCCTTCAAGATTCGAAGCTCCTGGATGTCCGGGTGTTCGACGAAGCGACTAAGAAGTCTGTCTACGCCAAGCAGACCACAGCTGCCGAAGCAAATAAGACGTCAAATTGTCCGCTCTGCGCAGTCGGCCCTGCTGCCAGTAACGGCAAGATGTGGAAGTTCGTCGAAATGGACGCGGACCACGTTTCCGCATGGAGCAAGGGCGGAGAAAGCTCGGCCGGGAACTGCCAAATGCTTTGTGTTACCCACAATCGCGCCAAAGGGAATCGATAAGGGGCGGTTGCTCCAGACCGTCTGGCAGTTTCGCGTAAGGCAGGATGGTCGCTCCTAGCCCCCCATTGGCGCGAACCGTCACAGCACGAATCTCTCATCGTGATCGATCTCGACGACTGGTAGGGTCGCCGTCTGATCGCTGCCACGGTCGTATCCGAGTCGCTGACGACGGCCGAACTCCTCATCATGTCGCG
>JAHDWR010000199.1 GCA_023382755.1 Dehalococcoidia bacterium
GGGGCGGGCGTTCAACTGCATGGCCGAAAGCATCGAGCGCAACGAAGAGCTGCGGAAGCAGATGACCTCGGACGTGGCCCACGAACTGCGGACGCCGCTGAACAACCTCGCGGGGTACCTGGAAGCGATTGCCGATGGGGTGGTGGAGCCCGGCGAAGGGACGATCGCCTCGCTGCAGGAGGAGGCAACCCTGCTGGTACGGCTGGTGGCGGACCTGGAAGAGCTTTCGCTCGCCGATGCGGGACGGCAGGTGTTGAACCTGGAGCCACAGCCGCTGGCGCCAATCGTCGAGCAGGCGGTGGCGATGGTAGCCCCAAGGGCGCGGGCAGCCGGGATCACCATCGTCCAGGAGACCTGGCCTGCGCCAATGGTCGACGTGGACCGGAGGCGGATCGCGCAGGTAGTGCGGAACCTGCTGGAGAACGCCGTCAGGCACACGCCGGACGGCGGGACCATCCGCGTGAGCCTCCGGGGGCAGGAGACGAAGGTCGAGCTCACGGTGAGCGATGACGGGCCCGGCATCGCGGCCGAACACCTGGAGAACATCTTCGAGCGGTTCTACCGGACCGATGCGTCGCGGGCGCGGGCAACCGGGGGCGCCGGGCTGGGGCTGGCAATCGTCCGGCAGCTGGTCGAGGCGCACGGGGGCCGGGTGTGGGCGGCGAACGCCGCCGGGGGAGGGGCGCTCTTCACGGTGGAGTTGGACGCGGCGGGGGCAGGAGCGAGGTAGCCGGGGCTGCCGCGGGAGTCCCCGGGGCGGAAACCCTCACGACCTTTGCGCAGGAATTTCTCGTGAGTTTGACCGGTGGGCCGCCGGTTCTTCACTGGATCTTCGCAAGATCCGGTTAAGTTCACCATTGAAACAGCACAATCCTCTCACATATGTGTGGAACTATTGAAGATTGGTTCTTACGGATCAATTTCATGATGTACGGGCGTTGACTTCGACTGATCGGTAACCGACCGTACCGGCGGGAAACCGAAACAGGAGGAGGGAGACACTCCCAATGAAACGCCTGAGGTTCTTTAGCCTTCTTGGCCTACTGGTAGTCCTCATAGCATCGCTCACGCTGGTAGCGTGTGGTGACGATGATGATGACGACGACGACACCGGCCCCGGTGCCACAGGTACACCGAGTGGTGATGCGCCAAAAAGGGGTGGCGAGATCACCATTGTGTACCCCGAGCCGGAGAGTTTCGACCCGCACTATTCCGCATTCGCCCAGGACATCGGCGTGCAGCGGATGGTGTGGCGCGGCCTGTACCGCCTGACGCTCGGGAACAAGACCGAGCCCGAAATGGCAGCTGCCATGCCGGATGTCTCGGCGGATGGGAAGACCTACACGGTGAAGCTGCAGGCGGGGCTCAAGTGGTCCGACGGGCAGCCGCTGACCGCGAAGGACTTCGTCGCCGGCATCCATCGGACGTGCAACCCGGACAACGCGGGCAACTACAAGGACACGATCGGCAACATCGTTGGCTGCGACGAGTACTACGCGGCGGCCGACAAGAGCGCGGACGAGAAGCAGAAGCTCCAGGCGGCTGTCGGCGTGAAGGCTCTGGACGACACGAGGATCGAGTTCAAGCTCGAAAACGCACAGCCCACGTTCCCGATGATCCTGTCCCTGTGGATGACGTTCCCTTCGCCGAGCCACATTGTGACCGACCCCGGACAGGCGTGGCCCGATGTCTCGAAGCTGGCCTACAACGGGCCGTACAAGATCGAGAGTTACAGCGCGAAGGACTCGGCGGTGCTGGTCCGGAACGACAACTGGGCGGGGACGCCGGCGAACCTCGATAAGGTGACGATGAAGTACATCGACAAGCTCGATGTGGCCGAGAACGCGTATCGCGCCGACCAGATCGACGTGACGCGCGCGAACCTGACGAACCTCACCGCGATCAAGGCGGACCCGGCGCTTGGCAAGGAGTTCTTGCAGGTGGGCGGGGTGACGACGCGGGCGGTCCACATGAACCTGAAGAAGAAGCCGCTCGACAACCCGAAGGTGCGGCTCGCGCTTTCGCAGGCGATCGACCGGGAGACGCTGAACAAGGTGGCGTTCCAGGGAGCCTACATCCCGAGCACGACCTGGATGCCGCCGGCGGTGGTCGGTGGCGGCGTAACAGAGACGACGTTCGATTCGATCGTGGGCTTCAACGCCGAAGAGGCGAAGAAGAACCTGGCGGCTGCCGGCTACCCGGACGGCAAGGGGTTCCCCGAGCTGAGCATCGTGGTGAACGACGTGCCCGACCGGAAGGCGACGGCGGAGTTCCTGAAGGAACAGTGGAAGAAGACCCTCAACATCGACATCAAGATCGAAGTGGTGGACTCGAAGACGCGCGCGGCGCGGTTCACGAGCGAGGATTACGAACTGTTCCCTGGCGGCTGGACGCAGGACTACCCGGACCCGGAGAACTGGGTTGCCGGCTTGTTCAACTCCGACGGAGCGAACAACCACTACGGCGTCGCAGACAAGCAGCTCGATGACCTGTTCGAGAAGGCGTACTTCAACACGAATGACGAAGAGCGCCGTAAGCAGTACCAGGACATCAACAAGCTGCTGAGCGCTGAACCGATGCTCGTCGGCCCTGTGCTGTACCAGGAGTCGTTCAACTACCTGATCAAGCCGGCCGTGAAGGGCCCGCGCGAGAACGTCAGCCCGCTGGACGCGTTCCTGGCGGGGGACTGGAACATCGAGGCCTGGTACCTGGACAAGTAGGTCCGGCCAACTTCGGGGGCTGGCAGGGGAATCCCCGCCAGCCCCTTTTCTTTCAACGGACAAAGCGATGACCGCATACATCCTCCGCCGCCTGCTGGTGTTGGTCCCGTTGCTGTGGGCGATAGCGACGATCACGTTCTTCCTGATGCATGCCGTGCCGGGCGGGCCTTTCGACAACGAGAAGCCCCTGCCACCCGCGACGATCGCCGCGCTGGAGCGGAAGTACCACCTGGACGGGTCGCTGGGCGACCAGTACGTGAGCTACCTGGGCAACCTGGCACGGGGCGACCTCGGGCTTTCGTTCCGGCAGAACCGGCCGGTGAGCCAGGTCATCCGCGATGGCTTCCCCTCGACGTTCCAGCTGGGCGTCTGTGCGTTCGCGTTTGCGCTGGTGGTCGGGGTGACCCTCGGGGTGGTTTCGGGGGTCAAGCAGAACGGGCCGATGGACTACATCGGGGTGTTCGTGGCGACGGCGGGGGCGGCTGTGCCGAACTTCGTGCTGTCGGTCTTCCTGGTGTTGTTTTTCGCGCTGCGGCTGGGCTGGTTCGACGTGATCGGGTGGGAGTTCGGGAACCCGCGGCAGATGGTGCTGCCCATCGTGGGCCTCGGGATGTACCCGGCCGCGTTCATCGCCCGGATTACGCGCGCATCGATGCTGGAAGTGCTCCGGCAGGACTACATCCGGACAGCCCGGGCGAAGGGCGTGGGCGAATTCCCGGTGGTGATGCACCACGCGGTGCGGAATGCCATGGTGCCGGTGCTGACGGTGCTGGGGCCGATCCTGGCGGCGCTGATCACCGGCTCCTTCGTCATCGAACAGTACTTCGCGATACCGGGCATCGGGCGGGCATTCGTGGAGGCGGTGGGCGTCCGGGACTACGGGGTCATCATGGGGATGACCCTGCTCTACGCCACGATCATCGCGCTCCTGAACCTGGCGGTCGACGTGAGCTACGCCATCGCGAACCCGAGGATCCGGTACTCATGACCATCAGCGAACAGGCGGCGGTACTTGCGCAGTCGGGGTTCGAGCGGCCGCGGAGGCAGGTCGGGCTGTGGGGCCTGGCGTTCCAGCGGCTGCGGCGGAACCGGCTGGCGATGGCGGGCGGGATCGTGCTGCTGGGCATCATCGTGATGGCGACGCTGGCCGGCCTGCTCGATGTGGCCGGGCGCTACCGGCCATCGGAACAGCAGTACGAACAGATCCTGACCGGCCCGACAGCGGGCCACTGGTTGGGCACCGACAACCTGGGACGGGACACGTGGGCCCGGACGTGGGAAGGCGCCCGGATCTCGCTGAAGATCGGGATCGGGACGCAGCTGGTGGTGCTGTGCATCGGCATAGCCGTGGGAGCGGGGGCTGCGCTCGGTTCGCGCTGGACCGACGGCGTGCTGATGCGGTTCACGGACCTGATGTATGCGTTCCCCGACTTGCTGGCGATCATCCTCATGCGGGCGGTGCTCTCGCAGCGGGACTGGCCGATCATCGGGACGGGCGACCCGCAGGTGCCGGGGATGCCGGGGCCGCTGCTCCAGGTGGTGCTGGCGATCTCGTTCGTGGGCTGGGTGACGCTGGCGCGGCTGGTGCGCGGGCAGATGCTCGCCTTGCGGGACGCGGAGTACGTGACCGCCGCGCGGTCGATGGGGGCGAGCGAGCGGCGGGTGGTGTTCGTGCACATGCTGCCGAACACGCTCGGCCCGGTGATTGTCGCGGTGACGTTCGGTATCCCGACGGCGATCTTCGCGGAGGCCTTCCTCGGGTTCATCGGGTTTGGGCTGCCACCCCCAACGGCGAGCCTGGGGACGCTGGTGGCGGAGGGCTACACCTATGTGCGCGTGAACGAGTGGATGATCGCCGTGCCGTCCGCGCTCATCGCCGTGCTGATGCTCTGCTTCACCTTCCTTGGCGACGGGCTGCGCGACGCGCTGGACCCGCGCACCCGGCAATAGAAACGGTCAGGCGGGGGCGGTGAGGGTGACGGTGGTGCCCTCGCCCGGGGAGCTTTCGATCTCGAAGGTGCCACGGATACCGAGGGCGCGTTCGCGCATGGAGCGCAGGCCAAGGTGGCCTGGGAACTCGCCGGAAGGATCGAAGCCCTGCCCGTTATCGCGGATGCGGAGCCGCACGCTCTCGCCGTCGCAGGCGAGGGTGAGTTGCACACGCGTGGCACGCGCGTGTTTGACCGTGTTGTGGAGCGACTCCTGGGCGATGCGGTACACCGCCTCCTTGGTTTCGATGGAGGCATGCGGTTCTTCGCAGAGGTCGGCCTCGACGGTGATGCCGTAGCGGGCCTGGGTCGCGGCGACCTGGCGGCCGATGGCGGCGACGAGGCCTTCGGTGGCAATGGATTCGGGGCGCAATTCGAAGATGAGGGCTCGCATTTCGGTGAGGCCGGCTTCGGCGAGCGAGAGGACGTAGTCGAGCGGCTCGACGACGTTCGCGGGCCCGTCATCGCCGAGGCGGCGGCGGGCCGTGCGGGCGCCGAGCGCGATGCCGTAGAGGGCCTGGGACACCGAGTCGTGGAGTTCGCGGGCGAGGCGCTGGCGTTCTTCGAGGGCGGCGGCCGCCGAGGCGCGCTGGTAGAGGCGGGCGTTCTCGATGGCCAGGGCGGTCTGGTCGGCGATGGCTTCGATGAAGCCCGCCTCTTCCTGGCCGGGCGGGTCAATGCCCGCATAGGCCACGGTGAGCACGCCAAGGGGCCGTTCGCCGTAGATGATCGGGACGACGAGGACGGAATCCCAGTCCGCGTGTTCGAAGAACCTGCGCGCGGGGGCGTAGCGAGGGTCATCCAGGCGTTCGGCGCGCATGTTGGGGAGGAAAACGGGGCGGCGCTCGGTGATGGCGATTTCGGCGGAAGATGCGGCGCCCGCGGAGTAGGCGTCCTGCATCGCGTCGACCCACTCCTGGGACTGGCCGGCGACGCCGACGATGCGGAGGGGGCGGATGGCGCGTTCGCCGGTCACGGTGATCGTCGCCGAGACGGCGCTGGTGGCGGTGAGGACCTCACCGGCGATGTCGTTCATGAGCTGCTCGATGGAGCTTTCGAGGGTGAAGCTGGCGGCGATACGGGTGAGGGCCTCGAGCTGGCGGACGCGCTTTTCGGTCTGGGCGAAGAGGAGGGCGTTTTCGATGGCGGTCCCGGCCTGGCGGGCCATCGCCGTGATGAGGCCGATTTCGCGTTCGTCCGGTTCGGCCGAGGCGAGGTAATAGGTCTCGATGGTCCCAAGGTCACGCTCGCCAAAGCGCATGGGGACGATGACCAGGGTGTCCCACGGCTCGTCGCGGATCACGTCGTGCAGTTCGGCATAGAGCGGCTCGGCGAGCGTGCGGGAGCGGAGGTGGCGAAGGATGTAGGGGCCGCCGCCCTGGAGGGCGACCTGGTTGGGGCGAGGGGCGCCCCGGCGGTGGCCCGCGGCGACAGCATCGAGAAAGCCTTCGGGAAGGCCGTAGGTGCCGCCCAGAAGGAGCATCCCGTCCTCCGTGATGGTGCTGACGGAGCACCCGACGGCGCCGGTGGACTCGACCATGCGCTGGGCGAGGTTGTCGAGGGTGCTCTTCACGGAGCGCTCAAGGTCGAGGGATGTGGCCACGCGGGAGAGGGCGGTCATCTCGCGGGCGCGGCGCTCGGCCTCGGCGAAGAGGCTGGCGTTTTCGATGGCGACGGCCGCCTGGTTGGCGATGGCCATGCCGAGGTCGGCCTCACGCCGGGTGAAGGCGGCGGGGCGGTCGGACGAGAGGGCGATCATGCCGACGAAGCGCCCTTTCTGGACCATCGGGAGGGCGAGCCAGGAGACGATGCGCGAAAACGACGAATTCAGGGCGTCTCCCACGGCGCCGCGGAAGTGGTAGGCGTAGTAGTCATCGCCGCGGACGTCATCGACGATGATCGGTTCGCGGTCGAGGAGCGCGCGCCAGAAGGTGTTGAGGCCCTCGACGGAGAACTTCTGGAGGGC
>JAHDWR010000200.1 GCA_023382755.1 Dehalococcoidia bacterium
TGACCGTAGGGCTGAGGATCACCGCGCGCACCGACGAGATCTACACGACCGACGGCATCCAGGGTGGCGCGTGCTGGGCGCCGCCCGGGAAGTGGAAGATGGGGATGGTGCAGCAGCTGGGGCTGCTCCCGGCGATGGTGCGGACTGCGACCCTGCGGCGCGTGCCCGCGATCATGGCCGGATTGGCGGCGATCGAGAAGAAGCACCCGCACGAGCCGCACTGGTATTTGCTCGCGCTTGGCGTGGAGCCCGAACTGCAAGGGCACGGGATCGGGACGCAGCTCATGGCGCCTGTCCTGGAGCGGTGTGACCGCGAGGGGACCCCGGCCTACCTGGAGAGCTCGAAGGAGCGCAATGTCCCGCTCTACGAGCGCAACGGCTTCAGGGTGACCGAAGAGTTCCAGGTGCCGAACGGGGGGCCGCCCATCTGGCTGATGTGGCGGGACCCGAAGTAGGCGTGCGTCAGCCGGCGACGTGGTCGGGCGAGTACAGAGTTTCGCTCGCTGTGCCCTCGACGGTCATCTCGCTCACGGGTGCGACGCGATCCGGGACCTGTTTGCCGTCGGTCTTCTTACCGTAGACCTTGAACCCGGGCACGGTAACGGTGAGTTTTCCTCGCGGCCCTCGCGGCGGCGGGTACGAGCCTTTGACTTTCGTGGCATCGGTGATGGCGGTCTTGAGGTCGCCTTCAGCGACCACGGTGTTGACCTGGCTGCCATCGGGGATGGGGCGCTTGTTGTAGCGCTCGGTATAGCGGGCCTTGGCCGAATCCTCATCGAGGGAACCGGTGATCAGATGTTTCGCATCGAAGTTGCCGGTGGAGTACCACGTTTTGCCGCCCTTATGCGGGCCGATCTCCTTGCGCTGGACCAGGCGAGACACGACCGCGTTGCCGGCGCCGTGCTGGAGCGCGGCAAGCAAGGGCGACGACGCTGTGGCCGGCTTCCGGGACGCTGCGAGCTGCGCGGCTGGCGTGGTCTGTGCGGTGGCGTGGGCGCGTTCGCCTGGCATTGGCGCAGGGAAACGCACCACAAGCCGCCGCTGAAGGTCAGGGTGCTTTCGTTACCCGCCACGCACCGCCCGGCCACACGAGGGTGTGTTGTTCGCCTTCGGGGGTGAAGCGGACGTAGCCGGCGGATTCGATATCGATGGTAAACACGTGGGCCGGGCCCTCGGGGCGGAAGTTCATCGTCTCGAAGATGTGCTGCCAGTAGGCGGGCTCGCGCTCGGGAGCGAGCGGGGTGGCGCGGCCGTAGAGCTTGACATCGCCCTCCTGACCACTCTTGTTGGTCGTGGCGCTGTGGATGGAGCAGCGGGGGTCGCGCAGGAGGTCGACCATCTTGCGGGATTGCCAGATCCCGCCGAGGACGAGCTCGCCCTGCCAGAAGGTGTATTCGATGGGGGTGATTCGCGGCCAACCGTTCTTGCGGAGCGTGCCGAGCATCACCAGGCCGGTGGCGTCGAAGCGCTCGCGGGCGAGGCTCGCGAGCTCGGGACTGGCAGCTTCGAATTGGTCCCAGGTGGCCATGACGTGGTCCTCCGTTGCCGGTTCGCGCACATCCTGCCAGTTCTCCCGACCGTTTGTCGCGCGACCCTGTATGCGGCGTTGCGAGCACCGGAGCATGGCAGGTTGCGCGAGTTCAAGCGCTGTCGACATTCCGAGTCGGCGGGCGGACAATGGCCATACCGAAACTAGGATCCGAGGTACACCGATGGACTTCCGAGATACACCGGAAGAAGCCGCATTCCGCGAAGAAGTGCGGGGCTTCATTGCGACGGAGGGGCCGAAAGCGCGGGCTGGCCGCGAGGATGCGGAGAGCTTCTACGGCGGCAGCAAGGAGTGGACGAAGGCGCTTGCATCGCGCAACTGGATTGCGCCGGCCTGGCCGAAGGAAGTCGGCGGGGCGGGCATGTCCGTGATGGAGCAGTTCGTTTTCAACTGGGAGCTGGCTGAAGCGCGGTTGCCGCGCCCGGGTGGCATCGGCATCGGGTTTGCCGGGCCGACCCTGATCGTCCATGGCACGGAAGAACAGAAGAAGAAGTACCTGCCCGAGATGCTTGCGGGCGAAGTCACCTGGTGCCAGGGCTACAGCGAACCGGGCGCGGGCTCGGACCTCGCCGCCATCCAGACCCGGGCCGTGCGAGACGGTGACGACTACGTGGTCAACGGGCAGAAGATCTGGACCTCGGGCGGGCACAATGCGAAGTGGATGATCCTGCTGGCGCGGACGGACCCCGACGCGCCGAAGCACCGGGGCATCACGTACTTCATCGCCGACATGAAGGCGCCCGGCGTGACGGTGCGCCCGCTGATCAACGCCGCCTACACGCACGAGTTCAACGAGGTTTTCTTCGAGGATGTGCGCATCCCGAAGCAGAACATCATCGGCGAGGAGAACCGGGGCTGGTACCTGGCCCAGACGACGTTGAGCTTCGAGCGCTCGAACATCGGCGGCGCGGTCGGGGCGCGACAGACCGTGGAAGACCTGATCAAGTTCGCGCACGAAAACAAGAACGGGGGCCAGAGCACCCTGGGCCACAACGATGCGGTGCGAAGTGAACTCGTTGAGCGCTACATCGAGGCGGGCGTGGCCCAGATGATGAGCTTCAAGATCGTGTCCATCCAGGCGAAGGAGGGCGTTGCCCCGGGCCACGAGGCGAGCGTCGCGAAGCTCTACGGCACGGAGCTGAACCAGCGCATTCAGCGGACTGGCATGAAGGTGCTCGGCCTGTACGGACAGCTGGATGCCAAGACCGCGGGACCGACTCCGCCGATGAAGGGGCGCGTGAAGTACATGTACCTCCGCTCCACCGCGAACACGATCGAGGGAGGGACGAGCGAAATCCAGCGGAACATCATCGCCACCCGCGGGCTCGGACTGCCGCGGGCGTAGGGCCGGAAGCGGCTACATCACTTCCAAAGGCCGCCCCATGCATGGGGCGGCCTTTGCGTTACGCAAGCTCATCGCCCGCGTTCACGCTTCACTACGCAGGAGCAGGCATATGGCAGAAGGCATACCACGCGACTTCTCGAAGCAGGAACTCGTCCGGCGGATCGAGGTCCGCTGGCGCAAGCTGCAGGGTCTCCTGGGCGCGCTTGTCCCGGCCGACTGGGAGCGGCCGCTTGGCGACGGGTGGCCGGTGAAAGTGCATGTGGCGCACCTCGCCGACTGGGAGGACTCGCTGCTGGGGCTCCTGGAGAAGCGGTCGCGAGCGGCAGCGATGGGGATCCCGGAGGAGCTGTGGGCACGCCACGATACCGACGAGGTTAACCGGGTCATGGCGGAACGGGCGATGGGGGCAAGCCCCACGGACTGCAGGGAGCGGTTGGAGCGGACGCACGCGCGCGTGGTGGAAATGGTGGAGGAGATGACCGAGGCCGACCTGCTGCTCCCGTACTCGCACTACCAGCCGGGCGAAGGTGTGGAGAACGCAGCGCCGGTGGTGGGGTGGGTGGTGGGGAACACGTTCGGCCATTTCGACGAACACATCGGGTGGCTCGAGGCTGGGCTGATCGGCTGATGGCTCGACGGCCCAAAGCGGAAGGGCCGGCGCGGGCCGGCCCTTCAGAGGGGGAACCTTGCGGGTGCGGGCAGCGCCCGCTGAGGATGGTGGCTAGCTGCCGTTGGTGAGGACCACCTTGTCGGGCGGAGTCATGAAGGCGTGGATGAAGCCGGCGACGGAGAGGACGATGAGCAGGCCGCCGATGATGTAGCAAACGGTCGCTGCCAGGGCTGCCTTCTCGCCGAAGATGCTGAACCCATAGGAGGTCAGGAGGAGGCCGCGGAGGGTCTCGCCGGTCTGGAAGGTGCTGCGGAGGGAGGTGGCGGCATCGACTTTCTTCTGGGCGAGGGCCTCGGCCGTCTTGTCGCCCTTTTCCTTGGCCGCGGTCAGTTCGGCCTGAGCGGCGGTGCGGATGCCACCCATGGTGGCGTAGGTCTCGTTGTCCCAGCCGAGCTTTTCGCCATCAACGGCGGCGTTGGCGGCCGAGCGGCGCATGTGCATGGCGATGTAGTAGTTGCCGTAGCACTCGGCCATCTTGCCGGTGGTCATGAGCTTCCCGGCGTACTCGGTAAGGCACTTTGAGCCTTCCTTCCAGTTCTTCTCTTCGTCGGTAAGCTTGTCGGCTTCAGCGAAGGTGATTCGCTGTTCACTCAGCTGTTCCTTGACGTAGTCCTCAGCGAATGAGGCCTGATCTGCAAGGACGAAACCGAGGATGAGAAGCAGGATCGCCAGAAGCAGACCGCCTCCCGAGAAGATAAAATCAAGAGTCCTGCGCTTCATGTACTTCCTCCGGAAGTGTTCTGTGGTTCGTGTCCACCGGAATGGTCACCTGGTGGTGGCGTGCTGGCTCGATGCCATTTAACCGTTCGGTCCCCTGTACTTTCGATATCGTTTCCCCCACAACTGTCTTGGTGGGCTAACACTACCCTCCTCCCCCGCGTTGGTTATGCGGTCATCAGGCCCAACATGACGGGACCGTTTGACCGGAACGGAAGCAGTGCCAGGCTGGGGCCCGTAATCGAACCTACGAGCGGCCCGTGCCGCCGTCCGACACGTGTAGCGGTATCACAATACGTATTAGATAGGGGTATAGACCAGAGCCGCACCAATCACGCGAGGCACTGGCCCACCAGACTCCCAATCGCGGTTATCCGGCGGCCCTGGAGCACCTCATCGAGGAAGCCATCGGTGCAGTATCCGACCGAGATGCCGGTCTCCGGATCGCCCCAGCCAATCTGGCCGCCCGCCCCGCCATGGCCGAACGCCCGTGGGGAACATGTCTTGCCAAATCCGCGGAGGTTCGCGTTTCCATCGTCTCCTGCGACCACCACGGTGAGTGCCCGGTTGCACGGGTAGTCGAGCAGCGGAACGCGGTGAAAGTCCTTCGTCCGGACGCGGGTTGCCCATTCGATGGTCTCGGCCTTGAGGACGCGCTTGCCCGAGCTGGTGACGCCACCGTTCACCAGCGGCTGGTAGAACATGGCAAGCTGCGCCGCTCCCGCCACACCGCCACCACCGGGGACGCCGACACGGCGCACTTCGGGGCGGTTGAAGGTCTTGATGGCATCGGGGGTCACTTCTCCCCAGCCACCCGGGGGCGGAGTCGGGGGGACCAGGTGACGGACATCCGCGACGCGGCCGTCCTCACTTTCCGGTAGGCCGACGTAGAAGTCATCAAGGCCCATCGGGTCGAGCATCTTCTCGCGCACGAAGGCGCGAAAGTCCATACCAGTCCGACGGGCGATGAGTTCGGCAATGACCCAGTGAGTGCTGGTGGCGTGATATTCGAACTTTGTGCCGGGCTCCCAGTTCAGGCGCCAGCTGGCGAACCTTTCGAGGCGGCGATCGCGATCATCCCAGTCCTGTGGGGCGAAGGGGGCGAGCGGGAATCCGCCGGTGTGGGTCATGAGCTGGGAGACGGTGATCTGGTCTTTCCCGTTGGTGCCGAACTCGGGAATGATGCTGGCGACCGTCTCGTCTTCGCGGAGCAGGCCATCTTCGAAGAGCGTCCATGCGGCGGCGCCCACGATGGCCTTGGTGCAACTGAAGATGGTGTAGAGCGTGTCGTTGGTCGCCGGGACCTCGGTCTCGACACCGTTGTGCTGGACCGTGCCGTAGGTGCGGACGCCGGCGAGTTGCCCATGGCGTGCGACGGCGACCTGGGCACTCTTGAGCGTCCCATCGTCGACATCGCGTTTCGCGCGCGCGAACACGGCTTCGAGCTTCTCGCTATCGATGCCAAGGTCTTCAGGCCGGGCGGTCGTGATCTGTGCTGTCCCCATTTGTCCTCCAGTTGCGTTGAGGCGAAAGGATAACTCCCGCGGGGAGGGTAGTGTGAAGTGCGCCACGGAGGAGGGCTCGAAGTTCGTTGCAACGCGGAACTCGCATCCTCCACAGTAGGTTGCATGGAACAACTCAGTGCCCGTTCACCAGCCCTCTCCGTCCCCGCCTCCGGCGTCTCCGCCCGCATCGAAACCAGGTGGCTGGTGCTTTTGGCCACCTCGCTCGGGATCTTCATGGGATCGCTGGACGCGACCATCGCGAACGTCGCGTTCCCGTCCATTGGCCGGACATTCCCGGATGCGAGCCGGGCCAGCCTGTCCTGGGTGCTGAACGGCTACACGATCGCCTTCGCAGCGCTCCTCATCGTTGCCGGGCGGCTGGCGGACCGGTACGGCCGCAGGCGGCTGTTCTTCGGCGGGCTGGGCGTGTTCACGCTCGCGTCCATGGGCTGCGGGATAGCCCCCTCCGAGGAGGCGCTCGTTGCTTCGCGGGTGGTCCAGGGGGCGGGGGCGGCGATGATGATCCCCTCCTCACTGGGGCTGCTGCTCGCCGCGTGGCCGGCATCCGAGCGCGCGACCGCGGTCGGGCTCTGGGGTTCCGTGTCGGCACTGGCCGCGGCGACCGGGCCATCTCTCGGTGCGCTGATCGTCGACGGCCCCGGGTGGCGCTGGGCATTCCTCCTTAACGTGCCCATCGCCCTGGCAGCCTGGGTGCTCGGGCGCGCCGTGCTCAAGGAGTCGACAAGCCCGTCGAGCGACTCGAGACTCGACATCCCCGGGGTAGTCCTTATCAGCATCGCGATGGGTGCGCTCGCACTCGGCATCGTGGAGGGGCGCGAGTGGGGCTGGAC
>JAHDWR010000201.1:0-3303 GCA_023382755.1 Dehalococcoidia bacterium
GGCGGTTCGAGCCGCTTGCCCGTGGTTCGGCGGCGCTGGCGCACCGGATCTCGGCACTCGCGCGGGGCGAGGGCGAACGGGACATGCGGCAGGGGTAACGCCTCAGGAGGTGAGGCGGACGCACCCTTCGACGACCCGCGCGCACTCGAGCATCTCGGGGATCACGAGGTACTCGTCCTTCGTGTGCTGGTTGTAGCCACCGCGGCCGATCACGACGCTGGCAATCCCGTGTCCCCGGAAAACGTTCGCATCGGTGCCCCCGCCGACGGGGTGCGGGTCGGGCTTGAACCCGAGATCTTCGAGCACCGGGAAGAGCAGGCGGGCGGCGGGGTCGTCGGGGGTGAGCGTGTACCCCGGGTAGGCGGTATGGAAGCGCGCATCGATGCGGGCGTCCGGGTGCTTTTCCTGGACGCCTTCGAGGTGGCGCTTTGTCTTTGCGACGAGAGTCTCGACCTTTTCTTCGACCATGGATCGCATCTCGCCCTGGATGATGGTGTGGTCGGGCACGGCGTTCCGCACGAGGCCGCCCTGGATCTTGCCCACGTTGCCGGTGGTCTCGGAATCGAACCGGCCCTGCGGCAGCCCAAGCACGATCTCGGAGGCGATCGAGATGGCGGGCACACCCTTTTCGGGTTCGAGGCCGGCGTGGGCGGCGCGTCCGTGGACCTCGATGTCGTAGGTGTAGTGATAAGGCGCCTGCCCCTGGATGCTCGAAGGCGGGCCGCCGCTGTCGATGACGATGGCGACCTTCGCGGTGATGCGGCTGTAGTCCATGTTGGCCGCGCCGACCAGGCCGACCTCCTCGCCGCGACTGATGGCGACCTCGATCGGGCGCGTCGTGGCGCCATCCTCAATGGCCGACTGGATGACCTCGAGTATCACTGCGCACCCGCCCTTGTTGTCGGCGCCGAGGATGGTCGTGCCGTCGCTGCGGATGATGTCGGGGCCATCCCACGTGGGCTTGATGCCCCGCCCGGGCTCCACGGTATCCATGTGCGCGGAGAGGAGCAGCGCGTCGCCGTGGCCGGGGCGGCGGCCGAGGACGTTCCCCGCGGCGTCCTGTGCGACTTCGAGGCCGAGGTCTCGAAAACGGCGTTCGAGTTCGGCGGCGATGGCGTCCTCATCGCCGGACGGGGAATCGATGGCCACCAGATCGAGGAAGGTTTTGACGATACGGTCGCGGTTGATCACGGGGCGCTCCGGATGGGGTAGTGAGACAAGGATACGCGGCGGGACGCCGGCGATCCCGCCGGCCAGCGGGTATCCTTTGCGGGAGATGAGTGAGGCGGCCACGGAGTATTCGCGCGAGGCACGGGCACGGATCGTGGCCGCGCTCAGCGCCCACCGCGACCCGGAGCGGGCGGTGGGGATGGCTCGCTACATGCGCGACCAGTTCCCGTTCCTGGGCATACCGACGGTCGAACGGAGGGCGTTGCACCGGGAGGCGATCGCCGGGCTGCCCCCGCCCGGGGAAGCGGACCTGACCGGCCTCGCGCTTGCCCTCTATGCGCTCGCGGGGCGGGAATACCAGTATGTGGCGGTCGACCACCTGGTGCGGCACGTGCGCGTGTGCGGCGCCGGGTTCCTGGCGGTGGCCCGGGAGCTCATCGCCACGAAGTCGTGGTGGGACACGGTCGACGGGCTGGCGGCGCGGGTGGTGGGGCCGCTGGTCCTGGCTCATCCGGCGCTGGCAGACGAGATGGACCGATGGATCGAGGATGACAACACCTGGCTGGCGCGGACGGCGATCCTGCACCAGCTCACCTACAAGGGCCGGACCGACGAGGCTCGCCTGTTTCGCTTCTGTGAGCGGCGGGCAGGGGACCGCGAGTTCTTCATCCGGAAGGCGATCGGGTGGGCGTTGCGGGAGTACTCGAAGACGGACCCGGCGGCGGTGCAGGCGTTTATCGCGCAAAACGACACGAAACTGAGCAAGCTCTCGAAGCGGGAAGGGATGCTCTGGATCACGGGAAGGAAGCCGCGCCGGCGGGAATGACGGGCCGGAGACCCGGCGCTGCGTCTTACGCTGTGGCGGTTGATGGGCCATTCGCGATTGTGGTATGGATACGGTGACCCGATGGGCAGGAACCGGGGGCGCCGGAGCGAACATGAACGTGAGGCGGTTTCTCGTGGTTGGCGCGGCAGGGGCGGTTGTGCTCACGATCGGCGCAGTGGCGATCGCGCTCGCAGGGCGAGACGGCCACCCGGCCGGTGGCACGTTGCCGGAGTTGGACGTCAAGCAGACAGGCAGCGCAACTGACCAGGGCATCTCGGTCTCAGTGACGCGGGCGCACTTCAGCGGGACGGCGACCTTCGTCGAGCTCCAGGTGCAGGCCGAGGATATCGACCCATCGGGGGCCGTCCGGGCCATCATCGAGCCCGGCGACTTCCGCCTGGACGGTGCGGCCGTCGAGTTCGGCCTCGGCGGGTTCAGCGCGCCGCTGGCATCCCCGGGCGTGGTGCGATTGCCCCCCGTGTCATTTCGTGGCGAGGGGACTCTCCAGATACAGTCAGTCACCTTGCTGGCAGCGAACGAAACGCCGCCGAAGCCGATTACGGGCGAATGGAGCATCAGGCTCGATGTGCCTGGTGACCTTGCCTCACGCCTGCGGGTCGAGCATCTCGGCGGGCAACGGGTCGAGGCCTCGGGAGTGGCCGTATCGGTCGAAGGCGCCGTCCGGTCCACCAGCGAGACGCTGGTCACGGCGCGGTTCGACTCCGAGCAGGAGGTCGCCCAGGTTGGAGAGCCATCGATGATTGTTGGCGGGGAGCTGTTGTATGGCGGGCTCATTTCACGCCGCGAGAGCGGCCGGCTGCTGACCTACAGTTTCCCGCCAACGGCATTCGGAAGCGCGGTACAGGTTTCGTTCGGCCCATTCGAACGCGCGTTGGGGCGGACGAGCGGTTCGGTGGAGATAGACCTTGCAGCAGCGATGGCACGGGCCGGCCTCTCCGGCGCCTTCGAAGAGGAGGCGCCGATCACAGACGCTGACGTGCTCGGACGGGACGGCGTCGAGCTGGTGCCCACGTTGCTGACCTTCGGCAGGGTGATCTCTTCGTCCGTCCTCGGGGATAACGTGCCGTTCATCAATATCACTTTTGACGGGACCTTCCCACCAGCGGGCGACGGTGAGCAGTCCTACTTCGCCGTGACCAAGTCCGGAAAGTCGCTGAAGCCCGCCTCGACGGTAATTGGCTACTCGAAGGATCTGGCAGGGGTGGTTTGCTGTCCGCGAACGGAGTTTGGTTTCTTCTACGACAGCCTGAATGACCTCACCGAACCGGTAACCGTGACCTACCGGG
>JAHDWR010000201.1:3403-6617 GCA_023382755.1 Dehalococcoidia bacterium
TTCTTCTACGACAGCCTGAATGACCTCACCGAACCGGTAACCGTGACCTACCGGGGTAACCCGTCGAGCCTGATCCGCGGAGACTGGCGGATGACGCTTCAACCGTAGCCGGCGACCCGTGGTCGCACGCCCGCCAGCAGGGGCAACGGATGGGCCCGCAGCCCCGGGTCTTTAGCGCTGGTCCGGCGAAGGGAAGAGGCCGACGAGGTTTTCCTCCTCGGTGGGCAGGCTGCGCTTGATGACGTCCAGGTGGTCGAGCGCGATGCCGGCGCCGATGGCCACGCACTCCAGCGGGTTATCGGCGACGTAGCAGGGGACGCCGGTCTCCTGGGTGAGCAACTCGTCCATGTGGCGGAGGAGCGCGCCGCCGCCGGTGAGCACGATGCCGCGGTCGATCACGTCAGCCGCGAGTTCGGGCGGCGTCTTTTCGAGCACCGCGCGCACGGTCTGGACGATGGTGCCCAGGCAGTCCTGGATGGACTGGGCGACCTCGTTGCTGGTGAGCGAGATGGTCTTGGGGAGGCCGCTGAGCTGGTCGCGGCCGCGCACCTGGGTGGCCAGGCCCTCGTCGACCGGGAGGGCGCTGCCGATGGCGATCTTGATCTCCTCGGCTGTTCGGTCGCCGATGATGAGGTTATGGCGGCGACGGACGTAGGCAACGATGGCCTCGTCGATGCGGTCGCCGGCCATGCGGACGGACTCGCTGACGACGATGCCGTAGAGCGAAATGACCGCTGCTTCGGTGCGGCCGCCGCCGATGTTCACGACCATATTGCCGCGGGCTGTGCCGATGGGGATGCGGGCGCCGATTGCGGCGGCTAGCGGCTCGGGCACGAGGTGGGCGGGCTTGCGGGCGCCGGCCTGTTCCGAGGCATCGCGGACGGCGCGCTGCTCGACGCTGGTGACACCCGCGGGGACGGTCACCATGACTTCCGGCCGGATGAGGTTGAAGCGGCCGGTGATGATGCCGATGAAGTATCGGAGCATGGCCTCGGTGGTGAGGTAGTCGGCGATCACGCCATCGCGCATGGGGCGGATGACGCTGATGGAGCCAGGGGTGCGGCCCTGCATGGCGCGGGCTTCGTTGCCGACGGCGACGATGGCGTTGTCGCGGTTATGTCGCGCGACGACGGAGGGTTCGTTGACGACGATCCCCTGCCCCTTCACGTAGACGAGGATGTTTGCCGTGCCGAGGTCGATGCCGGCCTTTTTGGGTGCGAGAAATTCCATGGCCATCTAGTGCCGCTCCAGTTCTACGCCGAGTGCCCTGAGTTTTTCGTCCAGGCGTTCGTACCCGCGATCAAGATGATATACATCGTCGATGATCGTGGTCCCCTGCGCGACCATGGCCGCGAGAAGCACCGCGGCGCCAGCCCGGACATCGAGCGCACGCACCCTTGTGCCGTGCAGCAGAGTAGGCCCGGAGACGATGGCGGACGAGCCGGTGCTGACGATTTCGGCGCCCATTTTGCGCAGCTCGCTCACGTAGAGCATGCGGTTGTCGAAGACGCGTTCGTGGATGATGGAGACGCCGGTGGCCTGCGTGAGGAGGGCGGCAAAGGGTGCGTGGAGGTCGGTGGCGAGGCCGGGATAAGGCAGGGCCTGGAAACTCACAGGCCGGATGGGTGCGCCGGCGCGGACGCGGAGCGCGCCCTCGGCCTCCTCGATGTGGGCGCCAGTGGCCCGGAGCTTGTGGATGAGCGCATCGAGCACGCCGACAGGGGCGTCGCGGATGACCAGGTCGCCGCCAGTCATGACCGCAGCGATGGCCCAGGTGCCGGTCTCGATGCGGTCGGGCATGACGCGCCCGGTGGTGCCGTGGAGCCGGTCGACCCCTTCGACTTCGAGCATCTGGCTGCCAATTCCGGTGATGCGGGCGCCCATGGCGTTGAGGAGGATGGCGAGTTCCTGGACTTCGGGCTCGGTGGCGGCGTTGACGATGGTGGTGCGGCCGCGGGCGAGGGCCGCAGCCATCATGACGTTCTGGGTGCCGGAGACCGACGGGTAGTCCATGAAGACGCGGGCGCCGATGAGTCCGGCAGCGCCAGTACGCGCGACGAACCGTTCACCCTCGCGCTCGACGACGGCGCCCATCGCCTCGAAGCCGGAGAGGTGAACATCGATGGGGCGCTGGCCGATGACGTCGCCACCGGGCGGGGCGGAAGCGGCGAACCCGTGGCGGGCGAGGAGCGGCCCCATGACCTGGAATGAGGCGCGGTTCTCGGAGATGAGCTCGGTGGGGGCTTCGAACACGTTGACGCCAGCGGCGTTCAGCCGGAGCGAGCCGCCGGGGATGCGCTCGACGACCGCCCCGAGGCTGACGAGGAGTTCGCCCAGGCTATCAACATCGCTGATGTAGGGGACATTCGTGAGGACTACGTCCTCATCGGTGAGGAGGGCGGCGCACATGGCGGCGAGGGCGTGGTTCTTGGCGCCGGAGATATCGACGGCGCCGCGGAGCACAACGCCGCCCTGGACTACATACTTGCCGCCGCGCACACGCGTTGTCATCTCTCTGGCCAGTCTATGGCGTCCATTCACATCGGGCGAACGTCGGGGTGGCGGACGGGCGCACCCGATCCGGCATGGGGATGGCAAGCAGAAGGCCCGCCTGGCGGCGGGCCTCGGGCTAATGGCGGGTGGGCCTAGACCTGTGGCCGTCCCGTGGTGCGGCGGCGGCGCTGGACGATGCGGAGGCGCATCAGCGAGCGCTGGAGCGCCGCCGAGGCGCGGGCGACATCGACATCGCCGGCACGGCCTTCGCGGTAGAGGCGGATGCGCTCTTCGGCGCGGGCGCGGGCGGCCTCGGCGCGGGCGGTATCGATCTCCTCGAAAGGTTCGGCGGCGTCGGCGAGGACTGTTACGCGGTCGTTCCGGATTTCGAGGAAGCCGCCGGTGACCGCGAAGGCATCTTCCTGGCCGGCGCGGCGCATGACGAGTTCACCGGGGTCGAGCGTGGTCATGAGGGCGGCGTGGTGGGGGAGGATGGCCATCTGCCCCTCGCTGCCGGGGACGATGAGCACATCCACGCCCTGTTCGACGCGGACGACACGCTCGGCGGTCACCAGTTCGACCGTGAGCGGCATGGATTATGCCTCCGCCAGCTGACGGCCCTTTTCGACCGCGCTTTCGATGTTGCCGACCATGTAGAAGGCCTGTTCCGGGAGGCCGTCGTGCTGACCGTCGAGGATCTCCTTGAAGCCGCGGATGGTCT
>JAHDWR010000202.1:0-282 GCA_023382755.1 Dehalococcoidia bacterium
CTCCCCGGCATGGGCCACGACGCCGAAGCCGTGCTCGCGAGCCCGGCCGCCCAGCCCCCGCGACGCCTGGTCTCAGTCCTCATCAACGACATCCTCGACGGAGCCACACTCCCGGCCGCGCTCGTCCTCGATGACCTCCACACCATCACCAACCCGGCGCTCCTCGGCGCGCTCGATTACCTCCTCGAGCGTTCCCCCGAAGGCTTCCATGTCGTCGCCGGAGCGCGCTACGAACCGGGGCTCGCGTTGGCCCGCCTGCGCACCCGCGGCCAACTCGCTGAG
>JAHDWR010000202.1:292-6594 GCA_023382755.1 Dehalococcoidia bacterium
TCACCACCGCCGACCTCCTCCTGGCCCCCGCCGAACTGCGCGCATGGTTCATCCAGGCGTTCGCCATCGACCTCCCCGATGCCGAAGCGGCGCGCATCCACGCGCGCATCGACGGCTGGATCGCCGGCGCGCGGCTCCTCGCCCTCTCCCTGCCCCGCGAGCCGGGCGACGCGGGCCGCCTCATCGCCACGCCGCCGGAACAGGAGCGCGAGCTCTTCGAGTACCTCGCGGCAGAGGTCCTCGATGCCCAGGACGCCGCCACCCGGGCGTTCCTCCTCGAAACATCGATCCTGCCCGAACTGACGGCCGCTCTCTGTGGGGCGGTCACCGGTAGCGATGACGCTGCCCGCACGCTGGACCGCCTGCACCGCAAGAACCTCTTCATCGAGCGGCTCCCGGGTCAGGAGGGCGCCAGCGGGCCGTCCTACAGGTATCACGCCCTCTTCGCACTCTTTCTGCGGCGCCAGCTCGGCCAGGAGCTGCCCGACCGCGTCGCCGGACTCCACCTGCGCGCCGCCGCGGCCGAGGCGAGCGCCGCGCGCGCCGTGCGCCACTACCTGGCCGCGGGCGCCCCGGAGCGCGCAGCCGCCACGATCGCACGGGCCGCCAGCACGGCCACCGTCGGCGACCTGGCGCCACTCCGCCGGCTCCTCGACGAGCTTCCCCAGGCTCTCCGGACATCACACCCATGGCTCGCCCAGCTCGCCGGGGCCGACCTCGCCCGTAAGGGCAGGTACGAGGAAGCCCGCCCGCTCCTGGAGCAGGCACTCGCCGGTTTCGAGGCCGCCGCCGACCGTCACGGCGCCGGCCATGCCCGCGTCTACCTGGGCGAGGTGTTCACCTGCCTCGGCGATGCCGCACACGCCCGTCCAGCACTCGATGCCTCCCTCGCCGCCGACCTCACCTTCGACCAGCGCGTCACCTCCGAGCTGAACCTCGCCTGGATTGCCTACTACGACCGCGACTGGGCGGCCGTCGAGTCCCGCCTCGGCCAGCTCCTGTCGCGCGCCGAAGCGGAGCCAGGCCTGCCGCTGCTGGAAGGCATGGTGCTCAGCCTCGGCCCCCAGTTCGCCTTCACGGGCGCCGGGCACGAGCGACTGGCTGCCCTCTGCGATCGAGCCATCGCCCTCGCCGGCCACGGTATCGGCCCCGCGCAAGCCGGAGCCCATGCCTACCGGGGCTACCTGAGGTTTCTGGACGGCAGCCTCGAAGAAGCAACGCGCGACGCCACCATCGCCGCCGGCATGTGCGAAGACCTCGGCGGTTTCGCCCACCTCGAACTCTTCACCGACCACGTCCTGCTCTTTGCCGCCCTGGCTGACGGGGACTTCGCCAGCTTCGATGGGATCATCGCCCGCGCGCTCGACCGCTCAGCGACGCGCACCACGCACCGCCAGTGGCTGGCCGCCTACCTCTACATCCAGGGCCGGGCTGCATGGCTCCGCGGCGACACCGTGGGCGTCGTCGAAGCAAGCGAGCGTCTCCGTGCCACGAAGGTCCCGCACGAACTCCCCGATGCCGAGACCCCGCGGCAACTGCTCGAAGCGCTCGGTGCGCTCGTCGCGGGGAAGCACGGCGAGGCTATCGGCCACTTCCGGGCCGCTGCCGCAGCCCAGGAGCTCACGCGCCACGCCTTGCTCGCCACCAGCGCCCGCCTCGGGCTCGCGGTCCAGCTCTTCGCGCTCGGCGACCGGGAGCACGCGCTCCAGGAACTCGCCGCCGCGCTCGAGTTCATCGAGCGAAACAACGCCGCCGGGCTCATCCTTCAGGAGGGCGCCCCGGTGATCCCGGTGCTCGCCGCCGCCGAACGAGCGGGCATGCTCGCACGGTCCGCCGCGACCTCGCTGGCCATGCTTCGCCGTCCCGAAGGGCCGCCTCGGCTGCCCGCCGCAGGCCTTTCGCGGCGCGAAGTCGAGATCCTCGGCCTCCTCGCCGAAGGCGCCACCAACCAGGAGATCGCCGACCGGCTCGTCATCGCCCTGGGGACCGCCAAGCGCCACACCATCAACATCTACACCAAGCTCGGCGCAGCCAACCGCACCCAGGCCGTTGCCCTCGCCCGCGCGCGCGGCATCCTCAGCGGCCCGCGGGTGTAGCCGCGGCCGCCCCCGAAAAACACACCCCGGCCGCGCGCTGCACTACACCTTTCGGGCAATTCGCCCGCGCGCCCGGGTTCCTACGCTGCTAGTGGAGGTGGAAGCGCCTCCCCGAAAACACCACCAAGGCACAGGAGATACCCATGACTACCGCAACCAGCACCGGACCCCGCACCGGCCGCATCGCCCGCCCCGGCGAAGACAAGTCGTTCTCGCTTCTCGGCATCGCCATCCGCCCCGTCGTTACGGCGGCCGATAGCCGCGGCGGCCTGACCCTCCTCGAGCAGGTCGTGCCGCCCGGGGCCGGTTCGCCGCCCCACATCCTCAACCATGGCGACAAGGCCATCTATGTCGTTCGCGGCGAATTCGCGGTCCTGCTCGGCGAAAAGACCGTTGCCGCCACCGCGGGCATGTGCGTCTTCATCCCTGAAGGGATGACCCACAACTTCAAGAACGTCGGCACGGAGCCGGGCACGATCCTCGTCGCGGTCTCACCGGGTGGCCACGAAGCCTTCCTGGAAGATGCCTCCGAAGCCACGAAGCAGGCGCCGGCGTCGAAAGAGCTCATGAACGCCGTCGGCCAGCCCCATGGCGTGGAGATGGTCTGAGCCTCCCCGTTCATCCGGGCGCCCGGCGCGCGTCCCTCTACCCGCCGCCGGGCGCTCACTCGTAGTGCGTCCGCATCCCGATGACCTTCACGGCGCGCTACCGGCTGCCCCGGGTCGAGATCCCGTACGCTTACCGCCATGAAGTCCATACCGGTCGCGCGCGCTCGCGCGCGGCTGCACCGTTTGGTCGATGAAGTCGCGAATTCGGGTGAGCCGGTCCACATCTCCGGGCCTCGCGCGGATGCCGTCCTGGTTTCAGCGACTGACTGGCGCGCCATCCAGGACACCCTGTACCTCCTGACGGTGCCCGGAATGCGGCAGTCGATCCAGGAGGGCTTGCAGACCCGCCTCGATGAATGCGACGAATCACCGGGCTGGTGAACTGTCTCGCCCCGCTGGCGCAAAGCGGCCACAAAACCAAAGGCCCGTGGCAATCGCCACGGGCCTTCGAACGCGTTCACTCTCTCGGCCTACGCCACCCCGGGCGGCACCTCGACCGAACCGTCCTGGATCGCCATCGCGGCAGGCTTCACGCTCACCTCCAGGAGCTCGGCGATGTCGTACGCCTTGATCATCCGCTTCTCCTCGTCCGGCTGGATGGCCGGGATTCCGTCATCGAACATCTGGATGCAGAACGGGCAGGCCGTCGCCACGATGCTCGCGCCCGTGTTTGCCGCTTCCGCCGCGCGCAGGTGGTTGACGCGAGTGCCCGCCTCTTCCTGCCACATGTTCCCGCCGCCCGCGCCGCAGCACAGCCCGCGCTCGCGGTTCCGCGGCATCTCCACCAGATTCACGCCCGGGATCGATTCCAGCACTTCCCGCGGCGAGTCGTAGATGCCGTTCCCCCGGCCGATGTAGCAGCTGTCGTGGAACGTGATCGTCTGGCCGTTCATCTCCTTCGGCTTCAGCGCGCCCTTCGCTACCAGGAACTGGAGGAAGTCCGCGTGGTGGGTCACTTCGTACCGCCCGCCGAAGTCCGGGTACTCGTTCTTGAAGGTGTTGAAGCAGTGCGGGCAGGCCGTGATCACCCGCCGCACGCCCAGCTCGTTGAACGTCTCCGCGTTCGATTGGGCCATCGTCGCGTAAAGGAACTCGTTCCCCAGGCGCCGCGCCGGGTCGCCGTTGCACGTCTCGAGCTGCCCCAGCACGCCGAAGCTCGTCCCCGATTGGATGAGCAACCGCACCACCGATTGCGTGATCGGCACGTTGCGTTCGACCAGCGCCCCCGAGCAGCCCACCCAGTAGAGGTAGTCCTGCGTGCCGTCGAAAACCGGCACCTCGATGCCCTCGGCGCGGAGTTGCTCGATCCACGTCTCGCGCGTGAGCTGCGTGCCGCGCCACGGGTGGCCGCGCTGTTCAATGTTCTGGAGCGCCGCCTGCGCGGTAGCCGGCACGCGGGCCTGTTCCATCACCAGGTAGCGCCGCATGTCCACGATGCTCGGGACGTGCTCGATCAGTACCGGGCATTCCTGCATGCAGGCGCCACACGTGCGGCACGCCCACAGCGTCTCGTCTTTCACGTAGCCGCCGACCAGCGGTTCCGCCAGCTCGGCCTCCGGGTCCTTCCCCGCGATGAGCAGCGGCCCGGCGTGGTTCATGTACGTCTTCAGGTCCTGGATCAGGGCCATCGGCGAAAGCGGCTGCCCCGCCGTGTAGGCCGGGCACACCTCCGTGCAGCGTCCGCAGCGCACGCACGTGTCGGCGTCGAACAGCTCCTTCCAGGTGAAGTCCTGGAGCCGCCCCGCGCCGAGCCCGGCGCCTTCTTCGATCAGGGCCTCGATGTCGCCCATCGGCGCCAGGTAGAGCGGCGTCGCCGGGCGCTTGAAGAACGCGTTCATCGGCGCCAGCACGATGTGCCGGAACTTCGTCACGCCCATTAGCGCCAGCAGCACGAACGCACCCACCACGTGGAACCACCAGAAGCCGACGTGGAAGTCGAGCAGCGCGCTTTCGCTCACGCCGCCAAACACCTTCGCGACCACCCAGCCCGCCGGCGACCACTTCGACCAGTCTTCGTTGCCGGCCGGGATCTCGTCGCCCCCAATGCGCAGACCCTCGACGATGATGCCGGTGAACAGCACCGCGCCCAGGAGTCCGACGATGATCGCGTCCTCGCTCGCGCGCTTGTCCCAGGTGAGCTTGCCCGGGGGCGAGGCGTACCGCCGGTACACGGCCATGCCGATGCCGACGAGGCCCATCACCCCGAGCACGTCGCCCACGAGGCTGTAGGCCAGGTACACGCCGCCCTTCAGGAACGCGTGCTCCGCGTCCGAACCGAAGATCAGCGGGAGGTAGTCGTCGAGGGCCAGCAGGATCGTGACGATCAGCAGCCCGATGAAGCTGGTGTAGATGAGTCCGTGCATCACGCCGGCGTAGCGGTCGTTCTTCACGCGGCTGGTGCCGGCCCCGGCCGTCAACAGGTTCGTCAGCCGGGCGCCGAAGTTATTCAGCACCGGCCGCGGCTTGCCGAGGCGCCAGATCCTCGCCCGCTGCACGAACGCGCCGATGATCACCGCCATCGAAAGGACGAAGACGAAGTACATCAGCCACGGCGTGCTGATGTTGAAGAACACCTCGCGGGAGGCGTCCGTGGTCCGGGCCGTCTCGAACGCGGCGATGGCGCCGATGATGGCGACGGGGATGACGAGCCCGCCGAAGCTGGCGCGGAGGCGGGTCCCCTTCCCGGAAGGTTGGCCGCCGGGCGGGCGGCTCTCTGGCAAAGTGGTCATGTTCCGAATCCCGGAGCGTAGTTTGGGGGCCACCGCGCCGGGTTAGGGAGCGGTTAACCCAGGTGAGCGGATACTACCGGAGCCAGAGGTTCGGGGCGAACGAATCGGCGGGCCCGGGCTCAGCCGCCCCGCTTGCGCAAAGCCGCCCACCCCGCAAAGAGCGGCCCGCCTGCCAACACGGCAACCGCGCAAGCGAGCCATGCCGGTGGCAGTCCACCACTCCGCGGCGCCGCGCCGGCGCTGTTCCCCACCCCGGGCGGGAGCGGCGCGGGGCCGCTGCTCCCTGGGGCGGTTGGCGGCCTAAACGCGCACACGGGGTCCGAGAACGGGCCCGTCTCGAGGTTGATGACGGTTCTCACGCGGTAGCAATGAATCACCGTGAGGTCGACGGCTTCCTCGTAGCGCACGATGCCCTCGATGGCGATTGCCGCTGGCATGGACGCTGCAGGCACCCACGCGAACGGCTCCTCGGCCACGCTACGCATAGGGATCGAACGCTCCGCGTGCTCGATCTCGTAGGTCCCGGTGAACCCCGCGAGGTGAGGCCAGGTCACGACCGCCGTGTGCACCTGCTTCTCCGGCGGCAAGGGGAAATTGTTTGCGTCCAGCAACACGCTCTCGACCCTGACCCCTACCTCGGCAGGCGCCGGCCAGGGCGTCCCCGCGGGCGATGGGGAGGGCGAAGCGGTAACGCTCGGGGTTGGCGTCGGCGATGGCACGGGCGTTTCGGCCCGCGCCACCCCGACCGCCGCAGCTGCGAGCACGGCGCCCACCAGGACGCCGGCCAGCCCGCCCGGCCGGAGACTGTCGCTCCACACGTTCACGAAGCGCATGGTACGCGCCTTTCGGGCCGGTCTCCCTACCCTATG
>JAHDWR010000203.1 GCA_023382755.1 Dehalococcoidia bacterium
CCGTGGCCGATGGCGAGCCCCTCCGCGCGCCGGTCACGGTGCTCGCCGAGGTCTCCGCCGCGATCGCCACAGGCACCGGCGACAAACAACTCGCCCGCGATGTCGAAGCCCACGTCCGCCACTCGCCCCTCTTCGAACTGCTCCCGGTCGCCCTGCCCCTGGCCGAGCGGGCCGCTACCCTTGCGGCCGAACACCAGCTCCGCGGCAGCGACGCCATCTACTTCGCGGTCGCCGAGACCCTGGGCGACCGGCTCGTGACGCTCAACCCGCGCCAGCTCCAGCGCGGCGCCTCGGTCGTCGAAACCGTCCGCCCCCGGGTATGAGAATACGGACGCCGCTCAGCCCGTGATATGCTCCGCATGAGGGAATGACCATGACCGCGAGACCGCGCTCCGACGACTTGGCATCCGAGGATGTAGTCGAACTCACTCCCGAGCAGGTAGAGCTGGCGTTCGACGCGGAGTCCCGCGCCTCACTGGGCATTTCGGCGGAAGAATTCCGGCGCCGATGGCAACGTGGCGAGTACGCCGGCCAGGACAATGAGGCGGTCTGGCGTGTCGCGTTCTTCCTCGGGGGGCTCGCTCCGCAGCAGTGAACGCGCGCGAGTTCCGAGCGGGCCTCACTTCCCGGGCCGAGCATGTTGGCCGGCTGGTCGCGGCCTGCGGCCCCGGCCATGGGCGCCAGTGGGTCGAGTTGAAGCACCCGATCGTTGGCTTCATACAGACCGGCGAAAGTGTGCCTCTTCGGACGAACTCACGCGTCGTCAGCCTCAGGATTCGCGAGTGGTGGGCCGCTGGCGACGAACACCTCCAGCTCACGGGGTGCCCTTAC
The DNA here is from genome assembly GCA_023382755.1 of Dehalococcoidia bacterium. Lineage (GTDB taxonomy): Bacteria > Chloroflexota > Dehalococcoidia > Tepidiformales > Tepidiformaceae > Amarobacter. Next base: position 832 of record JAHDWR010000203.1, read on the forward strand.
GTGCTCCTCGACGCGATCTCCGGGCAAGAAGTACTGGCATTCCATCGTCACGACGGCCGGTTTCCCGACGGGCACTATCACCTCGGCCCCGCGTCCGGGCAGCTGCTCGACGCCCTGAGGGGAGCCCACCTGCCGTCGCCTGGGCTCCCCCTGGAATCGTTCTTGTTGATGCTGATCACCGAACTCCGGGTCCGTCCACGGCGCGCCGATTGGGAGTCGGTCCTCAGCCACCCTACCTGAACAGGTCCCGCTCCGAATCCCGGATGACCGACTGCATCGTGGCCGTCTCGTCTGCCTCCCAGGGCAGGCCCCGCACCACCGCGCACGGCACCCGCGAAAGGTTCCCCTTCACCAGCTCGGCCGCCCCTGCCACCTCATCGGCCGTGCACAGCGCCTGCACGCGGAACTCGTGCCCGTGCGGGTCCACCTGCCCGATGTAGCTCGTCACCGGCTGCATGCCCGCTATCCCGATGGCGATGTCGGTCTGGGCCTCTCGCCACGGCCGCCCGAACGTGTCCGAAACGATCACGGCCACGTCCACGCCCTTCGCCTTCAGCTCTTTCCGCACACCCATCGCGCTCGCGTCCGGGTCGACCGGCAGCAGGACCGCGAGCCCGTGCCCGCCTGAGCTCGACTGGTCGATACCCGCGTTCGCGCAGATGAACCCGTGCCGGGTCTCTGTAATGAGGATCGGCCCTACCTGCCGCACCACCCGCCGCGACTCACGCAGCACCAGCTCCATGACCGCCGGCTCCTTCTCCCACCTCTCCGCGTATTGCCGCGCGAATGGCGACACCTCGACGGTCGACAGCTCAACGACCCGGCCCTCCGCCTTCGAGACGATCTTCGACGTGATCACCAGGATGTCGCCCGATTCCAGCGGCGTGCCAGCGGCTGAGGCGGCCGCATGGATACTCCCGGCAAGGTCCGTCCCCGCCGTGATCTCTGGGAGTCCTGGGATACCGAAGATGGAGAGTCCGGGCATGGGAGCGCCGCCTTGTCGGAGATGGTTCGGCCATTGTGGCCGAGTCGCGCCAGATGCGTAAGCCAGCGCCCGGGGGTCAGAGACCCACGATACGGATGGTCGACTGCGTCTTGTGCTTCCGGTTCAGGTTGATCAACAGCGAGGTCAACATCTCCACGTACCGGCTCTGTGATGGTCCCCCGGCGTCGATCCCCCGTACCCCCGCGATCTCGCCGGCGAGACCGATGACGACCTGCTTCGCCTCGGCGTCCCGCCCGCAGACGAGCACATCCGCCTCGATCGGGTGGTCCAGGTGCTGCAGCTCCTCCGCGCTCATGTTCTGGAACGCCGAGACCACCCGCGCGTTCGGCAACTGCGCGATCGCCTCCTGCAGCGCGCTGTTCCCGGGCACGTTGAGCGCCACCGCGCCAACGCCCTGCTGGAACTCGAGGGGCGCCACCACGTTGCACACGATCTTGCCGTCCAGCGCCGACCCCAGCGCCTCCAGTGTCGGCTGCTGGCCGCTGTACGGGAACGTCAGGAAGACCACGTCCGCGCCGGCGACCACATCCGCGTTCGCCCCACCCGACGCCTTTGCCGCCGGGACCGCTTCCAGGATCTTCTGAGCACCCTCTTCGCCGCGCTCAGTCGAACGGGAACCGATGGCCACTTCGTGGCCGGCCCTGGCGAACCGCATGGCGAGGCCCAGACCCTCCGGGCCGGTGCCTCCAACGAACGCGAGCTTCATGAGGACTCCTTCGAACGAAATCGAGTAGGAAGAGCGTAAGGGTTGCCAGCGAAACAGGAGAAGCGATCGGCGTTCCCCGTCAACTTCGATCCCATCCCCTGTGGCAACCCCGTGCCTGTGGCGTAACTGAATGGTGAGAGTATCAGCCGCCCCGGCCGATTCTCCACGAGTATAGGCGCGCTTACCACCCGGCCCCGGAGGGGCTGGGAGCGTCTGCTATACTCGAACCAATGGCGCGGGTCCCCGTCCGCGAAACCGGAGATCGCCTTTGTATTCCCGCTGGCTACGCAACAGTTTCATCTACTTGCTCATCCTCGTAGCAGTCATTGCCATCGTCTTCGCATTCTTCTCGAGCGGCGACGACCACCAGAAGATCGGCTATGGCCAGGTAGTCGAGGATGCCAAGAACGGCCTCGTCCAGAAGATCGAGGTCGACGGACGAAACCTCACGGTCACGTACATCACCTCCGGCAGCGATGCCGAACCGGAAATCAAGTCCTCAAAGATCGGCCCCAACTCCGAGATCGAAAAGCTCCTGGCCGATGCCGGCGTGGCCCTCAGCCGCCCGGCGGGTTCGGGCGCTGGCGTCGCTGCCGTCAACCTCGAGTACAAGGACAGCTCTGGATTCGGGCCATGGCTCGGCCTCCTGCTCAACATCCTGCCGTTCCTCCTCTTCGGGCTCTTCCTCCTGCTCATCATGCGCCAGGCCCAGGGCTCCAATTCCCAGGCCATGAGCTTCGGCAAGAGCCGCGCCCGCCTCTTCACCGGTAGCAAGGTCACCGTCACCTTCGCCGATGTCGCCGGCGTTGATGAATCCAAGGAAGAACTCGCCGAAGTCGTCGAGTTCCTCAAGTACCCCGAAAAGTTCGCCGCCCTCGGCGCCCGCATCCCCAAGGGAGTCCTCCTCGTCGGCCCTCCCGGCACCGGCAAGACGCTCCTCTCCCGCGCCGTCGCCGGCGAGGCGGGCGTACCGTTCTTCAGCATCTCCGGCTCTGAATTCGTCGAAATGTTCGTCGGCGTCGGCGCCAGCCGCGTCCGCGACCTCTTCGACCAGGCGAAGAAGAACGCCCCCTGCATCGTCTTCGTCGACGAAATCGATGCCGTCGGCCGCCAGCGCGGCGCCGGCCTCGGCGGCAGCCACGATGAGCGCGAACAGACCCTCAACCAGATCCTGGTCGAGATGGACGGCTTCGACACCGGCACCAACGTCATCGTCATCGCCGCCACCAACCGCCCCGACATCCTCGACCCCGCCCTGCTCCGGCCCGGCCGCTTCGACCGCAAGGTCATCCTCGATGCGCCGGACGTGAAGGGCCGTGAAGCCATCCTCGGCGTCCACGCCAAGGGCAAGCCCATCGCCGATGACGTGAAGCTCTCGGTCCTCTCGAAGGCGACCGCCGGCTTCAGCGGCGCCGACCTGGCGAACCTTGTCAACGAGGCCGCCATCCTCGCCGCCCGCCGCAACAAGAAGATCATCACCATGAAAGAGTTCGAAGAGGCCGTCGACCGCGTGATCCTCGGCCCCGAACGCAAGAGCAAGGTGATGTCCGAACTCGAAAAGAAGGTCACCGCCTACCACGAGGGCGGCCACACCATCGTGGCTCACTTCCTCGAACACCACGACCCGGTGCACAAGGTCACCATCGTCTCCCGCGGCATGAGCGGCGGCCACACCCGCTTCATCGGCGAGGACACCAGCTACCACACACCCGCGATGTTCAAGGACCGCATGGCCAGCGCCCTCGGCGGCCTCGCCGCCGAAGAGCTCGTCTTCGGTGAAGCCTCCACCGGCCCCTCCAGCGACATCCAGCAGGTCACCCGCATCGCCCGCTCCATGGTTACCCGCTGGGGCATGAGCAAGAAGCTCGGGCCACGGACGTTCGGCAAGAGCGAGGAGCTCGTCTTCCTCGGCCGCGAGATCTCCGAGACCCGCGACTACAGCGAAAAGGTCGCCGAAAGCATCGACGACGAGGTCCGCACCCTCATCGACGACGCGCACGAAGTGGCCAGCAAGATCCTCCGCGACCACCGGCCCCTGCTCGACAAGCTGGCGGCCGTCCTCATGGAGGTCGAAACGCTCGAAGGCGAGACACTCGCGCGCCTGTTGAACAGCGACCCGAACGAGCCCTGGCCGCCATCCGACCTCGAGGCTTCGCCCGAGCCGCCCATTCCGCCGGCAGCCAGCGATGAATCGCCGCGGCGCCCGGCGTTCGAACCCAAGCCCGCCCCGGGCCTCGCCTGGGAAGGCGGCAACCAGTCCCGCGCCGACGGGTAAGCCCCGCAACGGCACCCGTCGTTGACTGAATCCGTGGACAGCACCACACTGGAAAGCTGTCCACGGATTTCCTGGAGTTAGCAATGGAAGCGATCGTACGCGCCGATGGGCGTCAGTTGCGCCTTGTAGAGGGGCAAGAGTTCGAAATGAACCGGATCGACGGCGAACCCGGCGACACGGTGAACCTGGATGTCATGATGGTCCTCGATGGGCCGGACGTGACCGTGGGCGCACCGCTCGTCGAAGGCGCGGCCGTCCGGGCCCGCATCACCCAGCATGGCCGGGCGCCCAAGCTCGTGTTCATGAAATACAAGAACAAGATCCGGTACCGCCGCAAGTTCGGCCACCGCCAGCAGGTCACTCGGCTCGTCGTCGAGTCCATTTCGAAGGGTTAGGCACAATGGCGCACAAGAAAGGCGTTTCGAGCTCCAAGAACGGGCGCGACAGCAATTCCCAGCGCCTCGGCGTCAAGCACTTCGACGGCGAAGTGGTCAAGCCGGGCTCCATCATCCTCCGCCAGCGCGGTACCCGCTTCCACCCGGGCACCAACGTCGGCCTCGGCCGCGACTACACGATCTTCTCGCTCATCGATGGGACCGTGAAGTTCGAACCGTTCGCCAAGGGCCGCCGCAAGAAGATCAGCGTCTACGCACAGGCCGAAAGCTAAGGAAGGGATCATGAAGGCCGGGATCCACCCCAACTACCAGGAAGCCACGATCCACTGCTCTTGCGGCAACGAGATCAAGACCCGCTCCACCAAGACCGCCATGCACCTGGATGTCTGTAGTGCCTGCCACCCGTTCTTCACGGGCGAACAGCGCATCGTCGATACCGCTGGTCGCGTCGAACGCTTCAACCGCCGCTTCCAGCGCGGCAGCTAACGCGCGAAAACCGCACAATACCGGGGCGCCTCGTGCGCCCCTTTTCTTTTCTCGGAGTACCCATGACGGACGCGACGTCTCCCCAGCCCGCAAACGTCTACTTCGGCGGCCAGGCCGTCATCGAAGGCGTCATGATCCGCGGCCCCGAGCACATGGCCGTCGCCGTCCGCCACCCCAAGGGCCACATCGTCACCCACTCCGAGCGCCTCACGGGCATCTACACCGGCCGCTCCCGCCGCATCCCCTTCCTCCGCGGCGTCGTCGTCCTCTGGGAAACCATGGCCCTCGGCATGCGCGCCCTCAACTACTCCTCCCGTATCGCCTTCGAAGAAGAAGTCGACGACAACGGCGAACAGGTCGAGTTCCCCGAAAAAGTCCTCTGGGGCACCATGGCGCTCGCCATCCTCTTCGTGGTCGGCATCTTTTTCGCCGGTCCCATCCTCCTCGCCAACCTCCTCGAAGCCTTCGATGTCCACCGCTTCTGGATCGTCGCCGTCGAGGGCGTCCTCCGCCTGGTCCTCTTCGTCGGCTACATCGCCCTCATCGGCCTCATCCCCGATATCCGCCGCGTCTTCCAGTACCACGGCGCCGAACACATGACCATCCACGCCTACGAAGCAGGCAAGCCACTGGTCCCCGCCGAAGTCCGCCCCTTCCCAAAGGAGCACACGCGCTGCGGCACGAGCTTCTTGCTCGTCGTCGTCTTCGTCGCCCTCATCACCTTCTTCGTCTTTGACCTGCTCGTCGATGAAGG
>JAHDWR010000204.1 GCA_023382755.1 Dehalococcoidia bacterium
TGACGTGGAGGCGCGTCACAGCGGCATTTTCAGCTACACCGGCGCGGCGCTCCCCGGCCCGGTCTACGCGGACTCGCTGGTTCGGACCGGGGACCCGATCTACACCAACCTTGTCTCGAAGGTGAGCGTTTCTTTCGCCTACAACCTGGATGTCCCCCGGGCCGAGGACGTGCGGGGGACAATTCGCCTGTTCGCCGTCACGCGCGACATCACCGGGTGGGAGCAATCCGCCGACCTGGTGGCCGCGACTTCGTTCGAAGGCACGCAGGCCACAGTTGGCACCGAAGTAGACGTCGCTGCCCTGATGCTCCTCGCCGCCGACATCCAGGAGGCGACCGGGGGTTCAGTGCGGTACTTCACCACTGCCGTCACCGCGGAGGTGGTGGTGACCGGTTCAGTCGACGGCCAGCCATTCCAGGCCCCGTTCCAGCCGTTTGTGACGCTCCGCCTGACCCCGCCAAACGAGATCTTCGTGGAGACCTCGATGACCCGGGACTTCGAAAGCGCCCCGCCCATCCACTCAGCCCAGGAGGGCACGGCCTTCTTCCCGGTGCAGGACCTGACGATCGCTGTGCCGGACCAGGTTGACGCGACGCTTGGGCTGGTGGTCGCCGATGTCTCTGTGAAGCGCGCGCGGGCGGTCGCGGGGACCCTGGCGCTGGTGGCCGCGGTCACCGCGCTGGCGATGATGGGCCTCATGGCCTGGGCGTTGAGGTCGCCCGCCGCCCGGATCCAGGCACGGTATGGGCGAAGGCTGGTCCGGGTTGCCGGGCTGGTTCCCCCGGCGGGAGCCGTCTCGCTCAAGTCTTTGGAGGACCTGGTCCGGGTGGCCGACCGGTACCAGTCAATGATCCTCTGGGAGCATCACCGCGACCGCGACACATTCTGTGTCCAGGAAGAGGCGATGGCCTTCGTCTATGCCGAAGAGGCCGGGGGCGCAGCGTGAGCGGCGCGCGGCCGGCGATGCTTGGCATAGCCGTGCTCGCCGCTGTCGGATACACGGGGCTCCTGCAGGTGGGCACCGCGGCAAACACCGTGCCTTCCTCGCGCGCGGGCGTCGAGACTCTGCCGATAAGTCCCGGCGAACTTATCCCCCCTCAGTGCCAGGGGTTGCGCCTCACCTTCGTCATCCGGGGCGCGGGGCTCGTTGGAGGCTCGAAGGATAACGACCTGATCCTCGGCGGCCCCGGCCTGGACGAACTCCAGGGCCGCACCGGCGACGACTGCATTGTCGGCGGCGCGGGGGACGACCACATCGATGGGGGTGGAGGCCGGGATGTCTGCCTTGGCGGCCCCGGGAACGATGTCTTCCACAACTGCGCGATCTGGGAACAGTAGGCACGCACGCATCTTCGCTGTGCTCCACCAGTCCCCACGGCGCCCTCTCGGGACGCGTCGGCGCCCGGCGAGACCAAACGGCCGGGGATTCGCACCGGAAGTCGCTCGAATGGCCACCTGGCCGCGAAATCAGGCGCGATCGGACTGTGGTTTGGGGTGCCAGGGGCCGACAGCCCGAGCAGACCGGGAGCGGTCATGCGCCGCCCCCTGCCTCTGAAGGAGGTGTCCGGTGGGACACACTGTACGCACCAACCGGTGGCGCATTCTCGTCTTAGTGATCCTGCTGTTGATCTTCGGCCCGGTGGTGCTGTTCCAGTTCTGGCAGCCATGGGCCCGCGTGACAACGGACCCGTCGCAGGGCGGCTGCCCCGTCGGGACAACCCTCCTGGCGAAGTTCGAGTGGTCCGGTGGCCGCTACAAATTCGAAAAGCCCACGGGGAACGAGGGCGTCGTGTTCGTCGTCGGCGACGCCACAGGGGGATCGTGGACATCCACCCTCCCCGTCAGCTTCGTCATCCTCAAGGGATCGACCGGCTACGCGTGGACCGAGTACAACCCCGCGGCCTTTAGCGGCACGTTCTCGAAATCGATCCTTCCCCCAAACCCGGGCGGAAACATCCCGGCTATCTCGAATATCCAGTTCTGCGGTTCGGAAGAGGCTGAAGCAGGCCTGCGCGTGACCAAGACAGTCAACTGGAATGGCGTCACGCCCGACACCGCGAAAACCTTCACTGTCTGCATCAGTGGACCTTCGTTCCCCGCCACTCCCGATTGCAAGGTCGCCGACTTCGACGGCGGGACACTGACGTGGTTCGGCCTCGACCCGGGTGTGTACGTGGTCACCGAACAATCTCCCGGGGCCGCGTGGGAAGTGACCCTTCCCGGCGCTACGACGGTTGTGGCCAGCCAGGTGGCCTCGGCCGGGGTAACCAACACCTACCGGCTCGGGGCGCTGGCGATCACGAAGTCCGTTGACTGGGGCGACGCCCAGCCCGACTCGAGCCAGCAGTTCGAAATCTGCATCGAGGGGCCATCCTTCCCGGCCGGCGACTGCAAGACCGTCACTTTCGAAGGTGGGGCCCTGACATGGCAGGAGATCCTCCCGGGCGAGTACGTCGTTGAGGAGCGCGGCGTGGATGCGGCCGAGTGGACCGTGACCATCGACGCGACGCCAGTGACAGTGCCCGTCGGTGGAGGCACCGCGACCGTCGCCGTGCGAAACGAACGTCTCCAGCCTCCGGGTCACCTCCGGGTGGTGAAGGTAGACCTCGGCACCGCGGCGGCCTCTGGCACCTGGGTGTTCACCGCATCGGGGCCTACCACTCCCGGCCCGGTTTCGATCACGGACACCGGCGAGGCAACCTTCGCCGACCTTGAGCCCGGTTCCTACTCGGTTACCGAGACCACGGGCAGCGGCGAGGCCTGCGTGATTGGTGTGAGCGAACCGGGTGCGTTCGAAACGCTCCACGGCGCCACCGGCAACCCGGCCCTCGCCGAGGCGGGGCTCACGATGGGCGACATTGGCGTGTTGGCCGGCGAAACCACAACCGTCTACTTCTTCAACCGCAGCTGCGGCAGCGTACTCGGCTCCCCGGCGCTGTACATCCAGAAGTACGAAGATCCGTCCGGAAACCGCGCGGGCGAAACCGGACTCTCCGGGTTCCAGTTCATCGTCAAGCGCGATGGCGTGCAGGTTGGCGCCGCCGTGACTTCGCCGGCGGGTGGGTTGATCGTGCTCTCCGGCCTCGATGCCGGCATGTACACCGTCGAGGAAGTGGCCCAGGCCGGGTACCGTTTCACCGGTACCCGCGTGGACCGCGAGGCCGATGGCTCGTATGACAGCGAGCATGAAGGCCAACCAGCCGCGGTCGAGTTGCTCCATGCCGGCGATGCCGCGTGGATCACGTTCTACAACCAGCCTCGCATCAACGTTCGTGTCACGAAGGTCGAGACCGGGAATGGCGCGAGTTCGCCGGGTGCGGGCTGGACGTTCACCCTCTCTGGCTGTGGCATCGCCGAGCGCACCGGTGTGACCGGGGCCGATGGCACGCTTACCTTCACCGACCTCCCGCCGGCGGTGGGCTGCGAGTACACCGTTACGGAGGCCGTCGCTTCTGGATGGACTGTCTCGCCGTCGGCGTCACAGCTGGTGGGGTCGGCCATCGCCGGCGCCACCGTGGATGTCCAGTTCACCAACCGCCGGGAGCCCACACCCACGCCAGCTCCGACCAGCACCCCGGTCCCCACGGGCACTCCGACTCCGGAGACGCCATCCACGCCGGGCACGCCGGAAACGCCCACAACCCCGACACCGACCGGGACGCCGGAGGTCACCGGGACACCTGGAGCCACGGAGACGCCAACCGCGGTCCCGGCCGAGCCGACAGAGACGCCCGACTCAGGAGTCGTGGGCGAGAAGACGCCACGTCCGCCAATCAGTGGGCAGTCTCCTGATTCAGGCGGGTCGAGCTCGATGGCGATACTGCACGCGGCGCTGGTGCTCTTCGGGTTGAGCGCGGTCGCCGGGGGCCTGGCCTTCCGTCGCCGCCAGTAGCAGGGCGGGCGGTGGGGCGCAGGGTAGCCTGGAAACGGCTGCCCTGCGCTTTTTTTGACCGGTCCGTGCGATGGCCAACCCGGGGCGCGCTCTCCCGGGGGGAGCGGGCGCCCCGGGCTACGATGTCGCGTTCCGGTGTACGGTCCGTGTACATCTGCCGGTGGTCACGCGCGTCCGTGGCGTCTCCGAAGATGGAGGGAGCAATGCTAGAGGAGAGCTCCATGACCTGGACCGGTTGCGAGGAAACGACATGGTGGTTGACGTGGGCACTGCGCCAGGAAGCGACGCAGATCCGGCTTGCCGACGCCCTTACCGACAACGAGCCCGCCAGCCAGATCATCGAATACATGATCGCCGACATCCAGCCCAACGTGGCCGGGCGCGTGCGCGCGGAGCTCTCCGAGCTCCCCGAGGCGACGGTGTTCGCGATGCTGGCGGCGTGGCGCCAGGCGTTTGACGGCGGGAAACCGTTCGAGGTTGCGTCGGCGCGGCCCGTCGAGTTGATGGGGACGGCCCGGCGCCGCAGTGTGCGGCTTGTCGTCGATGTCAACGAAGCAGGGGTCCGGGCCGAATTGAGCCACATCGAGACGCGGCACCCCCGCTGGGCGAGAAGCGCCGCCGATGCCATCCACCTCCGCCGCGTCGGCAGCTTGGGCTGATACGACTCGCCTGCGGCACCAGCCGGACGTTCGCCGCGCCCCCGGACCGCCACCATCGAATGGTGACCGTGTCCTGCCGCCCCGGGGACTCCGTGTGCCCGGACCAGCGCAGCCGCGTGTCTTCTGCCAGCCCCCAGCCGGTGCCGCAAGTCGGGGGCAATTGACCACATCGCCGCACCGGGATGTCGCCAGACGGCCGTTGGGCCTCCAGAAATGGGCCAGTCGGTCGCTGCCGCATGGTAGCTCTGATACGAGTATGTTCCACACTGGCAATCGAGCGGAGCGGGTCGCCTGCCCGGCGTTGCGGAGGCAGGCGCGACCGGACGATTGTTATAGTTGTGCGCAGCGGCTGCGGAAGAACGGGCGCGCCAAATGGCGGGCGAGGAGTGGAAGCATGCGTTCGATCGCCATAGACCGGAAGTCCTCGCCGTGATCGCGAGGACTCCGGAGCGCTGGCTACGGCCAGGATCGATCGTCGCCGGTTACCTGGTTGTGGCCGGGGCCTGGATCCTGCTCAGCGGAAAAGTCGTCGACATGATCGTCGGCGACGACCACGACCTCTTCGCCTTTTTCGAGGTCGCCAAGGGCCTCGCGTTTGTCGCGGTCACCGGCCTGTTGTTGCTGTACCTTCTGCGCCGGTACACAGATCAACTGGAGACTATCCACGCCGAGGCGAGGCGCATCGCGCGCCTGGCGGAGCTCAGCCCGAACCCCGTGGTCGAGTTCGCGGCCGACGGTTCTGTGGCGGCAACCAACCAGGCGACCGTCCAGATCGCGCAGGCGCTGGGGGTCGGTGTGAACGGCCTCCTGCCTCCCGACGCCGAAGAACGGGCGCGCGAGTGCATGGCCGCGGGCACCCACGTCAGCAGCGTCCTGCACACGGTTGGCGGGACCAGCTGGCGCTGGGCGTTCTTCCCGACCGACCCGCCGGTGAGCGCCTATGGCTACGGCTACGACCGCACCGAGGAGACCCGCCTCGAGGTCCAGGTGCAGCATGCCGCCCGCATGGAGTCCGTGGGACGGCTCGCGGCAGGGGTTGCCCACGACCTCAACAACTTCCTGATGGCCATCGGCGGATACCGGTCGCTTGTCGCGATGAAGCTCCCGAAGGATGAGCCCGCCAGCGAAGAGCTCGCGGGTATGGGCGAACAACTGGAAGCCGCCCAGGAGCTCGTCAAGAAGCTGATGCTGATCGCGCGCATGCGCACTGCGCCAGAAGACGTGGCGCGGGTCGACCTGGCGGAACACATGGAGTCCATCGCCGCCACCATTCGCCACCTTCTCCCCTACCACATCGAATTCGAAGTCGAAGTGCCGGCTGTCCCGTGCCTGATCGAAGTCGATCTGCGCGAACTCGAGCAGGCGCTCCTCAACCTGGCATCGAATGCGGTGGACGCGATGGCGACGGGCGGCAGGCTCCGTCTCTCGGTGCGCCGCGCGCCCGACGGGCACGTCGCGGTCCAGGTCGCTGATACGGGCGAGGGCATTCCCGCGGACGTCTTGCCGCGGATCTTCGACCCGTTCTTTACGACGAAGGAAGTGGGAAAGGGCACGGGCCTCGGGCTCGCTTCCGTCTATACGTTCGCGACGCGCAACCGGGGCTCCGTGGAAGTCGAGAGCAAGCCGGGACAGGGGACGTGTTTCAGCCTGCTGCTGCCGCCGCCCCCGGCGGAAGGTTGACCTCGGCCAGCTGCGCCGCGTGCAACGAGGTGTCCGCCATCGGGTATCCCAGGTAGACCCCCTGGCCTTCATCGCAGTGGATGCCCAGGAGCACTTCGGCCTGCTCCATCGACTCCACGCCCTCCGCGATGACGCGAAGGCCGGCCTGGTGTAC
>JAHDWR010000205.1 GCA_023382755.1 Dehalococcoidia bacterium
GGAAGCGACCGGTCGCCGCTGCTGCTCTACGGCCAACTGACGGCGAGCGACATCATGACTTATGTTGTACGCAAAGGCGACGACCTGGGACTGGCACTGAGCCCCACCGCGACGGGAGCAGGCGCATGGCAAGCATAAACCCCCCGCTGGAGCGTTCGGCCGGGCGGCGCGTGGGCATGGCGGCGCTGCAGGCCCCGCGGCTGGTGATGAGCTGGGAAGACTGGCTGACGTTCGCGGCGGCGGCGATTACCTTCGTCAGCGTGGCGGTTTCGCTGGAGCAGGCGAACTGGGTCGACAACATGCCGCCCTTCGTGCCGACAGCGGTTGCGGGGCTGCTGATCGGGATGGTGGCGGCGCGGATAAAGTTCTATGCGGCGGCTATCCATCCGGTGGGGCTGGCGCTGGGGCTTGTGGTGGTGGTGCTGGCGGCCCAGAGCTACGCCGACGGTGCGGGCCTGGGTGAGCGGCTGGCCGACTTCCGCATCCGCATGGAGGAGTGGTGGGCGGTGGTGCGCGCGGGCGACATCAGCAACGACAACCTGCCGTTCGTGACGCTGGTACACGCGCTCATCTTCCTGGCGACGTACTTCGCCGCATGGTGCCTCTACCGGTGGCAGAACGCCTGGTTGGCGGTGATCCCCAGCGGGGTGATTTTGCTCACGAACATCAGCTTCCTCTCCGGCCAGCCGAGCGGCGCTTTCGTGACGTTCCTGTTCGGTGCGATCGTCCTGATTGCGCGGCTGCACTTGCAGAAGAGCCAGACCCTCTGGAAGCGCGAGGGAATCGACTACCCGGATTTCATCAGCGTGAGCGCGATCCAGCTGACCGTGGCGGTCACGGCGGGGCTGATCATCGCCGCGTGGTGGATGCCGCTGGGAAACCAGGCGAAGGCCGCGGAGCGCGTGTTCGACACGATGGCCCGGCCGATCACGAACCAGTCCGAGTCGCTGGTGCGGCTATTCCACAACATCGATTCGCGGAAGGGCGCCCAGTTGCATTCGTTCGGCAACACGCTGCCGATCCAGGGGCCGGTGAAACTGGGGACGAAGGAGCTGTACGAGATCCAGAGCCCCGATGCCGGCCTCATCCGGGCGACGAGCTACGACGTGTACACGGGGAATGGCTGGAAGCAGGGCAAGCGCGATACGCAGCGTGTGGACGCCGCCGGCACCGGGGTGGACCAGCAGGAGGCGACCTATGAGTCGCGCGACGTGTCGATCCTGCGCGTGAACGTGCTCGACCCGGAGAGCACGCTGGTGACGCCGGGTTCGCCCATCGCGGCGAACATCGACACCACCATCGAGACGCCGAAGGGCTTCAAGGGCGACATCGAAGAGATGCGGAGCCGCCGGGGGCTGAACAAGGGCGACACCTACAACACGATCGGCACGCAGAGCCGGGCCACCCTCATCCAGCTGCTGGAGGCCGGGACGGACTACCCGGACTGGGTGACCGGACGCTACTTGCAGCTGCCCGGCGACCTCCCGGCCCGGGTCGCCGATGAGGCAGCGCGAGTGATCGCCGAGGCGAACGCGGTCACGCCCTACGAGCAGGCGAAGGCGATCGAGGCATACCTCCGGACGTTCCCGTACGACCTGGCGGTCGAGTCGCCGCCACCGGGCCGGGACGCGGTGGACTTCTTCCTGTTCGAACTGAAGCGCGGGTACTTCGATTACCAGTCGACGGCGCTGGCCGTGATGCTGCGCACGCAGGGCATCCCGTCGCGGGTGGCCGTCGGCTATGTGCTGGACCCCGGCACGGGCACGGAAACGACGTACACGGTGCGGAAGGACAACGCCTATAGCTGGGTGGAAGTGTTCTTCCCGGGCCTCGGGTGGATCGACTTCAACCCGACGGCCGACCGGCCTGAAGGCGGCGTGGGCGGGCTGGGGTCGCTGGACCTGATCCCCCAGGACGAGCCGTTCATCTCGCCCGACCTCGGCGACCTGTTCGGCGACGGCCTGACCCCGGACGACATCCCGAGCCCTGTGACCGACGCACTTGCTGAGACCCCAACGGTGAACGAACCCTTTAACTGGATGATCGTGTGGGTGCTGGCGGCCATCCTGGCGGTGGTTGCTGCAGCCGGGATGACCGGGCGCGTGGCGTGGAACTGGGGCCTGGGCGGGCTGGAGGGCCGGGCGCAGCTCTGGGCGAAGACCCAGCGTCTGGCCGGGTGGGCCGGCCTGGGGAGCCGACGGGCCGAGACGCCGCGGGAGTGGTCCCGGCGGCTGGGACGGGCGGTGGAGCGCGAGGAGGCGGCGCTGACGCTCTCGGACGCCTACGAGGAGGCACGGTACGGGCGGCCCGACCTGCAGCGGATCGACGATGACCAGGCGGCAGAGTCGTACCAGAGCCTGCGCGGTGCGCTGCTCGGGAAGCTGCTGCGGCGCAAGCAGCGGCCACCGCGTTCGAAAAAGGCGTGACCTGCACAGCGCCCGTGCGTTGAGCGACGTGATGACCGCTGCGCTGAGCCTGCATGTCGCGGACACAAGCCGGGGCTGGGCGGGGGTTGCGCTGAGCCCGGCAGGGATCCGCTACGCCACGCTGTTCCACCGGACACGCGAATCCGCGGAGGGCGAGTTGCGAGCGTTCGGCGCTACCCGCGACGACAACCCGGACGGGGAGCGGGCGCTGTCGCTCCTCCGCGCCTATGCCGCTGGCGAGCGCGCGCCGATCGAGCAGTTCCCGGTGGACCTGCCCGGGTGTTCACCGCTGCAGCGCAAGGTCTGGCTCGCGCTCCGGGAGATCCCGCGGGGGGAGACCCGGAGCTACGGCTGGCTGGCCCGCCACGTTGGTGAAGGGCAGGCCCCGAGGGCTGTGGGGGCAGCGGTTGGCGCGAACCCGATACCGTTGTGGCTGCCGTGCCACCGCGTCGTCGCCGCCGACGGGTCGTTGCACGGGTTCGGGGGCGGCCTGGCGATGAAGCGGGACTTGCTGGAGCTGGAAGGCGCGTTACCGCAGCGCCTGCTCGGATAGCCGGCTCAGCGGCCGGTGAACCGGGGTTCGCGGCGTTCGATGAAGGACAGGCGTCCTTCCTTCGCGTCCTCGGTGCCCTGCGTGGCCTGCTGGAGGAACTGTTCCTGTTCGGTCTGGGTGACCAGGTCGCGTGTGGCACCTTCGTAGACCAGGCGCTTGGCGATCTCGATAGCGATCGAGGGTCCGTGTGCGATCGAGCTGGCAAGCTCCGTGGTCCGCTGAATCAGCGCGTCATCCGCGACGACCTCGGTAACAAGGCCGGTCTCCTTCGCCTCGGCGGCGTGGACCATCTTCCCGGTCCAGAGCATGGCGAGGGCCTGGTCGCTGCCGACGAGACGGGGGAGGAACCAGGTGGCGCCGGTATCGGGGCCGATGCCGCGCTTGACGAAGATGGCGCTGAAGCGGGCCGATTCCGCGGCGATGCGAATATCCGCGGCGAGGGCGAGGGAGAGGCCGGCGCCGACGGCCACGCCGTTGACGGCGGCGATGACCGGCTTGCGGCAACGATGCACGCGCTCGGGGCCGAGGTAGCGGGTGCGCTGGAGGGCGGCGCGGCCCTCGGTGGGGCGGGGGAACTGCGGCTGGTTGGGGTCGGCGGTGAGGTCGGTCCCGGCGCAAAAGCCGCGGCCCGCGCCGGTGATGACGACGCAGCGGACCGCATCGTCAGCGTCGGCGCGGTCGATCGCTGTTTCGATTTCGGCCCACGAGGACCAGGTGAGGGCGTTCAACTTGTCGGGGCGGTTGAGCGTGAGCCACGCGGTGCCGTCCTTCAATTCGTACAGTATGTCGGCAAAGCCGGTCATTGCTGGTCCTCCCGTTCGAACGAAGCCGCCCGGCACGGGAAGTGCGCGGGCGGACTCATCCGCATTGGCTGGCCCGGGTGGGAAGCCGGGGCTAGATCCGTTCGATGATGGTGGCAGTCCCCATGCCGCCGCCGGTGCACATGGTGATGAGCGCGGTGGACTTGTTGCTGCGTTCGAGTTCGTCGATGGCGGTCTGGATGAGCATGCCGCCGGTGGCGCCAATGGGATGGCCGAGGGCGATGGCGCCGCCGTTCACGTTCATGCGCTCGCCATCGAGACCCATTTCGCGCTGGTACTTCAGGACGACGGAGGCAAAGGCCTCGTTGACCTCGAAGAGGTCGATGTCTTCCTTGCGCATGCCGGCCTTCTTGAGGGCGATCTGGGAGGCCGGGGCGGGGGCGGTCAGCATGATGACCGGTTCGGAGCCGGCGGCCGCGGCCTGGACGACCCGCGCGCGCGGTTTGAGGCCGTGGGCCTTCGCGTACTCAGGCGAGGCGAGGAGGAGCGCGCTGGCGCCATCGACAACGCCAGAGGAGTTGCCGGCGTGGTGCACGTGGTTCATCTGCGTGACCTGGGGATAGACGGCCTTGCAGATCTCGTCGTACGTGCGGGTGTCGTTGGGCGGGTTCATGATGCCCATCTTCGCGAACGACGGGTTCAGGCCGGCGAGGCTTTCGAGCGTGGTCCCGGGGCGGGGGTGTTCGTCATGGTCGAGGGCAAGGGTGCCGTCGTCGTTGTAGATGGGGACGACGCTTCGCTTGAAGCGGCCGGCATCGATCGCCTCCGCGGCGCGGCGCTGGCTCTCGGCGGCGAGGCGGTCGCAATCCTCGCGGGAGAAGCCTTCGAGGGTGGCGATGAGGTCCGCGGAGATGCCCTGGGGGATGAGGGGATACTGGGCGTAGAGGTGGGCGTTGTTGGCGGTGAAGCCATCGACGCTCATGGGGGCGGGGCGGGACATGGATTCGACTCCGCCGGCGACGAGAAGGTCGTATTGGCCCGCCATGATGCTCATCGCGGCCATGTTGACGGCTTGCTGTCCCGAGCCGCAGAAGCGATGGAGGGTGACGCCGGGGACGGTGACCGGCCAGCCGGCATCGAGGGTCGCCATGCGGGCGATATCCATGGAATGGTCGCCGACGCCGGAGTTGTTGCCCATGATGACGTCTTCGACATCGGCCGGGTCGAATCCAGCGTGATCCTTTAGCGCGTTCAGGACCTGGGCGAGGATCCGCTGGGGATGGATGTGGGTGAGGCTGCCGACTCCGGGCTTGCCGCCGCCGCGGGGCGAGCGGACGCCATCGATGATCCAGGCTTCAGACATGAGGTTGCTCCGGTAGCGCGTGTTTGGGTGCGGGGCGCCGCGGGGGAAGGTTACGGCAGTCCGGGGAGGCTTGTCGCGGGCGGGGGTCCCGGCTCGACAGGAGCAATCTCGTCTCCAGGCAGGTCGGTCGCAGCCCTAGACGTTGAACAGAATGTTCACAATGTCGCCATCCTGGACGACATATTGCTTGCCTTCGGTTCGAAGCAGTCCGCGCTTCTTTGCCTCTGCTTCACTGCCGGCAGCGACGAGATCGGTGAAGCGAATGACCTCGGCGCGGATGAAGCCGCGCTTCAAGTCGCTGTGGATCTTGCCTGCAGCCTCCGGGGCGCTGGAGCCCGCCTCGACGGTCCAGGCACGGCATTCATCGGGGCCGGCGGTGAGGAAGCTGATGAGCCCGAGGAGTTCGTAGCTGATGCGGATGGCGCCGGCCATGCCGCTTTCGGTAACGCCCGCCGAGGCGCGGAACTCCGCCGCGTCTTCGTCGCTCAGCTCGTTCAGGTCCATTTCGAACTTACCGCAAAAGACGGCAACATCGCGCCCGGGGCGGCGGTACTTCGCGCGGTACTGCTCTTCGAGTTCCGGGCGGCGGGCAAGGTCGGCTTCGCCGATGTTGATGATGAGCATCAGGGGCTTGGCCGTGAGGAACTGCGTGCCTTCGAGCAGGCGGCGGTCCTCATCGGTGAGCGACTGCTCGCGGATGGGGACCTCGGTTTCGAGGCCGGCCTTCATGCGTTCGAGGAGCTCCTTGAGGCGTTGGAGCTGGTCGCGTTCGCCGGCCTTCATCGATCGGAGTTCGGTCTCCATGCGCTGGAGGCGCTTTTCGATGATGGAGAGGTCGGCGAAGGAGAGTTCGAGGTCCATGGTGGCGATGTCGCGGTCCGGGTCGATGGTGACCTCGGGGTGGGGGACAGCGTCGTCCTCGAAGGCGCGGACCACGTGGATGAGGGCGTCGGTGCGGGCCAGGTCGTTGATGAACTTGCCGGCGGGGCCCTCGCCTTTGCCGAACGACTCGCCGGCAGCGGGGAAGTCGACGTACTGGATCGTCGCGTAAGTGACCTTTTTCGGCCGGTACATCTCGGCGAGGCGGTCGACGCGCTCATCGGGGACGTTGACGACGCCGACGTTGGGCTGGGACGAAGAACTGTAGGCGCCAACCTGGGCGGTGCCGCGGGTGACCGCGTTGAAGACAGTGGTCTTGCCGGAACGGGCGAGTCCGATGATGCCGAGTTGCATGGTCTAAGGGTGCCCCAG
>JAHDWR010000206.1 GCA_023382755.1 Dehalococcoidia bacterium
GAGTGGGCGAAGCTTGTCTCGCTCGTAACCTCCCTCCACCCCGCCGACCTCGCCGAACTCGTCCTCGACCTGCCCGAATCCGAGCGCCGCGAACTCCTTGCCCATCTCCCCACCGACGTCGTCGGCCAGCTTTTCGAATTCGTTGAGGACGACGAGCTGCGCGACCTCATCCGGGGCGTCGGTGTCCACGACCTGGCCGCCGTCCTCGAAGAAGTCGAAGACGATGTTGTCGCCGACGTCATCCAACAGCTCGAACCGGAGCAGCAGGCTGAGACCCTCGCCCAGCTCGACCGCGGCGATGAGGTCGCCGAACTCCTCCAGTACCGCGATGAGTCTGCCGGCGGCCTCATGTCGCGCGGGTTTGTTACCCTCAACCAGGACATAAGCGTCCAGCAGGCTATCGATTACCTCCGCGTCCTCCGCCCGCCTTCCGACCGCGCCTACTACCTCTACGTGGTCGACGGCGATCGCCGCCTCCAGGGCACGGTCTCCATCCGCGACCTCATCGTTTCCGCGCCGCGGACCATGCTCGCCGAAATCACCCAGCGCGATGTCCACGCCGTCTCCACCACCACCGACCAGGAAGAGGCGGCGCGGACGCTCCAGAAGTACAACCTGCTCGCGATCCCCGTGGTCGACGACGAAGGCGTCCTCGAAGGCGTTATGACCGCCGACGACCTCATCGACGTCCTCCAGGAAGAAGCCACGGAGGACATGTACCGCATGGTCGGCCTCGATGAGGACGAGCGCGTCTTCAGCCCGGTCCGCACGAGCGTCCGCCGCCGCCTCCCGTGGATGCTGGTCAACCTGGTTACGGCGTTCGTCGCCGCCGCCACCGTCGGTCTTTTCGATGCAACCATCGGCAAGGCGGCCGTCCTCGCCCTCTTCATGCCGGTGGTCGCGGGGATGGGCGGCAATGCCGGCACCCAGACCGCGACCATTGCCGTCCGCAGCATCGCCCTCGGCGACCTCGATGTCGCCGATGTCTTTCGCGCCTGCCGCAAAGAGATCCTCGTCGCGATGGCAAACGGCCTCGCCATCGGCCTCACCGCCGGCCTGGGCGCCTACGCCTGGAAGCAGAACGAGGCCCTTAGCCTCGTCATCGCCGCCGCGCTCTTCCTCAACATTTGCGCGGCTACCATGGGCGGCGTGCTCATCCCGCTCGGCCTCAAGGCCATGAAGGTCGACCCCGCCCTCGCCGCGAACATCTTCGTCACCACCGTTACCGACGTGATGGGCTTCATCTTCTTCCTCGGCCTGGCAAGCCTCGCCATCAACCACATCACGTAGCTGCCGCTCCTCCGGCCCTCGCCGTGGGCCACCCCCGGGAACTCCGTGCTGGTTTGCCACGTCCACCGCCATCCGGTCATCCTGTGGCATGCGAATCGTCACACTCGATGAAGCCGTCGGCGTCGTGAACCCTGGCGATCGCCTCTACATCCATGCTGGCGCCGCCACGCCGCACGTCCTCATCGCCGGCCTTGTCGAACTCCGGCGGGACCTGCGCGAAGTCGAAATCGTCCACCTGCACACCGATGGCCCCGCGCCGTACGCGGAGCCGGGCATGGAGGACCGCTTCCGCCACAACGCGCTGTTCATCGGTCCCAACACCCGCCCCGCCGTCCAGGAAGGCCGCGCCGACTACACCCCCGTCTTCCTCTCGGAGATCCCCGCCCTCTTCGGACCGGGTGGCCCGTTGCCCCTCGATGTCGCCTTCATCCACGTCACCCCGCCCGATGCGGCCGGCAACTGTTCGCTCGGCGTCTCCGTCGATTGCGCGCTCGCCGCCGCGGAGAACGCCCGCATCGTCGTGGCACAGGTCAATCCACGGATGCCGCGGACCTTCGGCCACAGCCTTCCCGCATCTGCCATCGACCTGGCCATCGAAGTCGACGAAGAGTTGCCGATCTCAGCCCACCAGCTGCCCGGCCCCGAGGCCGTCGAAGTGGGCCGCCACGTCGCGGCGCTCATCCCCGACGGGGCAACCCTCCAGATGGGCATTGGCGCCATCCCCAACGCCGTCCTCCGCGAGCTGAAGGCCCACCGCGATCTCGGCGTCCATACCGAGATGTTCACCGATGGCCTCCTTACCCTCCTTCACGCGGGCGTGGTCAATGGCGCGCGCAAGACCATGCACCCCGGCAAGGTGGTGACCGCGTTCGCCGTTGGTTCCAACGCGCTGTACGGCTTCGTCGATGGCAATCCGGAGATCGAGTTCCATCCCGTCGACCACACGAACAACGTCGATGTCATTGCCGCCCACGACAACATGGTCGCCATCAACTCCGCGCTCAGCGTCGACCTCACCGGGCAGGTCGTCGCCGACTCTATCGGGCCCCGCTTCTATAGCGGCATCGGCGGCCAGGTCGATTTCATCCGTGGCTCTGCGCGTTCGAAGGGGGGCGTCCCGATCATCGCGCTCCCGTCAACGGCGAAGAACGGGGAGGTGTCGCGCATCTGCCCCGAACTTCTCGCCGGTTCCGGCGTGGTCACCACCCGCGGCGATGTGCACTGGGTCGTGACCGAGTACGGGGCTCGGAATCTCCATGGACGCACCATCCGCGAACGCGCCACGATGCTCATGGAGGTGGCCCACCCGAAGTTCCGGGACGAACTCGAGCGGGCCGCCGTGCGCCTCGGCTACCTGGGCCATCGGGGCACCTAGCCCTCGGCGGCGTCCTCGTCATCGTCCTCGCCGGCGAAGTCGGGGACCGTCGAGCCGCGCAGGGCCGCGATCAGGTCCGCTGCGTCCTGGGGCGTGATTTTCCCCTGTTCCAGCATCTGGAGGACGCGCAGCTCTTCCGATTCGCGCCGCCGTTCGGCGGCGGCCCGCGCTCCACGCTGTGGCCGTGGTGCCCCGGCCGGCGTGACTCCGGGCGATGCCTGCTCGCTCGCGTCGCGCGTCTTCACAATCACTTCGCCGATGCCGCTGTTCAGCTTCAGACGTGTGGGCGCGTCATCGCCGGCCGAGGGGTACTCGCTCCGCGTTTTGCCGATACCGCTCGACGCGCGGATGTTCACTCGCTCCCCGGCAGGCAGGCGTACCTCGGCGCGCCCAAGCCCGACATCCACGCGGTAGTCCCCGGGAAGCACTTCGGCGATATCGAGCACGACGTCGCCGGTGCCGCTATCGGCGCGGGCGAGGCCTGAATGCGCAAGCACGGAGATCTTGCCCGCGCCGACGTTCACGTCCAGCGTCCCGCGCGTTTGAATGCACTGGACCGAACCGGCCCCCACGTTCACCCGGATATCGGACGCGCTCACACCGTTGAGCTCGGTTTCGCCGTAGCCGTTGGCCAGGCGCAGGCTCTCCAGCGGCGTGTCGTCGAGCCGCACCACCGTCGTCGCTCCCTGCCTCCGGCGAAACAGCCACCCCTTGACCAGCTTGACCTCGATCGTCAGCCGGTCGCCATCGCGCTTCACTTCCAGGGTCGGCGAGCTCTTGCTCCCGACCGAGACGACCCCCGGGGTCTCCTCGGGCGCGCACCGCCGGACAGTCACCTTGCCCGCCGTCGTGTCGACCACGACCTGGTGGATGCCATCGAGGCTGAACAGGTGTTCCGAGCGGATGCCGGCGGGGTCCTCGGCGGCGTGCGCTGCCTCCCTTGCGGCGTGCACCCGTTCGCGGCGCTCGTCGCGGAGCGTCTGACGCGCGTTTCGTGCCGCGCTCCGGGCCTCGTCTCGAAGGCGCTTTGCCTCGTCCCTTGCCCGGCGCGCGTCTTCGCGCAGCCGTTCGGCATCCTCGCGCGCGCGTTTTGCTTCGTCCAGGGCGCGCTGGATCTCTTCCTGTGAATTAGCCATCGCGGGCTCCCAGTGCGCGCAACTGTTCGGCCGCTTCCGCCGCGCTCAGGCGGCCCGCCGCCAGTTCGTCCAGGACTCGCTGGCGCCGCTCCGCTTCGCGCGGGTCTTCCCCGGCTTCGAAGCCTAGCGCGACCAGGACGTCGTTCAATCGCGCGACCACAGTGGGGTAGGAAATGCCGAGTTCTTCCTCGACGTCCTTGATCTTTCCCCGGGCGCGCAGAAAGGTCTCCACGAACGAGAGCTGTTCCCGGCTGAGCCGCGCCAGCGGACCCGCATCGAACCGCCCATCCACCCCGACGCCACACGTGGGGCATTCCAGCCGCCGAACGACCATCGGGCTATCACAGCTGGGGCATGCTCCTACAAACCGGGCCATGCTCTGTTCTCCTTATCGGGCCGAGTGCACGCG
Organism: Dehalococcoidia bacterium; assembly: GCA_023382755.1. Lineage (GTDB taxonomy): Bacteria > Chloroflexota > Dehalococcoidia > Tepidiformales > Tepidiformaceae > Amarobacter. Next base: position 4,211 of record JAHDWR010000206.1, read on the forward strand.
GGGCAGGCCGCGCTCCTGTGCATCGTTCGTGGCGGTCGGGCGAGCCCACGTCTCGATGCGCGTCGAAGCCCGCCGGATGCCCGCTGCTATCGTCGCGATCATAGCGACCGCTGCCGAGCCAGTCCCATAGCGGTAGGGCGCCACCGAGTCCAGCCGGCTGGCGATGTACAGGTCCGGATACTGCATCAGGGTGTGGGTGTTCAGGTCCATCTGGTCTCTCCTTGCGGGCCGAATTCCTGGCCCGCCATGTCTGTCTCACGTAATATCGGCTACCGTCTCAGGAAAGTCAATACCAAACTTAAGAAAATTAAGGAATGATTTTCACTATGCCTGAGCCGGCCCCAAAGACGCACAGCCAGAGGCCTCCGCGCGCCGCGGCCCGGCTCTCAATCAATTGGGGAGTCTCAGGAAGAGAGGACGGCGGTGATGCGCCCCGCGGCGGCCCCCGGGGCACATCCCATCACATGCACGCCGCGTGCCGCGTGCCCCACCCGCAGCCCGGCCGTCGCCCCCGCCAGGGCGGCATCGAGCGCCTGGCTCGACGGACTCTCGTCGCCGGGTTCGATGGCGACCACCATCACGCCGCCCCCGTCGCGTTCGATCACCCGCGCGAACGCCTGCGCGCAGAACAGCCACGCGGTCAGCGTCCGCGTGAGGAGCGGGTCCCACTCGTCACGCGAAAGCTCATCGAACGGGATCTCCGGGATTGGCCCCGGCGCGAACACCACCGCGTCACAATGGCCCAGGCGGTCGCACACTTCCGCGGCGAACGCGGCCGCCTCGGCCGGGTCGGCGGCATCGAGCAGGCGGTTGAACTGTTCCCGGCCCATCGCCCACACCTCGTTCGCGATCGAAGCGGTGGAGAATTCCTCGTCCTGCGACCGCGTCACCGTCCCGAGGGCGAGGTCCGCCCCGGCTTCCGCCAGCGCCACCGCGATCGCGCGGTCCGCCTCGCTCCCCCGGCAGACAAGCGCGACGACCCGGCCATCGAGTCCCGCTGTCATCGCGCGAACACCAGCAGCATCGGCACCAGCATCGCCGCCACGATCAGGATGGCGAATGCGACGAACACGGCGTTCCAGTCGCGCGTCTTCTGGCGGCCGGAGTAGTACTCCTGCTCCCAGCTGCCGTCGAGGAGGTCGAGGTCGCGTTCGTCCGGGCCCAGGTCCTGGCCGCTGTCGGGTTCGATTGTTGTCGCCACGCGTTCGATGTTAGCGCACCACCTTCACGCGCTCATCGTCGTCGTCGCGGTCGAACAGGTCCCACTCGAGTCCTTTCGGGAACGAAAAGCTGCCGAACCCGAGCGAGACGCTTGTCAGGAGGAAGGCGATAACGCTGAGCCAGGCCCACCCGCCTCCGGCGAGAAACACGATCGCGCCGGTGGCGCCCCACCAGGCCATGGCAGCGACGCCGCGGCCCATTTCACCGTGGCTGTTCGACACCGCACCGGCCGTGAGGAACGCGAAAATGCACATCCACGCCGGGCCGCTCCCGTGTTCCGCCACGGCGATGGCCACCGCGCCCCAGGCGACGGCGATCCCGGCGCCCTGCATCCATGCATCCCGCTTCATGGTGCTGTAGACCACCGCCCCGGTCGTCAGGAAGGCGAAGATGCTGACCCAGGTGGCGTCCGCGTCGTTCGCTGCCGCCACGCCGGTGGCAGCCCACGTCCCGGCAATCCCGACGAGGCGCGAGATGCCCAGGCGCCGCCAGGCCGAGGCCCCGACCGCCGCCGTGGCCAGCACCGAGAAGATGAGCAGCCACCAGGTGTCGCCGTTGGCCGCCACCGCAGCAATGCTCGCGACCCAGATCGCGAGGATGGAGAGCATCGAAGTCGCTTTGATCGTCATGCGAGCCGCCCGTGCTGGCCGGGCGCTCGGCCGCGGTCGACTTCATAGAGGATTGTGCGCAGTTCGTTCATCGGGCGCCCTCCAGTGCGCGGGCATTGTAGCCACCGTTCGGCATCGGCGTACCCCCGGGGGAGGGTAATTCCTTGCATCCTCGCACTATCATGCCGTCATGCCGCGCGGCCCCGGACGGCCACCTTCCGGTGATGTCCTCAC
>JAHDWR010000207.1 GCA_023382755.1 Dehalococcoidia bacterium
AGATCGTGCAGGCGACCGAGACCGAGAACCCCGACCTCTTCTGGGCCCTCCGCGGTGGCGGCGGCAACTTCGGGGTCGTCACCGGCTTCCAGTACAAACTGGTCGAGCTGCCCCAGATCTACGGGGGCGCCCTCATCCTTCCCGCCACGAAGGACGTCATCACCGCCTACGCGAAGCTCGCCCACGAAGCGCCCGAGGAGCTCACCACGATCTCGATGGTCGTGAAGACGCCGCCGATGCCCTTCGTCCCCGAGGAGAAGGTCGGCGAACTCTCGCTCACGATCTTCGTGGCCTACAGCGGCGACATCCAGGACGGCCCCGAGGCGGTCGCCCCGCTACGGGCGCTGGCCGAACCGATCGCCGATACCCTCGGGCCGATGCCCCTCTCCGGGCTGTACGCCTTCATGGAACCGGCCGAGCAGGCCGCCCGCCTGCGCGTCCGCTCCGGCTTCTATGCCGAGCTCAACGACGAGATCGTGGAGTCCGCCCTGGCGTTCGTCCAGGACGGCCCGGCGAGCGTGAATTTCCTCCAGATCCGGCCGATCGGCAATGGTGCCATGAACCGCGTTTCGCCCGAGGCCACCGCGTTCTCGCACCGCGGCGCCCAGTTCCTGCTGGCCATCATCGACCACTGGGAAGAAGCCGACGAGGATGGCGCGAACGAAGCCTGGGTCGATGCCTTCTGGCAGTCGATCGCCGGGTATCGCCAGGGCGTCTACTCCAACTTCCTCCAGGACGAGGGCGAAGCCCGCATCCGCGAAGCCTATGCGGCGGCAGCCTTCGACCGCCTGGCGCGGCTCAAGCTGCGCTACGACCCCTCGAACGTGTTCAGCGGCAACGAGAACATCCCACCGAAGCCGCTCAGCGCCGTCGCCTGATCCAGGCGGACCTTTCCCTCTTTCCCGCGGACCCCCGGGGGCCTGTCCCCCCGGGGGTCCGCGCGGTCAGTGAGTAGCTGCTCGCAACTTGCCCTATACTTCCGCCCACTGCGCCGCTTGCGCACGGGAGTACCACCAATGTCCGATGTCGTCCTCGTCTCCGATGAAGGCCACGTCCGCACCATCCGCATGAACCGCCCCGACGTGAAGAACGCCGTCAACATGGAGCTCGCCTGGGGCGTCCTCGGCGCCGTCGAAGACGCCATGACCGACGACAACGTCTGGCTCGTCTGCCTCACCGGCAGCGGCGACGCGTTCTGCTCGGGGCTCGACCTGCGCGGCACCGGCGACTACAGCCCGAAGACGCCCCAGAACACCCAGCTCGATGACCTCGGCTGGGTCTCCCAGTTCCTCCTCACGCTCCGCCAGCGCTGTGAAAAGCCGATCGTCGGCGGCATCAACGGTGTCGCCGTCGGCGCGGGCCTCTCCCTGGCCCTGGGGACGGACATCCGCCTGATGAAGCGCAGCGCGCGCATCCTCGCAGGCTACCCCCGCATCGGCGGCTCGCCCGATGGCGGCATGACCTTCACCCTCTCGCAGGCGCTCGGCTACGAACAGGCCATGCGCTTCCTGCTCGAAAGCAAGACGGTCGATGCGGAAGAAGCGCTCCGCCTCGGCCTCGTTGGCGAAGTGGTCGACGACGAAAAATGGGAAGCCCGCCTGGCCGAGTACTGCCAGCACCTCTGCTCGGTCGTCTCGCCAATCACCATGCGCCTCACGAAGCGCACCCTCGTCCGCGCCACCACCGCCATCGACCTGGAGGCCCAGTGCCGCCTGGAACTCGGCAGCATCCGCATGGCCTTTGCCAGCGAGGACGGCAAGGAAGCGCGCCGCGCCTTCATGGAGAAGCGCCCGCCGGTCTTCGAAGGACGTTAAGGGCTCGTCGAGGCCGGGGGCGCTAGGATGGCGGCGCCCCTTGCCCTACCGCGGCCGCAACTGCGCTCCGCCCGCCCCCGTCACCAGGTCCTCCGGCAGGTGTCCCACCGCGCAGGCTTCCACGAGTGTGAGCCCACCGTGGCCCGCCTCGATCGTCGTGATCGCGCAGTTCGCCATGGGCACCGGCACCACGCGGTCGTCGCCAAGCGCTTCGCCGATGGCGACACCTATCGCGATGTAGTGGGAGACCACCACGAGGTCGCCACCCTGCGCCGCCGTCTCGAGGCCAAGCTGGATGAGCGTGTCCACCACCCGTCGCCGCCACGCCCGCAGGTCGTCCGGCTGCTCGCCCCAGCGGCCCGCCATGAACGGCCCGATCATGGCGACGCGCTCTTCCGCCGGCATGTCGGGGGCGAACACCTCCGCCACTTCCTCGCGTAGCTCAGCCGCCACGCCGAAGGCCTGCGCGATCGGGTTGGCGGTCTCCCGCGTGCGCCGCAAAGGAGAGACCACGAGCCGGGCCACCCGCATCCCCGCCAGCGCGTCCGCCGTCGCCAGCGCCTGGCGGTGGCCAATCGCGGCCAGGCCGGGGTCGAGGTCCTCGGACCCGGCCAGCGCTTGCCCGTGTCGAATCAGGTACATCGTCATGACCGCCAAGCCTACAGCCTTCCGATGAACGATCGACCTGACAATCCCGCCTTCGCCCGCTATCGTGCCCGCACAACGATCCTCATCCGGGAGTCAGCCCAATGCCGCGGGTCCATTTCGGCGTCACCATCCCCCAGATCAAGCGCACCTGGGACGAAACGAAATCCGCCTCACGCGAATTCGAGGCGATGGGCTACGACTCCCTCTGGGTGTGCGATCACCTCTACGGGCCGCAGTCCCCTTCCATCCCGATCCTCGAGGCGTGGTCCCTGGTCTCGGCCGTCGCCGCTATAACCGAAAGGGTGGAGATCGGCACCCTGGTGACGCCCGCGGGCATGCGCAACGCCGCCCAGCTGGGCAAGGTCATCGCCACCATCGACAACATCGCCGGTGGCCGCATCATCCCCGGCCTCGGCGCCGGCTGGATGCCGCGCGAGTTCACCGACTTCGGCGTGCCCTTCCTTTCGACCGGGCAGCGCCTGGGGCAGCTGCGGGAGACCGTCGAGCTCCTGAAGCAGATGTGGACCGAGCCTTCCGTCACCTATGAGGGCAGGTATGTCCAGGTTCACAACGTCGTTTGCGAACCGAAGCCCGTGCGCACCCCGCCGATCCTGATTGGCGGCGCTGGCGAGAAGGTCACGCTCAAGCTCGCCGCCGAGCACGCCGCCATCTGGAACAACATGGCCGTCCACCAGGCCCGGCTCCCCCAGAAGGTCGAGGTCCTGAAACAGCACTGCGCCACGGTGGGGCGAGACTTTGCGGACATAACGGTCAGCCAGCAGTGCCTGGTGACCATCGCCCCGGATGAGGCGAGCGCCGGGCCCATGGTCGAATCGGCGAAGAAGATCTTCGGGGGCCACATGGGTGACCCAACGGGCCCCCTCGCCATCGCCGGCAGCCCGGAGACGGTCCGCGCCCAGATCCAGAAGCACATCGACCTGGGCTGCACGATGTTCCTGATGGAGTTCTTCGGCCGCGAGACGATCACACCGGCGAAGCTCTTTGCCGAGAAGGTGATGCCCCACTTCCGGTGAGCCGGCGCTACGCCATCTTGAAGCGCCAACCCGCCAGCACCGTGGCCAGCACTCCCCATGCCGCCAGCCCCAGCAGGTCGCCCTGGATGTCGCCGAGCCCCCGGCCGAGATTCGCGATGTCCTGCACGGCGTTGGTCAGGTAGGTCAGCGGCAGCAGACCCGTGATCCAGTGCAGCCAGTCGGGCAACCCCGACCGGTCGAGAAATGCGCCCGAGAACAGCATGCTCGGCATCAGCACCAGCATGAACATCGGAGGGATGTCATCTTCTGACCGCGAAATGGCCACCACGAGCACGCCCATCGCGACGAACGCCAGCGAGCCCAGGATCGCCAGGCCCAGCAGCAGGGCAACGCTCCCGGTGAGTTCGGCACCGAAGATGTACACGCCGCTGCCCCAGGTGATCATGGTCACCGCGAACGCCGTAACCATGCGGCTCGCGACCACTCCCGAGACAAAGGCCGGCGTTGGGATCGGCGTCGCCCGCACCCGGCGCAGCGTGCCTCGCTCCTTGTAGCGCGATAGCGGAAAGGCGATGCCGTTCAGCCCCACGGTCATCCCGTTGAAGGCGATGAGCCCCGGCAGCAGCCGATCGAGGTACGGCCGCACCTCGCCGTTGGGCAGGGTCACATTGAAATTGAAGCTGTTCAGGATGAGCAGCAGGATGAACGGCTGTCCCATCGTGAACGCCAGGGCCGTGGGCTCCCGGTAGAGCGACTTGACCTCGCTCACGAGCGTCGCGCGAAACCCGCTCCACCACGGCGACCGAGCCGCCGCTGCCTGCCGCATCCCGCTTCCGGCCAGTGTGGAACTCGTCATCGTGTTTTCCTCCCGTGCCCGGCTTCGGCATCCGCCGCCGGTCCTTCATCTTCGAAGCCGTGGCCCGTCAGGTGGATGAATACGTCCTCCAGCGTCGCCTGGCGCACTTCGACCGGCCGCCTGAAGCCGGTGCTTATCAGGTGGTCGATCAACGCCCCCGGGGTGTCGATCGCCGCGATCAGGCCTTTGTCCATGATTGCGACCCGGTCACACAGCTGCTCCGCTTCCTCCATGTAGTGGGTCGAAAGCAGGATGGTCCGTCCGTCTGCACGCAATCGGCGGATGAGCTCCCAGAGCTGCCGCCGCGCCGCCGGGTCGAGTCCGGTGGATGGCTCGTCCAGCAGCACCAGCTGCGGGTCGTTCACCAGGGCGGCGGCAATCGCGAACCGCTGCTTCTGCCCGCCGGAAAGCTGCTTCAACCGCCACCTGGGGCGGTCCGCAAGGTCTACCAGCCCGAGCAGCCGGGCCGCATCCGGCCGCATGCCGTAGCAGGCGCCCAGGTACTCCAGCTGCTCCCGCAACTGCAGGTGATCGAAGAAGTCCGACTCCTGCAGTGCGATCCCGAGCTGCGACCGCGCCGCGCGCGAATCCCGCGAAATGTCCGAACCGAAGATGCGCACCTCGCCCGAGGTCGCCTGGCGGAGGCCGACCAGGATCTCGATGGTCGAAGTCTTCCCCGCCCCGTTCGGGCCAAGCAATCCGAAGATCTCCCCTGCTCGCACATCGAAGCTGATCCCGCGCACCGCTTCGAAGCTGCCGTAGCTCTTGCGCAGATCGCGCACCGAAAGTGCCGCTGCTCCCGGAGGAGCAGTGAGAGCCGCCATGTTCCGTCTCCATCGTTGGGGTTGAACCGCCCCCGCCCGCAGTGGCATACTCAGGCGGGTAGCTGTTCCGGAAAGATACTGACACAGTCAGATACTTCCGCGGGCAGAGACTACGAGGGGGACCCGGTCTTGTCAACACCCGATGCCGGTCGGCCGGATGTCGGCGCCGACCTCGAACGGGAGGTGCGCCTGTTGAGCGCGCATTCCGCCCTGTTCAGCCAGGCCGTCGCCGAGCGCGTCGGCATCACCGCGACCGAACTCGAAACCCTCGAGCTCTTCAACCTGTACGGGTCGATGTCGCCCGGGCGCCTCGCCGAGCTGACTGGACTGACGACTGGTGGCGTCACACGGCTCATCGACCGGCTGGAACGGGGCGGGTTCGTCGCGCGGGAGCCGGACCCCGAAGACCGCCGGCGCGTCGTCCTGCGTCCGCTCGGTCCGGCCACGGAGGAGCGTATCTATCCCTTCTTCGCGGCGTTCGCGGAGCGCATGCACGACCTCTGGAGCACCTACCCCGAAGAGTACCTGGAAATCTTCCTCGACTACGCCCGCCGGACCCGCCAGATCATGGAAGACGAGGCGGCCAGGCTGCGGCTCCACAAGGACACCGGCTGCCCTCCCGGGGACTGACTACCACCAGCCGTCTTTGTAGAACCAGCCCTTGTGCTCGCGGCCAGCCTGCCCGGCTTCCTTCAGCCGGATGAGGTGCTTGCGGCACAGCGGGATCGTCAGCCGCTCGCGTTCTTCCCCGCGCCACTTCAACACCGCGACATCCTGGTAGGGCGGTTCCATGCACCACACGCATCTAGGCCGTGCCATCTACTCTCCCCCGCCTTCCGGGAACTCCATTACGAATCCCCACTCTCGACTCTGCCATGGGTCCGGTGCGTAGCGGAAGCGGTCGTTCCGGAACCCACACTGCAGATAGACGCCGTGGGCGTGCGTGAAGTGCACATCGCTGAACAGCACGAGCCGCCGCGCGCCCTTTTCCCGCGCCAGGCCGATGACCCACCGCGTCAACCGTTCGCCCAGCCGGTGCCCCCGCGCCGAGGCCAACACGTACAGCCGGTGCAACTCGAACTCCCCGTTGCCCTCATCGCTCAGGCCGACGCACCCCACGACCTCGCCACCCGCAT
>JAHDWR010000208.1 GCA_023382755.1 Dehalococcoidia bacterium
GCCTGGAGCGTTCCCCGGTAGGCGAGGTACACGACGCGCACCGGGCGGCGCTGTCCGATGCGCCAAGAGCGGCGGCTAGCCTGGCGCATCGCGTAGACCGAGTACTCGACTTCCTGCCAGACGATGGTCGGGAAGTCGATAAGGTCCAGACCCGTCTGGACGAGCCTGGGGTGAACCAGCAGGATGTCGAGGCCTCCCTTCACCCGCTGTGCAACCCACTCCTCACGGCGTTCTGGTGGGACCGTGTCGGCCTTGAGGTTCGCCACGCGGTGGCCAGCCTCCTGAAGCACCGACTCGAGCCGGGCGCTGATGTCACGACTCGCCGTGTGCGTGATGTACACCAGCACCCGCCGGCCTTCGCGCTTCTCGGTCTCGACGAGATCGAGCAACGTCTGTTCCTTGGGGTAACGGTTTGCTTCGGGCAGCGGCGGTACCGCCGCGATGACGGCGCCGCTTCCCGGGTCGATGACCTGCTCACCTTTCGTGCAGGCGTCGGGATACGCCAGAAGCGATTGCAGGTAGGCGCCCAGCAATCGCTTCGAGCCCTTGGCCAGCGCCTCATGCACGGCAGCTTCGAGCTGTGACGCGAGTTGCTGATAGTACGAAGCCTGCGACGGTTCATCTGGCGAATCTGAAGTCGCCAGCCCGACCAGACGCACTCCCTCCGTGTACTCAGGCAGTCCGGAAGCGACGTCGGCGAGCCGGAGGAAGGCCGTGTTGCCGATAAGGTGGAAGAGTACGGCCGGTGAGACGCCCGGTTTCTCCACCACTCGAGTACGGTAGCTCTTTCGGCGGCTCGAACGGCCGTCCTCGTAGGCGTCGTCGTCTCCGGCCTTGCGGCTGATGCGCTCGACGATGCCGTAGCGGGAAACCCATTTCGCTTCGTCGCCGTAGCCAAACTCCTCCCTCACCGCCGGCGAAAACCGCCAGAGCAGATAGAAGAGTGTGGACGAATAGCCACCCATCAGCGTGCCGGTGAGCGTGAGGACGGCTTTGCAGGCTTCGGCGAGCGTGCCCGCCGCGAGGCCTTGGGCCGAGCCGCGTGCCTTGTATTCATGCTGCTCGTCGATGAGCAAGAGGTCGAAGTACCCGGGCATACGCCGGGCGATGTAGTCGGCCAGCGGGTAGCGGCGAGGACCGCGGGAGTCCGCCTGCCAGAGTGGTCCGTGGCACTGCTCGCAAGTGTGCTTCTTCCGTCCAAGGTCTGCCTCCTCCGAGGGCAGGCCCTCGTCATCGACGATGGGCGAGTAGCACGCCGGGCAACAGTTGAGCGCGACGACCCTGCCTAGCTCATCGCGCGCAGATCCGCTTCCCGCGACAACATGACGTGTCGCGACCGCGGGCTTCCAGCGGTAGGAGAGCTTGGCCTGTTCTCGCGAGAGGATCACGAACTGCGGCCAACCGCCGGCGTGACGGATTTTCTCCAGGTCGCTGATCGTGCGGACGATGACCGCGTTGGCACTCGGCACCGTCGCTTTCACCTCGCGTTGCCATTTCCGTACGAGGTGGGGCGGGCACAGGACCAACACGCGCTCAAAACCCGCGAGCGTGGCGGCCGCCGTCCCGATGGTGGTCTTACCGGTGCCCATCTCGCCGACGACGTTGGTGGCACGGTGGGTTTGCAGGGAGAGCGCGCAGGCCCGAATCACGTCAGCCTGGGCGCCCATCGGTCGGCGGCCGAGCCGCCGCAGGTCGAAGCCCAGGTCCTCCCGGCTGGTGGCCGAGTAGATGGGCGGATAGGCCTTCAGGACGGCATCGGTGATGGCGCCCTGGAAGGCTTCGACGAACTGGGCGAGGTTCAGGCGGAGGACTCCATAAGCTGTCCTCCCTGCTGGATGTCCTCGAACTCCCCCGTCTCGAGGTCGAGCAGTACGACAGAAGTCCGGAGGAACTCGCGTTCGACCTCAACCTCCGGGTCGGGTGACTCGACGGGCCGGCTCACCTTGGTGATGCGGCCCTTCACGAGTACACGAGAAGAACCGTCCTCAAGCAGGATGTTGTTGAGGAAGCCCGCTGCGATGAGCACAGCGAGGTGCCCACGCCGCAGCGGCATGAGGGGCCGGACGGGCCGCTCACCCGCTGGCCAGAATCGTTCGATTAGCGCCATATTTGTCCAGAGCCCGCGCTCCAGGGCCTCAGCCGCTGCCGCTTCGGGCTCGAAGAACTGCGATGCGAAGGTAACCGGTCCGGCCGGCAACGCGGACAGCTCGTAGATCGGCGACGTCGAGCCCGGCGATGGAAGCTCCGGCAGCGGACCAGTCGCCCACACTTCGACCTGCGCCAGTGCATCAGCGGCGATCACCTGCGTCGCGCGCCTGCGCCCGAGTACCACGCACTGCCGAAAGGCGTCGTACTCGGGGTCCTGGAAGCGATAGCAGCGCAGCCCTTCATAGCGGGATGCGAGGTAGCGGGCCGACTGCGCGAGCCTCGCTTGCGGGACGATGTAGATGAGCAGCCCGCCCGGTGCGAGCGCGCGGCTCATCGTCGTGAGGAAGTTGTGCTCCAGCCTCTTGCCGTCCTCACCCTCGTCGTAGGGCGGGTTGAGCCAGAGGCAGGAGAACCCCTCGTGTCCAAGCCGGACCGCGAAGGCGCTGCCGGCGATGAGGTGATCCAGGATCCGCCGAGCCCGGGCGGCGCGGTGCTGCTCGAGCTCGATCCCGTAGGTCTCGCCGCCACCGATGGCGTCGGCAAATTGCCGCAGGGCGTCACCCGCGCCGCAGCAGGGGTCCAGCAGCCGTGTCACACGGCGATGAGAGCGGGGGGCGGGGCGGACGAGCGCCGCCACGCGTTCGACGACCGAAGGCGGAGTCGGGTAGAACTGCGCCTTCGCGACGCTTTCAAGGCGTGCCATGCGGGCCTGCTTGCGGTCTTGGCGGATCGAGGTGTTGTCGATTGTTGTGCATCGAGTGCTCCCTTCCTGTCTCGGGCAACCAAGAGGGCGCCTCGACTGAGGCGCCCTCTTCTGTCAGTGGCGAATCGGCGGGATGCCGGCTACTCCTGGTCCTCCACTACCCTGGCCAGGTCCTCCCATCGCCGATCCCGGATGGTCTCCAGAGCTTCCGGCGACCACCCGAGGACGTCGCGCAGGAACACCGCCACCAGCGTGATCCGCACCCGGGCGTTCAAGCGTTCTGCCGTGGCGCCAGGGGCAGTGAAATCCCGATCGTTGGTCACGAAGATGTCCGCTCGGCCATCGAGCAATGCGAGGGCGATGGGGACATCCTTCGCGCTTCGCACGAGGTCGAGATTGGTCGTTACCCGGTCGGCCATCGGCATCGGCAAATCCTCGTAGCGAGAGCCAACGAGGAAGGCATCGAGCGCGGCCTGTTGAGCGTGGTGGGGCAGGTGGCGACGGGCTTCGACCACGACCTGCTCGGGCAGGACGAGATCGAACCGGCCGCGCGTTGCGGCCCGCATGACCTCGAACGGCCAGCGGGGCAATCGAACCCCGGCGATCAGGACGTTCGCGTCGAGCGCCACGCGCAGGCTAGGCGGCTCCATACCGTTCGTGGTAGAGGTCTTCGCGCGTTCGCCTTACCGCCTCAACGATCTCCTCCTCGCTGGGCTCCGGCCCTTGAACTTCGCGCGCCGCTTGGGCGGCCAGGCGAGCGAACTCACCCGCCGCCCTCTCGCGGCGCACGTGTTCCAGCGCGTCGAGGTCGTCGATGCTCACGACAGCGACGAAGGGCTGGCCCTGCTTTTCGACGATGACCGGCTCACCGGTATACCGCACACGGTCCGTCAGTTCGGCGAAATGCGACCGTGCCTCGCGCGAAGAAACGCGTCTGGTCATGGTTGAAGCTCCTTTCCCACCTGGCTGAGCACAGCCGCCGCGGGATGCGTGGTCTGCGTACCTAGCGTAACCAGTGTACACAATTTGGGACTGGCCTAGGTGATCTCGTCGTCGGGGCGGAATCCAAACAGACACCGACCGTGGAGCGGGGCGCGCCAGTAGTGCCAGAAGGTCCCGTCCGGATCGAGAAGCCCGGCCGCGTGCGATTGCTTCGGTTCGCCGGAGTGGGCGTCCGGGTCATGCTCCTCCCAGTGGTACACGCGGTCGTGCAGCGCACCGCTGTGCCAGCGGCCGCTGCCTTTCTCCCGAGGGCCGCGGTTGCCGCTCGATAGACGTCCGGGTCTAGAGGTGCGGCCATCGCTCAGGCGGCCTTCAGGTCAACGTCCGCGGCCCCGGTCGTTTCCACGACAAGCTCGCGTCGTCGAACAGCGTCGCCGATGTCCGTGCGTAGTGCTGCCGGCTGAGGCCGGCAGCGGTACGCCTGCACTCCGGTCGATTCAAGGTGCTCCGTCTCATCAGTCTCCAGCCCGCGCCGCCAGAGCCACTCCGCCCACGAGGGGTGCAGCGGCAGTTCGAGGCGGCGGGCCAGAAAACGGAAGTGAAGCTGAGCCGCGTCATCCTGCTCCCGGACGAGGAGAAGGAAGTCGAGGCGATCGGTCGCGTAGGCGGCGATCTCAGGGATGAGCATGCCGTGGTAGGCGGAGCCTGACGGCAGGCGCATTCCGGTGAAGCGCCAGGTTCCCCAGGCCTCCCGGGCGAGCGGCGTTGGTTCGCCGCCCAGCTCAGTGCTGCTGAAGAATCCTGCCTCTCCTTTGACGAGCCGCGCCCAGATGGCGCGCACAGCCTGCTGGTGGCCGAGCATCGAGATGAACCAGAGTTCATTCTCGTCACGGGCACAGCCGTCGACGGTCGCAGTGAAGCCTCCGGCCCTGATCGTGAGGAGGTTCATCATCGGCCTCGCGGTGTGGTTGCCTGGGGGCCATCCGTTCTGGTAGGCCGCAGAGTATTGTCGTCCGGGTCCTCGAAGAGGGGCGGCGTGACGGGCAGCGCCGCGCTCTCGGGCGGTTCGTGGCCACAGCGGTCGCAATAGCGCAGGTGACCGTCCTGGGTCAGCGGGCGTTCGCAGCGCGGGCAGCAGCCGGACATGCCTCGTCCCATTCCAAGATTGCGTAAGAACGGCGCTCCTCCCACTCGGCGCGTTCGTAGCGATCGAGCAGTGATTCGGCTCCGCTGAGGTCGCCGGCGACAGTTGCCGCGAGCGCGTCGAGCGCCCAATCCTCCACGGGCGACTGGGCCTCGTAGAAGCTCGCTTCGTGGTCGATGCTGCGGACGACCGCCAGAGCGGCGCGGCGCAGCAGTTCGTGTTCTTCCATTTAGATCAACCTCCTTGTCGGTTGCCATGCGTGGGGGTCGTGCCGCCACGGGTTGCGTTCGCTGCGGACTGCGTCCTCGTCGTGGGGATGCCAGTCCGGGTCGGGCAGGTAGCCGTGCCCGTCGGGGTTAGGGATGTACGGGTGGCTGAAGACCATGTGCTCGTCGGTGAGCACGTGCGGCTTCTTCTGCCAGGTGATGAGCATCCCCTCGTAGCCCCAGCGAAACGGGTGGTCATGCGGAAGGGCGGTGTGCTCCGGGTAGCTGAGCGGCAGGTCGGGGTGCGGAGCGCGATAGGCGTCCAGGGGCACCAGGCGGTAGACGCTCATGCCTCGCTGACCCCGGTCGATCGCCCGACCACTGCCGCCGGTGCAGACCCAGAGAGCGCCCAGGCGGCTGGCAGGCTTTCGGATGGTGCCCTTCATGGCGATCGTGTCTGCGCAGTAAGGCGCCCATTCGCGCGGCGCAGACCACCGGCTGAGATCGTTGACGGCGTCGTCGTCTTCCTCGGCGCCGTCGTTATCGCCGCCCTCCGGTTCGGTGTCCTCATCGAGGAGCTCGTCACCTCCCTCGGGTGGGATGGGACGCTCCTCGTCGTCGAGCACGTAGAGCGGTTCGTCACCGGAGAGGTCGAGCCGATAGCCATGGGGCGCATCAGCTCGCATCTCCGGTGGCGTCTTGCCACGCCAGCCGGATACCGGCAGCGTGCCCTCGTGCTGGAAGAGCGAGAGCTGGCCGTCGAGGCCGGCGCGAGGTCCGTGGTCGTTCACGGGCTCGGGAGGAATGGACCGATCCCGAAGGACCGGCCCACTCCGTCGTTCAGCGGCTCTCGCCGCGGGGTGCCTTCTGACGGTCGAGCCAGCGGCGGCCGGCGGCGGTGAGCGCGTAGCTCCGCTCGCCGCGATGGTCGGTGCTCACGACCTCGGCGAGACCGAGAGCACAGAGGCCGAGCATCTGGTGGTCCAGGTGCTCAAGCTCGTCGAGGAACGCCCTGCACTGCTCACAGAGCCGCGTTTCGAAGTGGCCGTCCTCGCCGTGCGGGATGAGGCGGACGATCG